>CAYSIJ010000010.1:0-4713 GCA_964431155.1 uncultured Gammaproteobacteria bacterium
TATATTGGTAATAGCGTTTACCCTTGATTCTACTGGGCACATATTTAATATCTATCTCCACTAAATCGCCCGGCAGCATGGTTGGTTTAATGTATTTGTATTGTAATTTTCTAATTCTATATTTGCGAACTAATTTCTCTGCCTTAATTATTTTGCCAATAGTGCGGACATCTATTTTTATATCTTCCTTCTTCAATTTGTACCAGAGTTTTTGTGCGCAAAGTTTGTTTTCTTTTCGTAACTCAATAATGCGTTCTTTAATTCTAATTGGAGTTTCCTTGGGTTGAGATTTGGGCTTAGTGGACTTATTATCTAAACCCTTGATTCCCAGTTCTCGATAGCTAGCTAGCCAATACTTAATTGCCCGCTCACTGAACGGGGCAACCTTGGCTAACTGACGAATGCTAATCTCTTTATCTAGAATGGGCTTTATCCAGCGATATTTTTCATCTCTAGTTGATTTGGGCATAGTTTTTGACATATGCCCCCTAGATTAGCAAAAAGTGCAATATGTGTGTGCACATTACCTAGACTACTTGACAGTTCTATCCCATTGTAGTATAATATTTGTAAAGTAATAATAGTCCATTAACAATTTAAAAACATATAATCATGAAAAAATTATTTTTAATTTTTGCAATTGGAGCATTACTTTGCTCTTGCAAAAAGGAAGATGACGAAATTATTCCTCCGGGAATAAACCCGCCATCTGAAACCCGTATTAAATTTTCTGGCACCTTTGATTTCCCTCAGCCTGAGTATACCATCGGCTTTTCTGCTGATATTTTATATGGTAGGGTTGGAGAAAGTTTTACTAGTGGCATCGAATTAGTTAAAGGAACCCCTAATAAAGACTTTTCTCTTTATTTAGATCAATCTCTTGATTCCTTAAAAGGTAAAACTAGAGAAGTCTCATTTACAGTGGTGTATAATTATCAGGGAGTAATTCGCGACGCACGCATTATCATGCCCGTCACCTTCTCTGATAACACTAATTTGGGAAACATCGGTTTCTCAAATTATGATTGGCTGTATGGCACGCCAAGATTAAAAACCGTTATTTTGCCATCAGGCGAAAAATTCTACTGGGATACAAAAAAATAAAAAAAGAGGAAGAAAGTCATGAAAAAAGAAGAAAGTTAGACCCGAGTTAGTTAGATTTATTTCTAAACAAACTCGGGTTTTTTGTTTGGGGTGGGGGTGCACGGAGGAGATTATATTTGCCTGTCATTTCTGTCTAATTATCAATGATAAAGCAATTACGCAATATTTGACATTTGATTATACCTATTGTAATGTCTAGATAATTATTGGACTTTAAAAAATTAATTAAAATATAGGAGAAATTAGAAATGCAAAGACTTTTATTTCCGATTGATGTTCAAATTGAACTAACGGAAGCCTGTAATCAAAAATGCCGACATTGTTATAATTTTTGGCGGTATGACTCTGATATTGTAAAAAAAGATGAACTAAGTGTTGAGAACTTTTTAGCTATTATCAGTAAAATCAATGACAGCGGAGTCAGTATGCTGACATTGACTGGCGGAGAACCATTACTGCGATCAGAAATATTTTTTTCTTTATTAAAGCAAGCAAAAAAATATGATATGGAAGTTGGTTTAAACAGCAATGCTGTTCTTATAAACAAAGAAATGGCCGAAAGAATGTTTAAAGAAGGTCTTGATCATGCCCTAATTTCTTTAATGGGTCTTGAATCAACTCACAATTCAATATCAAATTTGCCCGATGGTTTTAGTTCTACGTGTAGAGGTATTAGTAATTTAGTTGAGGCTGGAGTCAGTGTTGCGGTAAATATGGTTGCTTCAAAGTTAAATCAAAGTGAAATTTATCAAGTTGGTAAAATAGTTCATAAACTTGGAGTAAAAACATTTTGCGTAACGCCAATGGTCCCATCGCACAAATCGCATTATCAATACCTTCTGACAGCAGAGGAGTGTAAAGAAGTTTTTCGTAATTTATTAAAAACAAAGAAGGATTTTGGTTTTAATATTGATACTTTAGAGCCTATTGCTAGATGTATGTTTAAGGAAAATGAAGATGATGAATTCATTGATTTTATTGGAAATAGAATTTGCTCTGCGGCTGTATCTTCTTGTGCCATTTCTTCTCGTGGCAATGTTCGTCCATGTATTCATGCGGACAAAGAATTTGGTGATATTTTATCAAGTGATTTGTCTGAAATATGGAAAAAAATGGAATATTGGTCAAGTTCTGATATTTTGCCAAAAGAATGTGGAGAGTGCAATGCTAATATTGTGTGCGAGGGTGGTTGTCGGATGTCTGCAAAATTAATAAGCGGCTGTTATAATGGAAAAGATATGTATATGACTGAGCCAATCACGGATCTTAGTAGAATTAAAAAACTACCACAACCCGATGTTCCAGATTTTGACAGTTCTTCTTTACTAAAAATTAATGACCATGTTAGGTTTAGAAAGGAAGTCTTTGGCTGGATTGTTTATGTTTATAGTAGCGTGGAATTTTGCACCGAAGAAGGTTATGATTTTATTTTTAGTCTTTGCGGAAGATCATCGTTCACATTAGACGATTTAATTAAAGATTTTGGCTTTTCGGAGGATTTAATTAGGCCGGTAATAAGCAAGTTAATAAGAGTTAAAATAATTACAGTTATTAATTAAAAGCGGAAAGGAGGTATGAAATGATTCAAAGTTTTTTTGTAAGTTCGTCAGTTGTAATTAACAGAATTCCAACTGCTGATGCGTCTAAAGCATTAGATAACAATCTTGTTTCTAATGGTTGTCAATGTGTGAGCTGCCGTCAGTGCGATAATCATTGCAATAAGTAGCCGGTAGCAAAATCTCTATTAGGCAAGGAACTATAATTCCTTGCCTTTATTTTTTTTAAATTATTGTTTATACTGTATCCATATGCTTAAAATAATTTACTCTGGTGATAATTTGGCAGAAATAGAAAAAGAGGTTTTTGCAGCCTTTGATTTTTTATGTGATTTTTTTAAATTAGAAATTTCCGATGTCGTTGTTCATGTTTATAAAACTCGAGCTGAGTTTGATAAACAACTAGGGATGGAAACGGCTAGTTGGCTGGTGGCCAATGCCTCCAATAATGGCGAGATAGATATTTTAAGTCCCTCGGCCATGGAAAAAGAAAGCAGTCATGAGAAGAGTGAATTCCCACAGATTTTAAAACACGAGTTTACTCATTTATTTGTTGATGGTTTAACCAAGGGCAAGTCTGTTCCAAAATGGTTAAATGAAGGTTTGGCGGCTTATATTGCCAAGCAGCACCAAAATTATAAGGGTTCTCTTTATTTTGAAGAGAATTTTTGTCAGAAATTAAGCACCCCGCTAGGATGGGATAATAATGTTAATTATGGCGCCTATACCATCTCCGCCCTATTTGTTAATTTTTTAATTACTAGATATTCGTTTAATAAGGTCAAAGAATTATTGGCCTCTCTTGATAAAAGTTATCGCTATCCTAATTTTAAAAAGATTTTTTCTGCTGTATATAAAAAAGATTTGGATGACATGGAGCAGCTGTTTGTTTCCGAAATTAACAGCCAATAATTAACTATGCCGATTTGCTATGCTTTTGCAAAAACAAAGCAGTTTTTAAGAACAAATTTGAGGTGTCTTTTTTTATTTGATCTTGTCCAAAAAACATGAAGAAAGAAGTTGAAATTTTAATAGAAGTATCTGACACAAAAAATGAAGCAATAAAAAAATTTTAGACATTTACTTTTTTGATCCAAAAAGGGAGGAGTTGAAGCCAGACAACAGTGGTCAGCTAAAAAGATGTTTGCGTATCAGAAGAAAGAGCGAGGTGTGCTCGATCACTTATAAAATAGATCAATTTAATGAAGATGGAACATGGCTTTATTTTGATGAATTTGAATCTGCAATCGCTGATATTTTTAAAATGGAAGAAATTTTAAAAAAATTAGGATTTGAAGAATTGGTAAGGATAGAAAATATAAAGTCTACCTTTATAAATAATAAGTACGAGGTTGTTTTGGAAGATGTTAAAGATTTGGGTCTTTTTTTGGAGGTTGAACGACGTGATATAAACCATGACGAAGACATTGTCGCAGTAAAAAAGGAGATTTGGAAATGGATTCAAGATTTGGGCATAAAAGGCAGTTTAGAATTAATTATGGGAAAACCAGAATTAATGTTGAGAAAAAAACGTTATTTTGGAATTTTTTAAAGACGATAACTCAAAAAATATCTTTCCTAATTATCAGGTCCAAAAATTTTAGACTTAGCCTAATTGGAAAATACAAAAAAACCGCTGGCCAGCGGTTTTTTCTGAATATTAAAAACTTCTTATTGAAAATTTAAGCAAAATTTATTTATGTTATGCTATTGTTTTTATCTGGTAGGGCCTAAAATATTTTTTACAATAGTTAGTTTTTCTATCATAAATAAAAATATTGACCGATTTTATTTCAAGAGTTATTATGATGATAAGATTAAGTCTATATTTTTTTATGATTACCAAAAAAACTCTGGGAAAAAAAATCAAAAATTTGCGAGAAAATAGCGAAATGAGCCAAGAAGATTTAGCGAAAAAGATTGGCCTGTCGCGTGTCGCCATTTCTCAGATTGAGCAAGGAAATCGGGGGATTGATTTTCTGGAACTTGCCAAAGTTGCTGAAGTTTTTAACTTGAAAACCGATTATTTTACAAGAGAAGACGAGTTGCCAAA
>CAYSIJ010000010.1:4723-10760 GCA_964431155.1 uncultured Gammaproteobacteria bacterium
ATGTCCGCCAACTTTAATCCAGAAAAACTGAAAAATGTGATTTTGTATATTTTAGGAAAATGCGCCGGCAAGCCAAATGTCGGCGAAACAGTTTTATACAAATTATTATATTTTATCGATTTTGATTGTTTTGAAATTCACCATCAGCCAATTTCCGGGTTGTCCTATCTGCACCTTCAATATGGACCAGTGCCTTTGGCTAGCCAGTATTTGCCGGTAATTAGCAAGATGATAGAAGAGCAAAAATTACAAATCATTTCTCAAAGTTATTTTGGTTTGAAAATTAAACGTTATCTCAACTTGGCAATCTATGATATAAATTCTTTAAATCCCCAAGAGATAAAAATTATTGATAATGTTATCAACACCCTTTCTAATATGTCGGCCAATCAGATAGAAGAATATTCCCATGGTGATGCTCCTTGGAAATTAACCAAAGAAAAAGAGATAATTCCTTATTCTTTTGTTTTTCAAAGAGAAACGCCTTATGCCAAAAGAGATTTTGATGATTTAAAATATTTTCAATCAACTGGTGGCAAGGATATTCTCGGGCAGTTGGGGGAGATTTCGGAGAAGGAATATAATTATTATGAAAATTTATGATTGCAAAGGGTAAAATAAAATCTGGGGATATTGTTTGGACAGAATTTGACCCTAGTATTGGTCATGAATATCAGAGAAAGAGACCGGCAATCGTTGTCCAATCCAACCAGCAATTAACAAAATCAAATCTTGTCACCATTATTCCCTTAACCTCAAAAATGGAGAATAATATCAATGATGATATTCTGGTACGAGCCGACTCTCAGAACAATTTAATGGCAGACTCTCTCGCGAAAGTTTATTGTCTTACTTCTTTTGATTATTGCCGGTTTGAGAAAATAATTGGTCAAATCGACAAAGCTACTACTTCAAAAATAAAAGAATATTTGAAGATTCATTTTGATTTTTAATTTTTTCCCCACCAAAAAAAACCGCTGACCAGCGGTTTTTTTAAAATTAATAAATTTATTTTGTCACATATCGCCACCAAGTTCGGCTATATGGCTTGATAGTCAAATCATCTTTTGCTTTTTTCTTTTTTTCCTCTTCTGCTTTTATTCTTCCATAACGCCGATATTCCTCGCTGGCATCGCTGACCCCTTCTTCATTTTTGTATAATTCTTCTCTAGCTTCTTCAATTTTCTTTTTATCCGCTTCTTCTTGTAGTTCTTTTTCCCAATTTTCCCGCGTCAAAGTTTCTTGAATCATTTTTTCTTCCAATTCTTTTTCCTTCTGTTTTTCTTGCCAATATTTTTCCCAGTCAATTTTTTTGAGTTCTGGCTGGTAATCTTCCGGAAAATCAATTTTATGTTGGAAGCTATTTGAAGCTTGATAATGAGTTCTCATGAGTCTATTATAACATTTTTGTGCTATAATTGTTAATAGCCTTGATTTCTCTGAGGTTTAATGACAAAATAAGCAAATATGAAGAATAAAATTGCCGTTTTATTGGCTGAAAAAATCAAAGAATTGACCGGGAAAAAGATTGGACTCACCGAATTATTAGCAAAAATTGAAATTCCCCCAACACGCGACTTGGGCGATTTTGCTTTTCCGTGCTTTATTTTAGCAAAAGATCTTTCGCTGGCTCCGGCAGTCATCGCTGAAAAATTAGCCAATGTTTTGGCTGGCCATCAGCGTATTCAGCGCGCCGAAGCGGCTGGTCCTTATCTCAATTTGTTTGTGGATCGCTCCGCTTTTGCTATTTCCGTTTTGGATGAAGTTTTGAGTAGTCCGGAAGATTTTGGCAACGCTCCGAAAACCGGGAAAACGATGGTCATTGAGTATCCTTCGCCAAACACCAATAAGCCTTTACATCTCGGCCATCTGCGCAACATTGCAATTGGTGAATCTTTGGCCCGTCTCTTGGAAACTAGTGGCATCAAAGTTGTTCGGACTAATCTTTTTAATGACCGGGGTATTCATATTTGCAAATCCATGTTGGCTTACCAAAAAGAAGGTCAGAATGCCGAGCCAGACAAAAAGCCCGATCACTTTGTTGGCGACTATTATGTGAAATTCGCTCAGCTCGCCAAAAATAATGAGGGCCTGGAAAAAGAAGCTCAAGAAATGCTCTTGAATTGGGAAAATGGCGACAAACAGACCAGAGAGCTTTGGCAAAAGATGAATAGTTGGGCCTTTGAAGGGTTTAAGGAAACTTTTAATTTGCTTGGCATCAGGCACGACCAGAATTATTTTGAAAGTGGAATATACCAACAGGGGAAAGACCTGGTTTTGAAAGAATTGGCCAAGGGAATTTTTGCCAAGCGCGAAGACGGGGCCGTTGTTATTGATTTGACCGCTGACGGTTTGGACGAAAAAGTTTTGCTCCGCGCCGATGGGACCAGTGTCTATATGACTCAGGATTTGTATTTGGCATTTCAAAAAGACGCAGATTATCATTATGACGATTCAATCTATATTGTCGGCAATGAGCAGGATTATCATTTCAAAGTCTTGGCGATTATTTTGAAAAAGATGGGCTTCAAAAAGAAAATCAGCCATCTTTCTTATGGAATGATTGCTTTGCCGGAAGGGCGGATGAAATCGCGTGAAGGAACGGTGGTTGATGCCGATAATCTGATTTGGGAATTGGCGGAATTAGCCAAGGTGGGGATTGAAAGAAATAATGAAATTGATTTAGAAGAAGCTGATGAAAGAGCCAAAAAAATTGCTTTGGCGGCCATAAAATACAAATTGCTCAGGGCCAATATTTTCAAAAATATGATTTTTGACCCCAAAGAATCTTTGAGTTTTGATGGCGATACGGGGCCTTATCTTCTTTATTCCTTCGCTCGCGCCAATTCCATTCTTGCCAAAGTGCCGGAAGGAGAAGGCGATTTTCGCGACACCGCCAACTTGGAAGACGCGGAGTTTGCTTTGATTCAAAAAATTGCCAGCTTCCCAGAAGTTTTGGCTTATGCTGGAGAAAATCGCAATCCATCTCTGGTGGCCCATTATGCTTTTGAGCTCGCTCAGATTTTTAATGAGTTTTATCATTCTTGCCAGGTCGCTAACTCTGAAAACACTAATCTCCGCTTGAAATTAGTGGAGGCCTTCACGGTTGTTTTGGGCAAATCCTTGAATATTTTGGGGATTGAGACTTTGGAGAAGATGTAAAATAAATAATTATTTATTTTTTGTGAGAGAGTATTCAAAAAACAAAATAAAAAAACCCCGCCTTTTCAGGCGGGATTTTTGAAATTAAAAAGAGATTTAACAAAAAATATTTAATTATTAGGTAAAATTGAGGGGTATTGACTTACTTATCTGCTGTAGTATACTAAAAGTATATCTTTTTAATATAATTAGCTATACATATGAATCAAAATGCTTTAAATTACATAAAAAACCAAATAAATGATGCCCGATATATTTTAGCGGGTCATATAAAGGATGCAGACGGCATTTTTTATCATCCACGAAATATATTTTCCAAAATCAATAGCTATCTGGAGAATTTTTTAGCTAACCCCGATAATGAAAGATGGATAATTATTCCAGGGCTTCGAGGAGTTGGAAAAACCACCATACTGGCTCAGACTTATTACAAATTAGCTAAAGAGATTGACAACAAATATCTATTGTACATTTCTCTTGACGAGGCTCTTGGGACTCTGGGGCTGTCTTTAAAAGATATTATTGAGGCTTATGAATATTTTTTAGGAGAACGACTTGGTGAACAAAAAAACAAATTATTTATTTTTATTGATGAAGTGCAGGCTGATAAAAACTGGAGTCAAACCATCAAAACTCTTCTTTATAATAAAAATAAGAATATTTTTATTATTAGTACTGGATCATCGGCAGTTTCTCTCCAGGTTGATGCTGATGTTTCTCGTCGGGCAGTTTTTGAAAAACTTTATCCGATGAATTTTAGTGAATTAGAATTAATAAAGAATAATCTTCCTCTGGAGCAAAAACTTTCTAAAAAAATAAAAGATGCTCTTTATAATTCAAGTTCGGCGCAAGATGCTTGTCAAAAATTATTAGAGCATCAAAAAAGTATTGCCAATTATTTTTCAAAAATAGATAAAGGGGAAATAGAAAAATATATCAGCATTGAAAATTTGCCCTTTACTTTAAATCGCGAAAAAGGAAAAACTTACGAAAAAATAAGATTATTGATTGATAAGGTTGTTAATACTGACATTAGAGATTTGGCCAAATTTGATATTGATACCTTGGGGTCAATAAAACGTTTGTTGTTTATTTTGGCCGATAGCTTAGATGCTCCGAGTGTTAGTAAATTGTCAGCGATTGCGGGAATTAAACGTCTAACCTTGATGAATGTTTTAGAAATTTTAGAAAAAGCTGAGTTGTTGATTAAAATTTCTCCGCATGGCTCTAATTTTACAAAATCAAAAAAGCCCTCAAAGTACCTTTTTATGAGCTCTACTTATCGCTTGGCGCTTTTGAGTATCACTGGAGATTCTTCAACTTCTTTGACTAGGCAGGGAAAGTCCATGGAAGATGTCGTCGGTGCTTATTTATTTCAAGAATTTGTTTCTTCCGGAAAAGGTTCCCTAAGTTATGATCCTTCTCAAGGTGGAGCTGACTTTATTTTAGAAATTGATCAACAAAAAAAGATAATTTTTGAAGTCGGCCATGGAGATAAAGACAATAAACAAATCAACAGAACCGCAGAAAAAGTAAAAAGCGACTACGGAATAGCTATTTCCGCCAGCAGCGACTTAATTGAAGTAAAAGGGAATGTTTTAAAAATCCCTTTCCGAGTATTTTTAATCAGTTAAATTAAGGTCGCCAGCAATTTCTGGTAATCTTGTAAGCACTTGCTTGGCCTAAGAAGTGCCTAAAGTAAATAGCGATAATTTGAATAATTTTCTTTAATTATCTGTTTCCATTGCGCCGTTTCATTTCCCCTGCTCAAATCATTCTTGTGGTAAACGAGTAAAACGTCAATTAATTTTTGCTCATCGTTCATGGCAATGATGCAACGATTACCAGATCCGTGACGGGACTCCTTTGTTCCAGCAACGCTAAATTCAGTTTTTATAATCTTTATATTTGAATCTTTGACGATTATTTCAGCAATTGATTTTTTTAAGATAACGTCAAAACTTTGAAACTCTCTCACGAGAGCTTCAATTGTAATATCCCAGGCTCGGCCATATTTTTTGGAAAATTTTTTGATGAAGTGACGGTGGGCGTATTCTTGGATGTTTACTGAATACTTAATAGACATGGCTTGGATCTTCTTGGGTTATTAGGCTGTAGGGAATTATTTCATTGTCTTCGCAGATAGCATAAGGTAGTTGGTCGTGAGTAAATTTTACAATATCTTGCGTTCTTTTTCCCCGCCATTTTGCGGAAATGTCCTTGATTAGCTTTTGCTCCGCTTTGTTCAACTCTGGTAGTTTTTCCTGCTCGCCGGAACGAGTTTGGGAAATAAAAAATATGCCATCTTTTGTGGTTTTATCAATGTCAATAATTCCTGCCTCAAAAAGCTCATCAATGGCGCGGAAATAGTTGTCTGGCACTGGGCCATATTGAATTTTGCGATAAGGCATGCCACTCATGCTCTCTAGATGCTCATAAAACCAAGCAAAATCAGCCAAGTAGAGCATTTTTGCTAGCTTGGTTTTTGGTATTTTGCCATCAGACCCCTTTTCTAGCCGCAAGTAGGCCAGAATCATTTGCTTGTATTTTTCGTAGTTTGGTTTCAGTCCGCCACGCATTTCTTCCAAGGAAATACCAAAGAGATCGGATAGCTTTATTGCTTCAAATAGGCTTAGTTCGGTTTTTCCTTGTTCAAAGCCAATATAGGAAGAGCGGGAAATACCTATTTTTTCGGCGGTTTCTAATTGCGAAAGCCCTCTTTTTAAACGTAGTTCTTTGATGAATTTGTAATAGTCTTTAGTCATATACCAAAATTGTAACGCGCTGATGTTTAAAAGTCAAACATATAATGTCTATATTTTAGACACGTTGATTTTTAGCTGAAGCAAGTAATATCTGGTAATCTCTCCACCGC
>CAYSIJ010000010.1:10770-21085 GCA_964431155.1 uncultured Gammaproteobacteria bacterium
TTCAAGTGCGGTTTCTGCCCAGCCAATTAAAAAATTATTTTTCTCCAAAACCGAAATTTTTTGGGCTTGGGCGATGGCCTGTTTAAGAGTAACTTCTAGATATTTGTGAAAGTAGGGATAGAAATTCTGAAAAACCTCTATTTCCAAACTGGAAAGATTGTATTTTTTGTTTTTAAACTTTTTCATCAAGCTGACGGTGACAGCAGTAGGAATATTATCTTCCAAATCATCGCGCCAATCATACAAATCATCGGCTAGCTGGCGGCAGTTAAGGAAGGAGATAAAAAAATCCTTAAACTTTCTTTGCTCAGCCAAGCCAACACCTCGGCTTTCTAAAAACAAGAAGACAGAAATATATAATCCAAAAGATTTTTGATGGCCATTTTCCAGAAGGGAATTTTCGTCTAACTTTGACCAATAACGCTGGTCTTTTTTTAATTCGCTAACCCGCCAGAATTCTGTTTGGTTGGCAGTTTCCATTAGCAAAAAGGCTTCGTTGGCTAATTCGCTTTTTCCACCAAGAATTTTGGCGCTTTCAAATAGTAGGAGATTGGCAACCGGCAATTCAGCGAGGCTCGTGCCACCATCTAGAATGTGGTCATAAATTGTGTAAGAAGCCCAAAGATTGAGATTGGCATTTTTCCAATTTTCTTTTTCGGTTTTTGAGAGAGCCTTGAAAGATTTTTTGTCGCGCCAGGATTTTTCTAAAGCGCTAACGATTTCAATTGAAGCCAGTCCTTCGGGGCTCTTGAGGATGCGGGAATAATTGTGGTCGGCGACTTTTTGGAAGGAGAGGGGGAGAAGGGATTTTGATGATTTCATAAAGTGCTTTTATTGCCAGGAAATAAAATAACAAAAGCGCAGCCACCTTCCGGAAGATTCTTCGCTCGGATGGTCCCGCCAAAATCCTTTTTCACCAAATGTTTAATTGAAGACAAGCCGAGCCCCAGTCCTTTTCCATCCTTGGTGCTGAAAAACGGTTCAAATATTTTGGTTATCAAATCCTCTTTAATCCCTGGTCCGTTATCTTTGATAATTAAATAAATGTCGCCGCTGCTCTTCCTGCCAAGTTTAATGCTGACTTGTTTTTCTTTGCGGTCAATCTCAGAGAGTGCGTCCAAGGAGTTGGCGACCAGATTCATAATTATTTGGCTGAATTTTAGTGGATCGCCAAAGATTTCCAATTCTTCTTGATAGCGGAATTTGAGATTAGTTTTTGTTTTTTCCGCTCGGTGCGCCAGAAGAGCTAACATTCCTTTTATTTCTTGATTTAAAGAAAATTGCCGGCGACATTCTTCTTGCTTGAGTTGTTTTTTTACGCTTGCGACTAGTATTTCCATTCTTTTTGCCGCTTCAACCGCTTGCTCAACTTGGCTGGAAGCCTCTTGGTAGTGAGAATCTTTTGATAATTGTTCCAGACTCAAAGAAACGGCAGTAAGTGGATTAATTAAATCATGAAAAATTCCTGAAGAAATTCGACCGAATTCCGCGAAACGATAAAGTTGGCCGATTTTATCCATCTGCATTTTCTGTAATTCATTGGTTCTTTTTTCAACTGTAATTTCCAAATTATCTCTTTCAATTTGAAGGGATTTTTCTGATTGTAAAGCTCGCGCCAGAGAATGTTCAATTTCTCGGTTGGAAAGCCAAGACAGAGTCGCCATAATAGAAAGGGTGATAATAATCGGAATCGCATCATAAATCGTTACCATTTCTGAAGTCCAATAGGTGTTTGGTGTGCTTATCCCACAACCTTGGAGATAGCCGAGCGTGCCGAGATAAATACTAATAAATGCTGTTGTAAAAAGCGAAAAACGAGTGCTGATTAAGATTCCTGAAGTAAGAATTGTGAAAGCATAGAGCAGGAGGCTTTGCGGCAAGTCTATCCCCCAATGGTAAGAAAGATATAGATTTGGAAAAAAGAAAATTCCCAAAAAGATGAGAGAGGCTGCTTTTAGTTTTCCGTGCCGGGAAAGGCAATGCGCCAAAATAAAAACCATTGCCATTACAATAAAGACCGCGGGCTCAAAGCCGCGGTCTTCTCCGGAAATCAAATCAATTACTTCTCTAATAAATGACAGTAATAAAATAGCGGCCATTAAAATTTCGGAAGAAACTAACAGAATGTTTAATATAAATTCTTTTCTTTTCTGATCTTCGTTTTTGCTTTTTGGTTCTATTAAATAGTAGTTGATCTTTCTAATAATTATTTGGAAAAGTTTTTTCATAATTTTTCGTTTCTGCTAAAAATTTTAGAGCCAAGGTTTCCCAGGGAAAAAAGCGGTGATTGCCAAGGCGAAAATTTGGCCGATTGTTTTGATGTTCTCCTTTTTTTTGTTTTCTTTGGACGTTTTTTCTCTTTTTTGTTTTTTCATTTTTTTTGTTAATTCGCCGAGTGAAGATATTATTGTCTGGGGACTTCCAACTTGTATCCTCTCCCCGGCAAAGTGCTGATTATTTTTTGTTTTTTGTCATTAAATTTTTTCCTTAATTTCAGGATATGCATTTCAATTGTATTAGAAAATGGATCGCCGTTTATATCCCAGACACTTTCTAGTATTTTTGTCCGTGACAAGACTTTGCCCTGGTTTTTAATCATAAATTCTAGAAGAGCATATTCTTTGCTGGTGAGGCTCACTGGTTTACCTCGATGAATTGCCGAAAAGTTTTCTGGATCCAAGACAATTTTACCGCAAGAAATATTTTTTACTTCTTTGACCCGTGGTCTCCGGCCCAAGGCAGTTATTCTTGCGGAAAGCTCGGCCATTGAAAATGGTTTGGTTAGATAATCATCGGCACCGGAATCAAGGACTGCCACTTTGTCGTCTAGTTCTGAGCGGACAGTGAGCATGATGATTGGTGTGTTGATTTTTTCCGCTCGGATTTCTTCAATAACTTCCAGGCCATTGAGTTTTGGCAACATGTAGTCAGTGATTACCAGGTCGTAATTATTAGTTCGTGCCAAAAATGATCCCTCTTCGCCGTCACGAGCGCTATCAACGGTGTGACTTTCACTTTTTAGAGCTTGAACGAGTAAGGCATTCAAAGCCGGCTCGTCTTCAATGATTAAAATCTTCATAATACCTTAAAATTAAAGGCTAAAATTATTTTTAAAAATTTACTTCACTATTCTAGCATAATCCAAATAAATAAAAGATAAATTAGCCGTAAAACCTGGGTAAAACTTTTTATTCCAATTTGTTTTTATCCCCTCAACCTGCTATAATCCAGATATTATGCTAAGAAAATGGGCATTTTCCAACAAATCTCTCTTAGAAAGAGAGGAAAGCTCAGAGAACCCCTTTATTATCAAAGAAGGGCGTTTTGGTGCTCTCAAAGACTCTTTTTATTACACCGACTGGACCGAACACTCTTTCATCGCTGACAATACTAAACATTCGGAAACCGTTGGCCTGACTTTTGATTTGCACCGCCTTTTTTGGGTGCGTTTGGTCCTCTTTATTTTTTTGGGGATTATTATTTCTAGAACTATTTTTTTGCAAATTATCAAAGGGGATTATTATTATGGTTTATCCGAGGGGAATCGTTTGCGCTCCGAAATCATTGAACCGAAGAGGGGAATTATTTATGACCGCAATCTAGTGCCACTCGTTCACAATTCCGCCAACTTTGTTCTCTATGTGGTTCCTCATGATTTACCGAAAGACGAAGAAACTCGCGATACCCTTTTGCGCCGAGTGGTCGGAATCTTGGAAGGGGCTGGGAAAAAGTTCGATTCAGCACCCACTGGCGATTCCCTAGAGCTTGTTCAAGACAGCCCATTGTTTTTTCAAATCAAAGAACAATTATCAAACATTAAAAGCAATTCCTTTCAGTCTTATGCGCCGTTTTTTATCGCTGATAATATTGAATATGAAAGCGCTCTTCGTTTATATTTGGAATGTGCTGGTGAGCCGGGAATTTTTCTTTCCAACAAAATCCGCCGAGCTTATGAAATTTCTGCCGAAGACAATAGCTCTTCTCTTTCTCATGTTCTTGGGTATACCGGGAAAATTAGTGAAAGAGAGTTGAAAGATCAGCCAGGAAAATACACACCGATTGATTATATTGGCAAATCTGGCCTGGAATATGTTTGGGAAAAAGAATTAAAAGGCCAGGCTGGACGGAAAGATTCTGAAGTTGATGCCTTGGGGAAAATTAGTAAAGTGGTGAGCGAAACAACGGCAATAATCTTTTTGCCAGAGGAATAAGGGCAGAAGATTATCAGAAATTTTTGGATGATCCAGCGATGCCTCTGTTTAACCGGTCAATTTCCGGCGAATATCCTTCTGGTTCAACCGTCAAAATTGTTGTCGCCACGGCGGCCTTGGAAGAAAAAGTAATTTCCGAAAACACCACGGTTGTTTCCACTGGCGGCCTTCATATTGGCGCTTGGACTTTTCCCGATTGGAAGCCGGGTGGGCATGGTGTGGTTGATGTCCGAAAAGCGATTGCTAATTCAGTAAACACTTTTTTCTATTACGTTGGTGGTGGTTATAATGATTTTGTTGGTTTGGGCGTTGATCGTTTGGAAAAATATTTTAAACTCTTCGGCTTGAATGAGAAAACGGGGATTGATTTGGCCGGCGAACGGGCTGGTTTTGTGCCGAGCGCTGCTTGGAAAAAAGAAGTAAAAGGCGAGACTTGGTATATCGGTGATACCTACCATTTGGCGATTGGGCAAGGTGATTTAACCGTCACTCCTCTCCAAGTAGCAAACTACACCGCCGCTGTTGCTAATGGTGGCACTCTTTATTCACCACGCCTGGTTAAAGCTATTCTTGATGATAAAAATCAGTTGATAAAGGAGGTCTCAACAAAAATAATTCGTAGCAACTTGGCCGATCCGAATAATTTACGGATTGTCCGAGAGGGAATGCGTGAAACGGTGACTGCCGGTTCGGCACGTAGCCTGCAAACTGTTCCTGTTCCCGTGGCTGGAAAAACTGGTACCGCTCAGTGGAGTAGCAAAAAGTATCCCCATGCTTGGTTTGCTGGTTTTGCCCCTTATGATAATCCGCAAATCGCGATTGTGGTTTTAGTTGAAGAAGGAAGAGAGGGAAGTTCAGTTGCCACACCAATTGCCAAAGAAATTTTGACCTGGTATTTTGGTGGCCGTGGCGTGATTACCCCAGAAAAAATTCAAGTTGTCCCGCCAATTGCCACCAGTACGGTGATTGATTAACAATAAAATTTTTCGCCGTTTTTTGATAATTGTTTTTTAATATTTTTTGAGCTAATATTTTTTTGTAGGCAATAAATTTAAAAAGCTAAATTATTGCCCCAAAAAAAATCGTAGCGATAAAAATATTAAAAAACAATTATATGCCGCTATATTTACATCTCTCAATTCATTTTCTATTAGCCGTCCTTGTTGGCTGGATTTTTTGGCACGCCTCAAAATTTGCTTGGCTTTCTTTTGTCGCCGCAATCATGGGAGGATTTTTTATTGATGTAGACCATATTATTGAATATATCATGGTCTTTCATAAATTTTCTTTTGTCGGTTTTTTTAACGGCTGGCAATTTCTTTGGAGTGGTAAAAATTATCTGATTTTTCATGGCTGGGAATACTTGCCGATTCTCTTGTTGCTTGCTTATTTGTTGCGTCGTCGTCAGAAGATTGCCGTTTTTCTAGCAGTTTTAGCCGCCGCCGGGGCGGTGCATTTGGCGTCCGATTGCCTGATTAATCGCTATCCGCCGGAGTTCTATTCCTTGAATTACCGCCTTTCTCGCAATTTTTCGGCCGCGGAATTAATTCCTGCTCAGAACTTGGAATGGAACAATCAGGAATATCAAAAGTGGTTTGAGGAGATGAAAAGGGAGGCAAAAATATGATCAAAATAGTATATAGTGGAAAAAATCTAGAAAAAATAAAAAAAGAGGTTTTGAAGGCCTTTAATTTTTCATACAAGAATTAGAAGAAGTAGAAAAATTGTTTATTGCCGAAATAATTAAATAACAAATTTTCGCAATTAATCACCAATTAGCACTCCCTTGACTGGAGTGCTAATTTGCTATATACTACAAAAGCAAAGATAAAAATATGATTTCCGATCGCAAAAAATTAATTCTCCAAACCATTATCAGAGAGCACGTCCAAACCGCTCAGCCGGTTTCTTCTGGTCTTTTAGTAGAAAAATACAAGCTCAATGTTTCAACTGCCACAGTTAGAAACGACATGATGGAGCTTGAGGAAGAGGGCTATATTTTCCAACCCCACACCTCCGCTGGCCGCATTCCGACCCCTCGTGCTTATGAGGAAGAGGCAAGAGCCTTGAGCGAAGATGGGAAGCGGAAACCTTTGAAAGAATTAGAAAGAAATGCTTTGAAAAATATTTTTAAAAACGACGAGGTAGCTTTTAAACAATTAGCCAAAACCATCGCCGAATTTTCTGGCTCAGCAATTTTTTGGGCCTTCCACAAAAATAGTTTTTTCCACACTGGCCTCGCCAATCTATTTTCTCAACCGGAATTTCGTCAGGTGGAAGCGGTCTGTGATGTTTCTGGGGTGATTGATAAAATGGAAGAAATTATTAGCAGTTTGTTTGAAGATTTGCCACTCGGAACAAAAATTTTGGTCGGTGAGAACAATCCCTTTGGAAATTTTTTGAGCGTTACTTTGTTGAAATATAATAATTCTGGTCAACTTGGTGTTTTTGGAATTTTGAGTCCGATTCGCGCTGATTATAGTCATAACCTTTCTTTGGCTGAATTTTTGCAAGAACAATTTAATTAAAATTTATGGAAACCAAAAAAGAAAATAAAAATATAGTTGCCGCACATGGCTTCATTATCAATTCTCAAAATGAAATCTTGTTGTTAAAGGAGCATGATAGCGATTTGTGGCTCGGTTTAACTGGCACCGTTTTTCAAGGCCAAGAACCGTTAGAAGCCATCAAAGAAAAAGCGAAAAAAGAATTAAATTTAAAAATAAATAACTTCAAGATTTTTGATACCGGCCTGGTTGGTGAATTATTGGTTTTGCGGTTTATCGCGACTGACATTGCTGGTGAAATCAAGTTGGCAGGAAAATACGCCGAATTTGCTTGGTTCGGTTTTTCTGCCGCTCGAGAAATGAAAGATCTCTGTCCATTTGTGAAAAAGGCCTTGGTAAAAATAGAAGCAGAAATTGAGGGAAGTGCTGGTGATCAAAAATATTTGCGTGCCCTTGCTGATTACCAAAATCTTTTGCGCCAACATGCGGCTGACAAAACCAATTTTGTGAAATTTGCGCTTGCTAGTTTCTTGGAAGAAATTTTGCCAGTCTATGATCACTTGAAAATGTCCGTCGCTACTTTGCCAGAGGAAGAAAAAAACAATTCTTGGGTTGCCGGTGTAACTTATGTCTTGAAGCAATTTAAAGACACTTTAGAAAGCCACGGAATTGAAGAGATAAAAACCATTGGCGAAAAGTTTGATCACCACACAATGGAAGCTCTGGAAGGAGAAGGAGAAAAGGTAGTCAAGGAAATCATGGCTGGCTACAAATTAAATGGAAAATTAATCCGCGCCGCCAAAGTGGCGGTGGGGAAATAAATATTAATTTATAAATATATGTCACTTATTAAATGGACTCCATTTTTGTCAGATGATGAAAGCGAAAAAGCTTTCGGTGATTTTTTACCGGCAGTGCGCGGCGATCAATTTGGCTTCACGCCCGCCGTTGATATGTATGAGGACAAAAATAATATTATTGTTGAGACCCAACTTGCTGGCATTGATCCAGAAAAGGTTGATATCTCTATTGAAAATAATGTTCTTTGTTTGAAGGGGGAGAGTGAAAAAAAGAGCGAAGTAGATGACAAAAATTATTACCGCAAAGAAATTCGTCGCGGCTCATTCTATCGCAGCATTGCTCTGCCATCTCGCGTGGACGGCGATCAGGCAAGTGCCGTGAATGAAGGCGGAATGTTGAAAATTGTTATCCCAAAACTAGCCGAACAAAAAACTAACAAAATTAAAATTCAGAAAAAATAAAATAATTTAGATAATTAATAAAGATTAAATATAAAACTATGGGAAAAATTTTAGGAATTGATCTTGGAACCACCAACTCCGCCATGGCGATCATGGAGGGCGGCGTACCAAAGATTATTGAAAACATTGAAGGTAACCGCACCACGCCTAGCACGGAAGCTATTTCAAAAAATGGTGAAAGACTAGTCGGCGCGGCCGCCAAAAGACAAGCCGTTATTAACCCGGAGAACACGGTTTATGCCGTGAAGCGCTTGATTGGTCGTCATTTTAAGGATGACGAGGTTCAACGCGATTTAAACACCATGCCTTATAAAATCATCCAGGCTGGCGAAGGGGTTAAGGTAAAAATGGGTGACAAAGACTATACGCCGCAAGAAATTTCCGCGATGGTCTTGTCCAAAATGAAAGCTGATGCGGAAGCAAAAATTGGTGAAAAAATTACTCAAGCGATTATTACTGTTCCAGCCTATTTTGACGACGCTCAACGCCAAGCAACCAAAGATGCTGGTGTAATTGCTGGCTTGGAAGTGATGCGTATTATTAACGAACCAACCGCTGCCGCGTTAGCCTATGGCTTTGATAAAAAACAAGGTCAGAAGATTGTCGTTTATGATTTAGGCGGTGGTACTTTTGATGTTTCGGTTTTGGATATTTCCGCCGATACCGTTGAAGTGAAATCAACCAATGGCGACACGCATCTTGGCGGCGAAGATTTTGATAAAAGAATTATTGATTGGATTATTGCCGAATTTAAAAAAGACCAGGGGATTGATTTATCCAAAGATACTTTATCTTTACAGCGCATCAAGGAAGCGGCTGAAAAAGCAAAGATTGAATTATCCACCGCGATGGAAACCGAAATTAATCAACCATTTATTACTACCGATGCCAATGGGCCGAAACACTTAGTAATGAAAATGACCCGTGCTCAATTAGAAAACTTGGTTGGAGATTTGGTGGAAAAAACTATTGAACCTTGTAAAAAGGCTTTGACCGATTCTGGATTTAAACTCAGTGATATTAATGAAGTAATCATGGTCGGCGGAATGACTCGCATGCCTTTGGTACTCAAACAAGTAAAAGAATTTTTTGGCAAAGAGCCAAACCTGAGTGTTAATCCTGACGAAGTGGTTGCTCTTGGTGCCGCCGTTCAGGCTGGAGTTTTACAAGGTGATGTTAAAGATGTCTTACTTCTTGATGTTACTCCTTTAACTCTGGGCATTGAAACTTTGGGCGGCGTTGCTACCCCTTTAATTGAAAGAAACACCACTATTCCAACTGCCAAGTCTCAAGTTTTCTCAACTGCCGCCGATGGACAAACTAGCGTGGAAATTCACATTGTTCAAGGCGAACGACCAATGGCTTCCGACAACAAGACTCTAGGTAAGTTTATGTTGGACGGCATTCCAAACGCTCCTCGTGGCGTTCCTCAGGTTGAAGTTAATTTTGATCTTGATGCCAACGGCATTTTAAATGTTAGCGCAACCGACAAGGCAACTGGTAAAGTGCAGAAAATTACTATCACCGCTTCTTCAGGTTTGTCCAAAGAAGAAGTGGAAAAAATGAAACAAGAAGCTGAACTTCACGCCGAAGAAGACAAAAAGAAAAAAGATCAAGTGGAAATAAAAAACCAGGCCGACGCTGTGGTTTTCACTACTGAAAAAATGATTAAAGAATCTGGTGATAAAATGAAGCCGGAAGACAAAACAGCTTTAGAAGCAAAAGTGGAAGAACTGAAGAAATTAAAAGATTCCACCGATACCGAAGCAATCACCAAAGCGATGGCTGAGCTCAATGAAGTTGCTCAGAAAATTGGTGCGGCAATGTATCAAAACGCTGACGCGGCAAATGCGCAGGCCGCTCCTGGCGCTGAAACTAAGAGCGAAGAAAAGAAAGATGAAAATGTTGTTGAAGGTGAAGTAGAAGAGAAAAAGTAATTGATTTCTTATAGATCATCCCTGATTCTTCAGGGGTGATTTGTTAAGAAAATTAATCAAATTATCATAATGTCCAAAGACTATTATCATACTTTAGGAGTCTCCAAGAGCGCTTCTGCTGAAGAAATAAAAACTGCTTTTAGAAAGAAGGCCCATCAACATCATCCAGATAAAGGTGGCGATGCCGAAAAATTTAAAGAGCTTAACGAAGCGTATCAAGTGTTGAGCAACCCAGGGAAGCGTCAGCAGTACGACCAATTTGGTTCTGACTTTCAAAATGGTCAAGCCGGCGGTGGCTATGGTGGTTTTGGCGGTGGGCAAGGCTTTGGCGGTCAAGGAATGAATATAAACATGGATGATCTCGGCGATCTTTTTGGTGGCTTTTCTGATATTTTTGG
>CAYSIJ010000010.1:21097-27528 GCA_964431155.1 uncultured Gammaproteobacteria bacterium
AGCAAGGGTCAAGATTTGATTTTAGATATTAAAATTGATTTTAAGGAAGCCGCTTTCGGGGTTGAAAAAGAAATTTCCTATCCTCGCGTTGGCGCTTGTTCGGCTTGTCACGGCAGTGGTGCCGCAACTGGCACAAAAATAAATTCTTGCCACACCTGCCATGGAAGCGGTCGTATTTCTCAAGTCCAAAGAACTATTCTTGGAAATATTCAAACCCAAACCGCCTGTCCAGAGTGTCATGGTGAAGGAAAAATTCCAGAAAAAAAATGTTCACATTGCCAAGGAACTGGTCGGGCGCGGGTGGAAGAAAAATTTACCGTCAAAATCCCTGCCGGCATTGATAGCGGTGAATCTATTAGAGTGGCTGGTAGAGGAGAAGTTAGCGAAAAAGGAATCCCTGCTGGCGATTTGTTGGTTAGAGTAAAAATCACTCCTCATCGCCGGTTAGTTCGCGAAGAAGATGATGTCCGCAGTGTAGAAGTTATTGATGTTAAAACCGCGATTTTGGGAGGAAAAATTGAAATTGAGACTCTTGACGGCACTTACAATCTAAAAATCCCCGAAGGCACCCAACCGAATACGGTATTTCGCTTAAAAGACCAAGGAATCACCCGTTTGCGTGGCCGTGGTCGTGGTGACCATTTTGTGGAAGTAAAAGTTGAAATCCCAAAGACAATAAGCAGGCAAGTTAAAAAGACATTAGAAGATTTAAAACTCTAAGACTTAAATGAAGTATGTTTTAATATTTTTTTATCAATGTTTTTTCGTAGGTAAAAATCAGTAAATTATTTTTACCCCAGAAAAAGACCTGATAAAAAAATATTAAAACATTAATGATATGCAATTTTTTGATACTCACGCCCATGTAAATTTTAAGGACTTCAAAGACGATGCCGACGAGGTGATTCGTCGTTCTTTGGATAACAATACTTGGATGGTTCTAGTGGGTTCGGAATACAAAACTTCTGGCCGAGCCCTGGCTTATGCCAATAAATATGAAAGCGGGGTTTATGCCGCCGTTGGTCTTCATCCAAATCATCTAGAAGAAATTACTGCTCATAGCAGTGATGAGAATGGTGCCACTCAATATCTGACCCATGGCGAAGAGTTTAATTATGATACCTATGAAAAGTTAGCTAGGGCCGAAAAGACGGTTGCCATTGGTGAAATTGGTTTGGACTATTATCACTTAGATTTATCTGGTGACATTGTTTCTGCCAAGAAAAAGCAAAAAGAAGTTTTACTGGAGCAATTAAAATTAGCTCGCTCTCTAGATTTGCCAGTAATTATTCATTGCCGTCAAGCACATGACGATTTATTCCCTTTGCTCCAAGAATTCAAAAAAGATAACCGCCATTTAATGGCTTCGGATAAACCTTGGGGAGTAATTCATTGCTATTCTGGTGACGAAAATTTAGCCTGGGAATATTTCAAGCTGGGATTAGTGATTTCTTTCACCGGTCTAATCACGTTTAGTAAGATGTGGGATGATTTAATTCGCAAAATTCCTTTAGAAAAAATCATGGTCGAAACAGATTGTCCCTATATGACCCCCGAGCCCTACCGTGGTCAGCGCAATGAGCCGCTTTTGGTTCAATATGTTGTTAATCGGATTGCTGAAATTAAAGGAATAAAATTAGAAAGAGTGGCTGAAGTGACCACCGAAAACGCCAAACGCTTCTTTGGAATTTATTAGATTTGTCAATAGGTGATAATTGACTTTCCCTAGTATTTCCGCTATAAACTAGTTAGGAACATTAAATTTTTTATCAATAAAGAAGATATTCTTCTTTTTTATTTTTGCTATTATGCCAGTCGGTGATTCAAGCACCAACAAGTCCTGGTCAATTGCCATTAGAACAATGGGGATTGCTTCAGCGTGGATTGTTGGTCCGGTTTTAATCGGTTTAGTCATTGGAAAATGGTTAGACCAGCGATATTCTTCCGGCCCCTGGTTAATGGTGATTTCTTTGGCTTTTTGTTTCTTGATTTCTATGTTTGGGATTGTGAAAAACGCTCTCCGGGAATTCAAGAAAATAGAGGAGGAATTAAAGAATGAAAAAGATAAAAACTAGTTTATGTCTGCAGAGCAAGAGATTTTACACGAGAATACTTTATATGCCGAACCAATTTTTCATCTTGGTTCATTCACAGTCAGCAATTCCTTGCTGAATTCTTGGCTGGTGGTTTTGGTTGTGCTCGTTCTCGGAATCCTGATTAGAAAAAAAATCAAATTAGTTCCACGGGGAATTCAGAATGCCTTTGAAATTATTTTTGAAGGCTTTTTAAGTATCTTTGACGGGGTTACTGGCGATAGGAAGCGTTCAATGAAATTTGCTCCTCTAGTTCTTGCTTTCTTCTTCTTCATCCTATTGAACAATTGGCTCGGCTTACTGCCTGGGGTCGGTTCAATTGGTCAGGTGATTAGTGAAAATGGAGAATTAATTTTTGTGCCATACTTTCGTGGGGCCACTGCCGACTTGAATACTACTCTCGCTTTGGCGACGATTGGTGTGGTTTTTAGTCATATTTTCGGAGTGATTGCCGTGGGTGGTTGGAATTATCTCAATAAGTTTATTAATATCAAAGCCTTTTTGGAAATTCCGAAGAAAATAAAAAAAGACCCGACCATTCTTTTGGTTAATCCAATTAAAGCTTTCGTTGGTTTAATTGAAGTTATCGGTGAGTTGGCCAAGATTGCCAGCTTATCCTTTCGTTTGTTTGGTAATATTTTTGCCGGTGAAGTTCTTTTGGCGGCAATGTCCGCGATTCTCGCTTTCGGCATCCCGATTCCTTTTATGTTTTTGGAGGTGATTGTTGGTTTGATTCAGGCCTTGATTTTTGCCATGTTGATTTTGACCTACCTAACTATTGCCACCAACGCCGAAGAGCATTAAGATTAATTTTAATATATAAAGAATTAAGTAATTCGGCCTGTTTAGCGTTTATCTTTATCCGCTTCGCAGCTGAAAATAAACAGTATGGAAAATGTGATGTTAGCAAAAGCCCTGGCTATTGGCCTCGGTTCTATCGGTCCAGCTCTTGGCATCGGTTTTATTGGTGCAAAAGCCATGGAAGCCATCGGCCGCAACCCAGAAGCTGCCGGTAAAATCTTGGTGCCAATGCTTTTGGCTTCAGCCTTCGCGGAAGCGGTAGCTATTTATGCTCTCGTTATCGCTTTTAGTATCAAATAATAATTTGGTTCACTGGGCCGAATAGAATTCGGTCTAGTCATTAGCTTATTATAATAAAAATATGGAATCATTAGTTTCTACTTTTCACCTTGATCTAAAATTATTCATTGCCCAAGTAATTAACTTTGCGATTGTTTTGGCGGTCCTTTATTATTTTGCCTTCAAACCAATTTCAAAAGTAATGGCAGAAAGAAGTCAAAAGATTGAAAAGAGCCTGAGTGATGCCAAAGAAATTGAAGCAAAGTTGGGTGAAACGGAAACCGAAAAGAAAAGTATTATTGCTGAAGCCAAAAAAGCGGCGACCGAAATCCTAGAAATCGCTAATTCTCAGGGCGAAGAACGTCAAAAGCAAATGATTGCCAAAACAAGAGATGATATTTCTCAGATTATCAGCGTTGAAAAAGAAAAGATTCAACTTGAAAAAGCGGAAACCCTGAAGGCGCTGAAAGCGGAAACTGCCGAATTAGTTGTTTTGACCGTTGAAAAATTATTAAAAGAAAAAATGGATAGCTCAAAGGATCAAGAATTAATCAAAAATCTGGTTAAATAGTTGATATGAAAATTTCTGCGAAACAATACGCAATGAGTTTATACGATTCACTCGTTGGCAAATCCGAAGAGGAAATCAAAGTGATTTTGCACAACTTTGTGGCGGTTTTGGGGCGAGACAGAGTTTTAAAT
This sequence comes from uncultured Gammaproteobacteria bacterium, assembly GCA_964431155.1. GTDB lineage: Bacteria > Patescibacteriota > Patescibacteriia > Patescibacteriales > UBA12465 > CAINDR01. The sequence continues at coordinate 24,973 of CAYSIJ010000010.1, forward strand.
CGCGAAAAAGAAATTATTACTGCTTTCACGGAAATTTGGAATAAGGAAAACGGGGAACTCGCGGCCTCAATTTCCAGTGCGCATGAACTCGTTGAAAATTCCCGTGAAGCAATTACTGACTATTTGAAAAACCGAACTGGCGCGAAAAAAGTTGTTCTAGATGAAAGCGTTGATGCGAATTTGCTTGGTGGATTTGTTTTGAAATATGAAAGCAAAGTATTAGATGGCAGTTTGAAGGCGAATCTGGAAGAGTTGAAAGCAAACATGAAGAAGTAATTGTTCTTTGGAAATAAAAAAACGACATTATATAAATATAATGCCGTTAAGGGGAGTGGGTTTTTCCCGTTTCTTGTTTTAAGACCTATTTAGGAATTGAATTTGGGATAAAGTTTTTGCAAGAAGCAAAAATGATAACCCCATCATTCCAACTGATATTTGTCCGATTAGACTTGAAGAATCTTTGGATTCTAAAAAAAATATCCAAAGCGGAACAAACAGTAATCCTAAATAACCTAAGATATAAAAAGTACGCGAAGTTTTTTTCATTGCTATAAATTTTTAAATAACTACCAAATTTTACTCAAACTAATTATATCATAAAATAACTAATATGTCAAGCAAAGACTTTATCATTGAACAACTGAAGACGGAAATATCCGGATTTAAGGCTGAAATTAGCGAAAAATCAGTCGGACGGGTTTTGAAGATTTCCGATGGCATCGCCCTCGTTTCTGGCTTGTCAGAAGCGATGATGTCCGAAATTCTGATGTTTAAAACCGCACACGGCGACGTTGCTGGAGTGGCTTTGAATTTGGAAGAAAACTTAGTTGGGGCCATTATTTTGGGCGAATTTACTCACATCAAAGAAGGAGACGAAGTTTTAGCGACCAAGCGTATTTTGGAAGTACCAGTCGGTGAAGCTTTGGTCGGTCGCGTTGTTGATCCACTTGGTGAACCAGTTGATGGCAAAGGAAAAATTGAAGCCAGCAAATTCTATCCAGTAGAAAAAATTGCGCCAGGGGTTATTACCCGCGCTTCGGTTAATCAGCCAGTACAGACTGGTATCAAATCTATTGATGCGATGATTCCGATTGGCCGTGGTCAACGCGAATTGATTATCGGTGATCGCCAACTTGGGAAAACGGCGATTGCGATTGACACAATCATCAACCAAAAAGGGCAGAACATGAAATGTGTTTATGTCGCGATTGGTCAGAAAGAATCAAAAATTGCTGGTATCGTCGCCAAGCTCGAAGAAGCTGGTGCCATGGAATACACCACTATCGTTTTAGCTGGCGCTTCCTCTCCAGCATCATTGCTATACATTGCCCCATATGCTGGTTGCGCAATGGCCGAATATTTCTTGGATAAGGGTGAAGATGTTTTGATTGTTTATGATGATTTATCCAAGCACGCGGTTTCCTATCGTGAAATTTCCCTCTTACTTCGCCGTCCACCAGGTCGCGAAGCTTATCCTGGCGATGTTTTCTATCTTCACTCTCGTTTGCTAGAGCGTGCTTGTAAATTAAACGCTGACTTTGGTGGTGGCTCAATCACCGCTTTACCAATTATTGAAACTCAAGCTGGTGATCTTTCTGCCTATATCCCAACCAACGTCATTTCTATTACTGATGGTCAGATTTTTTTGGAGCCGGAATTATTTTACAAGGGTAATCGCCCAGCGGTGAATGCTGGTTTGTCCGTTTCTCGCGTTGGTTCTTCTGCCCAGATTAAGGCAATGAAAAAAGTTGCTGGAAAGATGCGCCTAGAAGCTGCTCAATATCGCGAGCTGGCTGGTTTTGCTCAGTTTGGTTCCGATTTGGATGAAGACACTAGAAAGAAATTAGAACGCGGCAAGAGATTGTATGAAATTTTGAAGCAGGATCAATATCAGCCCCTATCAGTTGCCAAACAGGTTTTGATTTACTGGTCATTACTTGGTGGTCACTTGGATAATATTCCGGTTGAAGAAATTAGAAATTTTGAAGCTGGTTTGTATAAATATGCCGATACCAACAACGAAGTTCTAAAATTAATTGCTGAGAAGAAAGAACTGAATGAAGAAATTGAAGCCAAGATGAAAACCTTGGTCGAAGATTATAAGGGTACGGTAGACTACTTATTAAAGTAGAATTAAAAAAATAAACTGTAACGTGTTTGTGTGTAATTTATTATTAATATTTTTTTGTAAATTGATGTTAATCAATTTTAACCCCAGAAAAAATCCTAATAATAAATTACACACAAACTAAGTATATGGGGAAAATTAAGGAAATATCCCGTCGCATCAAATCCGTTGCCAACACCAAAAAAATTACTCGGGCAATGGAAATGGTCGCCGCGGCCAAAATGAGAAAGGCGCTGGAAGCCGTTTTGAAGACTCGCACTTATGCAAATTTAAGTTGGGAGACGGTTTTGCGTTTGGCAAAATTATCCCAAGCACAGAGCGAGCCGATTCACCCCTTACTTTCTAAAAGAAAAAAAATAAATCGTGTCGCAATCATTGTTATTACTTCCAATCGCGGTTTATGTGGCGGTTTTAATTCAGCTTTAATC
>CAYSIJ010000011.1:0-233 GCA_964431155.1 uncultured Gammaproteobacteria bacterium
TTATTGGCGCTCCGCGCCAAATATGTTGCATTAGATTCTAGATTGAAAGTTATATTAACTTCTTCTTCTAAATCAATAGAGAACAGCTTTTTCACAGTTTTCTTGATATTCTTCACGAGCGCCAACAAATCTTTTGCCGTCGCTCCGCCGTAATTCACTAAAATCAAAGCTTGTTTTTTATAAACACCAACTGAGCCAAACTTCTTACCTTTAAACCCCGCTTTTTCAATCAG
>CAYSIJ010000011.1:243-1023 GCA_964431155.1 uncultured Gammaproteobacteria bacterium
GATCGGAAGAGCGTCGGGTAGGGAAAGAGTGTAGATCTCGGTGGTCGCCGTGTCATTAAAAAAAAAAAAAAAAAATGGGAAAACGAAGTACTCATACAGTTCTTTTTGATATCAGGGAATAATTTTTCCAACTTCTTAAACTCCAAAACGCTAATTTCTGGATTCTTAAAAAAAGAACCGGCATTAGCCAAAACCGCTGGCGAAGGTAATTTGCTATTACGAATATCCTGAATCATGGACACTAGCTGTTTTAAATTTGGCTTCTTGATTCCCTTTTCCACCAACTTAACTCGGATATCACCGTAATCCAATTTCAAATTCGCTTTCTTGTTCAAACGCAAGGCGACTGAGTAAATAAAATATTTTCCTTTTAACTTATTCTTGAAAATACTATTGCGATAGGCAAAGTGACACTTCTTGGCAGTAAAAATTTTTTCCTTACCAGTTTTTAAATTGATAGCAACTAGGTGATCAAAAGTATCCTTTAACTCAACGCCATAGGCGCCAATATTTTGCACTGGCGCGGCACCAACCGTGCCAGGCACTAAATAGAGGTTTTCCACGCCATACCAACCATTTTCTGCCGCTAGGTGAACGAAATGGGTCCAACTCTCGCCAGATAAAGCAGAAAAGATTACTGAATCTTTATCTTCCGCCAAAACACCAGCTCCCCTTATCTCATTCTTTAGGACTAAACCCTTAATCTTTTTACTGATCAGAATATTGGAACCGCCGCCCAAGACAAAGATTGACACATTCTTGGCTTTCGCCCAGGTAATT
>CAYSIJ010000011.1:1033-20492 GCA_964431155.1 uncultured Gammaproteobacteria bacterium
ATTGCTTCCAATAACTCATCCTTATCTGACACCACCGCAAAATACTCCGCCTTTGCCGAGAGCTTGAGAGTATTTAGTTTTTGGAGTTCAAAATTCTTTTCGATGTTTAACATGAGTATATTTTACTTTTATTTGAAATAAAATTCTAGGGCTCACTTCACCTCTCCCAACTCCTGTAATTTAATCAATTTGGCATACAAGCCACCGCTGATTTGAGCTAGCTCGTGATGGCTACCACTTTCGGCCAGACAGCCATTCTCAAGAACCAATATTTTATCCGCCTTCTTAATGGTACTCAAGCGATGAGCGATGATAATCATCGTTCTTCCTTTGCTGATTTTATCCATTGCGTCCTGAATCAATCTTTCACTCTGACTATCAAGATTTGAAGTAGCTTCATCAAAAATTAAAACTTTTGGATTAGCCAAAATCGCTCTGGCAATTCCAATCCTTTGACGCTGACCACCAGATAATTTTATTCCTCGCTCGCCAACCATTGTATCGTATTTCTTATCAAGTTTATCAATAAACTCTTCGGCATTAGCAATCCGAGCGGCAGCTTTAATCTCCTGGAAAGAAGCGTCTGGCTTGGCATACGCAATATTTTCTTTTACGGACAAATCAAAGATTTCAACCTCCTGTGGGACGATGGCAAAAAATTTACGGAAAGCATGCAAATCGTAATCTTTCAGATTTTTTCCGTCTAACAAAACTTCTCCTTCTTGTGGATCGTAGTGGCGATAAACCAAACGAGCGATCGTTGTTTTGCCACCACCCGAAGGCCCAACAAGAGCAGTAACAGCGCCGGCTGGAATTTTGCAGGTCAAGTTATTAATTGCTGGCGTTGAATTTTCGGAATAGAAAAAAGAAGCGGCCCTAAATTCTAACTCCCCGGATATTTGCTTGGGCTTAAAAGCGTTTGGCTTATTTATAATATCCCTTGGTGTATTAAAAAGTTTTAACAAGCGACTAATCCCCTCTCGCCCCTCTTCCATTTTATCGTAAAAACGAGATAGACGATAAAGCGAACCGTAGGCTTTTTCACTGAGAGTGAAAACAAAAATCAAGGAACCAATGCTTAGGGCACCATCAAAAACCAAATAAACTCCCAGAAAAAGAACTGCTGCTCGGCCAAGGTCAACAATGGCATTGCGATACAAGCCGATTTTCATCATCCAACCATATTGAAGATTATCGTTATCACGGATTCTGGTTCTAATTTTATCAATTTCTTTTAACTCACGCTTCTCCTGAACAAAAGACTGAACAGCATTGATATTAATAATCGCTTGAGCAGTTTTCCCGGAAGACATTTCATAATCTTTATAGAGTTTCTTGCGGACCGGATACATCTTCTTGTTTGACCAATAAGTGATAAAGATAAACAGCGGAGCAAAAAATAAAAATGACAATCCAATGCGCCAATCATTTAAAAACAAGATAATGCTAGTAAAAACTAGCTGGATAACCGTCGGTACAATTTCCCATAAAGCATTGCCAGAAAACTGAGAGATACGGTCAATTCCCCTTTCAATTTTAACAATCTTTGCGCCAGTGTTTTCTTTCTCATGATAGCCAAGGCTGAGATAAGTTAGTTTCTGCTGGGCCTTAATTCCTAAAAAATATTCAATATCCACCAAAAAACGCAAAATCTTTCGATCGCCAAAATACTGGATCAACGACCTGGTTTCATTAGCCAAGAGATAATAGACAATCAACCAAAGTAAATGGGTAATACCGGCTTGGTTAAAATTTGTTAATCCATCGATAACAAATTTTAAAATATAGGGCTGGACCAAATCAAGGCCAGCGGTAAAAACAGCGATTCCAAGTAAAACAAAAATCTGACGATGAAAATCGTTAAACAAGTGCCACAACTCAAGCCAAAAATGCTTCCAGCTGATTATCTCCTCTGGTTTTTCTAAATTTTCTTGATTATCCATATATATTCTCTAAAAACTACTATTCTTTAGGTATCATATAATGATTACGAACAAAACGAAAGAAAGTTACAAAAAATCTATTGTTTTTGCAATAGATTCTTTTTTCCAACCCTACTTCTCCAACAACCCTTCTCCCACCCGAAAAATATCTCCCGCACCCATTAACAGTAAAACCTCGCCAGTTTTAAGATTTTTCCTTAAATAACTTTCTGCTTCTTCCAGGTTTTTAAAATATTTAACAGTTTGTCTGCGCTTCTCTAGCTTATTTTCCTTATTAATCGCTTCTACCAAATCACGACTAGAAACTCTGCCCTGCTTTTCTCTCGCTGAACCATATATTTCCAAAATTCCCAAAAAATCAACGCCGGAAAAACTTTTCACAAAATCTCCGAATAGAGCCTTGGTGCGCGTAAAGGTGTGGGGATGAAAAAATACGATTATTTTTTTATCTGAATATGCTTCCCTAAAAGCCTTGATTGTCGCTTGAACTTCTGAGGGGTGATGTGCATAATCATCAAAAATTTTTACACCATTAAACACCCCAAGTAATTCAGCACGACGAGCCGTGCCAGAAAAAGAAGAAAGATGTTTTTTAATTATCTCTATTTTTAACCCCAAGGCAGAAGCACCAGAAATCACCGCCAAGGCATTAGCAATATTATGAGCACCTAATAATTTTATTTTAAATACCCCTGTCTGACCAAAAATTTTAAAATATTGCTGGCCATCTTGAAGCGTCGCGGCATAAGCAGTCAAAATTCCCTTCTCGCTCCAATGTCTTGCTTCATCTTCACTAATAACAACCGCATAGGGGAACACCCTTCCCCGACAAAACTTTGCTGCTTCAATCGCTTGTTTATCCTGAACATTAACAACGAGAAATCCTTTCACCGGAATCTTTTTGATAAAATCAACAAAAACTTGAAGATAGGCTTTCTTGGTTTTGAAATAATCTGGATGATCATAATCAATATTATTCAGTAAAACGCCGTGAGGAGCAAAATAACGAAGCTTATTCCCATATTCATCGGCTTCTGCAACAAATAGCTTTGATTTTCCAGAAAGCGCACTACCCTTAAATTGCGGTACGCGAGCACCAACCAAAACATTCGGTTCAAGACCGGCTTTCTGCAAAACATAACCGAGCCAAGCCGAAGTGGTGGTTTTCCCATGACTGCCACAGACTGCAACTCCTTTGTGAGCACTAAAAACTGCACCAACTGCTTCTGAAAAATTAAGAATTAAGGATTTCTTAAAGTTTTTTAAAACAGCTACTTCACCGTTATTTTCTTTGGAATAGGCAATTGAATAAACAATTAAATCAGCAGCTTGCACTTGCTCAGCTTTGAACCCAGAAAAAACTTTCACCCCGGCATCACGAAGAACTTTGTCGGTCATGAATGTTTCTGAAACATCGGAACCGGAAACCAGCACACCATGCTGACGCAAAAACTGAGCGAGCATGGTCATCCCAACGCCCTTAACGCCAATAAAATAAGCGGTCTTAATTTTTTTTCCTTGAATATTCATAGATTTTTTCCGCCAAGAAATCAGCGGCACCAAGTTTTGATAATTTATTTATTTCCTTCCCCATTCTTTTCAGCTCTTCCTGATTATCCATAAGCTGAACAACTTTTTCTAAAAAATCCTTGGAGCTTAAATTTTCTTGCGCCAAAACCAAAGAAGCGCCAACAAAAAGTTGGGCATTCTCTTCTTGATGAGAATTAGGAATTGGAATCAGGATTGAGGGTTTTGATAATAGAGATAATTCCGTCAAAGTTCCCAGTCCGCAACGAGAAACGACCAGGTCGCTGGCTGCCATTAATTTTAAAATTTCCGAATGCGACAAAAAATCATGCGACTGATAGTTTGTTTTTGGTTCAGAACGTTTTTTCCCAGTACCACTTAAATGAATAATTTGAAATTTTGAACAAAAATCTTCTTGATTTTCCAAAATTAAATCATTAAAAAAATCGGCTCCAGTGCCACCGCCAGTAACCAAGATGACCGGCAATAAATTATTTAATTGGTATTTCTTTCTAGTTTCTTCCAGGCGCTCCAAGGCTAAAGAAATTTCTTGCTCATCAACTGGATTGCCAATCCAAACCGCATTAGAATAATCTTTTAAGGATTTCTTAAAAGTAACTGTTTTCAAAGAAGCAAAAGGGGCAATTAGCTGATTAGCCAAACCAGGACGAACGTCCTGCTGATGCATTAAAACTGGGATGCCCAAAATTCGTGCCGCCCAAGCGGGTGGAACCGACACAAAAGCACCAGCCGCCAAAAAAACTTTTGGTCGATATTTTGCGAGAATAAATAATGATTGAAAAAAAGAAAAAACAATCAGAAATGGATCAATAAAATTTCGCCAAGAAAAATATCTTCTTAGTTTTCCTGAAATAATTTTAAAATAACAAATATCCAAATTGTCTTTTTCATCCTCAACCATCTTTGCTTCTGGCCCACCATTCGTTCCAATAAATAAAAACATAAACTCTGGATGCCACCGAACCAAAACTCGCGCCACACTTAAAAGCGGTACCACTGGTCCACCAGTACCACCACCGCTCAAAGCAACTAAAATTTTCCCCTTATCTTTTTCCATATTTTATTGACGGTTGCGAACAGGTAATTTTTCTCTAGTTTGTTTGCTGATATTTATTAATAGACCCATCGCCATCATAATTGAAATAATCGCCGTTCCGCCATAACTAATAAAAGGAAGAGGGACGCCAGTCATCGGAATCAAATTAATCATGCCACCGATATTAAAAAATGCCTGAATAATCATCCAAAACACCACACCGATTGCCAAATTACGGCCAAAACCATCGGGTGCTTTTTTGGCGATTAAATAGCCGCGATAAAAAATAAAAATAAAAAGAAACAAAAACCCAAGATTAAAAACAAAACCAATTTCTTCTGAGATAATCGGAAAAATTGCATCACCATAAACTTCTGGTAAATAATTAAATTTCTGCCGACTCTGTCCTAGGCCGCGACCGAATAAGCCGCCAGAGCCAACGGCAATCAAAGACTGATTTACTTGATAACATTCATCAAGACGAGTCTTTTCATTATTTGGATCTTTTAGGCACTGAAAACGGCTAACCTTGTAGTCAGTTTTACCGCTAGCGTTATCAACTGGCCGGTTAGAAACTTGGTAAAACAAAAAAACAGCAACAACTCCCATTAAACAAACCAAGATGATGTGTTTAAAGTTGCCACCGCCAACGAAAAAGACAGCAATGGAAGTAGAAATTAAAATCAAAAGCGTCCCCAGATCAGGTTGAAGATACATTAAAAAACCAATTAATGCCAAAATCACCACGAAGGGCAAGATTCCCTGAGTATAGTCATTTAATTGATTTTTCTTTACCTCTAACCAAGCCGATAAATAAAAAAGAAAGGCGAGTTTCACAAACTCGGAAGGCTGAATTGATTGGCCAAATATATTAATCCAACTTCTCGCCGTTCCATATTCGGATCTTAAACCAGGAACAAAAACTAAAACCAGCAGAATAACCGAACCGGCTAAAAAAAATAGCGCCAGTTTTTGCCAACGATGATAATCAACTCGAGAAATTAAATAACAAGAACCAACACCAATGAGAATCGCTAACAGCTGATGACCGAAATAATAATAACTATTTTGATTCTTTAAATAACTAACCACCGATGAGGCGCTAGACAACATCACCAAACCAAAAAGCAAAATCACCGCTAAAGCAATAATTAGTTTTTTATCTGGTTCATGTTCGCCCTTTAAAGGTGCAAACCATTTTTTTATTTTTTGAATCATGAAATTACCAATTTTTATCTAAAACAAAAATCATCAAACCGATTGCTGAAAAAACTGCCGAAACCAACCAAAAACGCATTACCACTTTTGATTCCGACCAGCCAATCGCTTGAAAATGATGATGAATGGGCGCTGAACGAAAAACTTTTTTCTTAAAAATCTTCTTTGACAAAACTTGAATAATTACCGAAAGAGATTCAATTAAAAAGATAAAGCCGATCGGAATTAATAAAAAGGCGCTATTTGTCAGCATGGCGATTACTCCCAAGGTAACCCCCAGGCTCATTGATCCCGTATCCCCCAAATAAAACCGAGCGGGAGGAATATTAAACCACAGGAACGAAAGGAGGGCGCCCATGATTACTCCGCAAAAGATTGCCAAATCAAAACGACCCAAAACAAAAGCAATTATTCCAAAAGAACCATACGCCATCATCAAGGTGCCACCAGCTAAGCCGTCAAGCCCATCAGTTTCATTAACTGAAAAAGAAGTTGCCACAATAATAAAAACGAACACCGGAATATACCACCAGCCGATTTCTAGATTACCGAAAAACGGCAAATGAAGAACCGTCCAATCTAATTTAAAATAGAACCAAAGCGCTGCCAGCAAAGCAATAAAAAAATAAACCACTAAACGATGACGCAATTTCAAACCACCACCACCTTTTGTTCCCAAACCGCGAACATCCAGCCAGTCATCCACCAGCCCAATTAGAGCTGACGTAATTAAAACCCCGAGAGGCAAAAAGGTTTCTGGGCGAGACAAAAAATTAAAAACTGCTAGCCAGGAGTTTGGAAACCAAAGAGAAACAAAATAGAAAAATAAAGAAAAACAAAGAACCGTAAACCAAATTAAAATCCCCCCCATTGTTGGAGTGCCCTCCTTGTGTGCGTGTAACTGACTAAAAACCGGAGTTTCCCCGTTGTTGCGAATTTTCTTGCCAAGTTTATATTTGTAGAGAAAATTGGTCAACAAAGGAGTTAACAGAAAAGAAAAAAGAAAAGCAGCGGTGGTTAATAAAATCAGACGAACAATAACAAAAGAAGTCATAGAAAATTAACGAAAATTAACTAAATAAATTGAGAAAACAGCCGCCATCAAAAAAAGTTCGCAAACCGTCAGGCCGCCCCAAATAAAAAAAGAGAGAAATTTGTAGTCACGACGCTTGGAAATAAACAAAAGTATTACGAAATCTAGGAGAAAAACCCCGCCGCCGATTGCTGCCAACCAAAAAACCAGGCTCTTACTGCCAATCCAATCAACGCCAAAGTCAATGTTGTAGTGGATAACCAAAATTTCTTCTTTGAAATTACGGAAAATCTCCCAAGAACCGAGAAACAAAGAAGCGACAATCAGTAAATTAACCAAAAAAAAGACCCAGGAATGGCGCCAGCCAAAAACTGCCCGAAAGGCAGAGGCGGTTTGATCACAAAATAAATACCATTTATTTGCTAATTTTGAATATTTCATAAAAATTGATTCAATTCTATTTTAACATATTTCATCATAACGCAAAACAATGCTATAATCAAAGATAATAATGACTTTATGCCAAGAAAAATTCTCAACAAAATAATCCGCCAAATTGATGCGGAAGAATTGGGAGGCTTCTCTCTTGATCGCCGATCCAATGAATTATGTTATCTCGCCAAGGAAAAAGAAAAAACCATAAAAATTCCCGAAACACTCTGCAAAGATTTTTTCTCAGCAGTTGAAAAAGCTCTCGCTAGCAACAACCAAGGCGAAAGGCGATTTCGTTTGCTGGGACCGAAGGGAAAAATCAGCATTTCATTAAAATACCACCCAGAAGATAACGGTCAAAAAATTATCGCCGAGATAGAAAAACCGGAAAAACTCATCAATTTTAAACAATTAGGTTTTAATCTGGAACAGTTAAAAAAAGTGAAAACCGCCCTTCAACAAAAAAAAGGATTGATTATCGCTGGCATTCCGGCTGGTGATGGTTTAAGTAATCTGATTTATTCTCTGGCCGCCGAAATAAATTTTGAAGAAAAAAGTGCCTATCTTCTCTCCTCTGCTCAAGAACACCGAATCAACGGCTTAAGCTTTATCCCTCTGGAATATCCTTACGAGGAAGACTTGAGAAAAAAACTCGGTTGGCTTGAAAAGAAAGACGCAGAAGTAATAATTATCCCGGAAATTTATGAACGGCAAACTGCGCTTGAATTAGCAAGACTGGCAAACGCCGGACACTTAATCATCGCTGGTTGCCGGAGCAGAGATTCTTTTAGCGTCTTAAATTCTTTTCTAAAATCTGGCCCAGCCAAAGAGATATTAGCAAATTTCTCCTTAATTATTTCTGGCCGAAGAGTAAAAAGACTTTGCCCAGGCTGTGCGGAAAAATACCAAATTAGCAACGAAGAAATAAACGCCTTCTTGAAAAGGTTCTCTTGGAAAAAACGCATCGCCGAAATTTTGATGCCAAAAAAATTATTACGTTCAGTCGGTTGCCCAAAATGCAATTTCCGAGGAAACTCCGGAAAAATCGGCTTGTACGAAATCTTGACCTTTGACCAAGAATTGAAAAATTGCAAAGATATTTTGGAAATTCGCAAAAAAGCTCTGGAAAAAGGCCACCGCCCTTTGATTATCACGGCCCTTGAAGCCGCCAAAAACGGCATTATTTCTCTCCAGGAAATTTTGAATCTAAAAATTTAATCACATGAAAATATCTTGCGTCATTCCAGCATGGAATGAGGAAAAAAATATCGGCGAAGTTTTGGGAAAGTTAACTGGCTTTGTTGATGAAATGATTGTCGTTGACGATTATTCAAGCGACAAGACCAGCGAAGTCGCAAAAAAATTCGGGGCTATTGTTTTGCGTCACCAAATCAATCGTGGCCAAGGAGCGGCTCTTCAGACCGGAAATTCATATGCCTTAAAAAACGGTGCTGATATCATCGTCCACTTTGATGCTGATAATCAATTTTCCGCCACCGAAATCCCGTCAGTAGTCGCCCCGCTAATTGCAAAAGAAGCAGACATTGTTTTTGGCTCCCGTTTTCTCGGGAAAAAAGCCAATCTTCCCTTCTTCAAAAAAAATGTGATTATGCCACTGGCAAGATTTATTAACCATTATATCTTTAAAATAACTCTTAGTGATCCGCAAAACGGTTTTCGCGCTATGACCAGTGAAACTGCAGAAAAAATAATAATAGAAAATCGCGGCTTTGCCCATAATAACGAAATTCAAATGAAGGCTTTTGCTTTAGAGCTTAAAATTAAAGAAGTCCCAATTACCGTCACCTATCATCGTTTTGGCCAAAAATTCAGTGGTGGCATCCGCATTTTAAAAGATTTATTAATTTCTAAGATTATCAAATAATATGTACTTACAAGAAATCATCGCCCTCGCTTTAATAACTTTTTTTGTTTCAAGACTATTTGCCCAAAAAAAGAAAAAAACTATCGGTGCTAATGAATTCCGGATGTGGCTTTCTTTTTGGCTTATTGCCGCTTTGAGTGTCGCTTTTTTGAAACCCCTGGACAAACTGGCAGCCTCTCTCGGATTTACTGCCAGTAGCATCACACTCTTGTTTTATGGCGCCGTTTTTATTCTCTTCTATTTAGTTTTTAAGCTCCGTCTCAATTTTGCCAAGATGGACCGTGAATTAACCGTCCTTACTAGGGAAATGGCTATTTTAAAAGAAGGGCAAAAAAAATAATTTATGAAAATTGCTTGCAGCCAGGAAGCCTCTGTTGAAGTAAATTTTGTTAAACATCTTTATGAAACGGAAACGATAAATTTCAACTCTTTTCTTTTTTTAAAAAAAATAAAAGATTTTGATTTATTTTTTATTACCTGGCCAGAGAAAAAATCGCTTTTTTGGCTGAGTGCCGGATTGTTTCTTTATCGTTCAAAGAAATTAGTAATTTTTGCCGAACTCCAGAAATCAAATTATAAGTTATCATTTCTAGACAAAAAGATTCTCCTGCGAGCTAATCGAATTATCTGTTCAAGTTTGGAAGGGGCAAGACATGGAACCCTGACCCCAATTTATTGGAAAGCACCAGAGAAATTCAGAGAAATATCCTATGGTGTTGATTTAGAGAAATACGCCCCCCGTGAATCATTGCGCCCATCAGAAAACTCAGTAATCGCAAAATTCAAAACAATTATTAATTTTGTCACTAAAAAAGTAATAAAAAAAGGTCTCCCAAATATTTTAATCGCCTCCGATCACTACGAAGAATGGCAAGAATTTTTAACTAGTGAAGAAATTAAGGCAAGAATATTATTTTTTAATAAAGAAGAAAAAGAATTAATTAAAAAAATAAAAAGTTATCAAGAAGCCGATATTTTTGTAGCACCAGAGGATGAGGGAGTTGAAACTAGCCATCAAATTACTGAAGCATTCGCTTGTGGTTTGGTTGTTCTAGCTCCACGCGATTCGCGATTAAATAATATTTTTGATCATGACAAACAGGGATTATTTTTTAAGCCTGGCGACCGGAAAGATTTGGCAGAAAAAATCAGCACTCTCTGTAGTGACGAAGAAAAGCGCGAAGCAATGAGTAGAGAGGCGAGAAAATTAGCAGAAAATCGCTACAACAAAAAACAGCGGGAAGGAAAAATTATCCAAATTATCAAAGAACTTGAAAAATAAAAAAATACTGCCGATTCGGCAGTATTTTTTATTGATTGTTATTGAAACTTTTGTAGTCGTTTTTGGGCCTGCAAATCAAAGATTGTTTTTTTCAAGCCATTTTCCAAAGTAACCACCGGCATCCAATTTAATTCATTCCTGATTTTCCTAATATCCGGCAAAATGAGCTCGGTCATAAATAATTTTTCATCCTCAAAACGAATCTGGGATTCTGAATTGGTTTCTGTAATTATTATTTCCGCAATCCGCCGAAAACTAGAATCAACATCCGAACCGACATTGTAAGGACCAAAAAATCCGTTATCCATAACTTTCAACGAGGCATCAACAACATCGCTGACATAACAGAAAGAAGAGGCAAAAGATTCTTCTCCATAAATCACCAAGTCTTTGCCATCTAGCGCCGAATTAATAAAATCAGGAATCATCTGATCGTCGTCCAGGGGCATTCTTGGCCCATAAGTGCGAAATACTCTGATAATTTTGGCATCAATATTATAAACATCCCGGTAATTTTGGACTAAACTCTCGGAAAATCTCTTCCCTTCATCATATGAGCTTCTAACTGAAAGCTGATCTACTAAACCAAGATAATTTTCTTGCACTTGCAAATTTGGATTTTTTTCATCACGCAAGCCATAGACCACCGAGGAAGAAAATTGTAAAAATTTAGCTTCATAAAAAACCGCCAAATCCAGAAGATTTTTTACTCCAGTTGAATTGACATCTAAAGTGGAAAGGCGATTTTCCGAGAAATGCCGCGGCGAAGTCGGACAGGAAAGATTATAGATTTCTTGAATTCCCTGGAATTGAACTTTAAATTTTTTCAATTCCGGCAAAGAAGCAAGATCAATTGGTGAATTAATGTCGTGATTAATAAAAACAAAATCCGGATTGGAAAGCAGATGGTCAATATTTCTTTCTGAACCAGACAAGAAATTATCCACACAAATTACTTTCGCCTTGCCAACAAGTTCATCGCAAAGATGAGAACCAATAAAACCAGCTCCTCCAGCGACAAGAACATTCTTTTTTTCAAAAATTACTTTCTTGGCCATATAATTAAAATTAATTTTTTATTTTTATCTTTCCAATATTTACTCCACCTTTGAAAATAACTGGGTAAGGGTTGAAGGAATTTATTTCTTTTCCAGAGCTATTAAATATCTTGACCTGATTATTAACGTTGACTGGCGACCCTAAAACAATTTCCGACAAGCCATCATTATCTAAATCAACCCCAGAAATGACTCCTCCCTTTTTTTGAGCCCAATCAAAAGCCATGAATTGGCGTTTCAAAGAAAGGCTGGAATCATAAGCCCGCACCAAAGATTCTTTGCCACTTGCAGGAACAAAGACTAAATCTGATCGACCCTTTTCCGCCCTCCCTGAAATTTTAACTGAGGACAAATTTAAACCGCCTTTGAAATTTTTGTCGTAAGGATCAAATGATTTTAATAAAGCGCCGCTAAAAGAAAAAACTTTTACTTTTTCTGATCCGGAAGCTGGCGCCGTTATAATTTCAAATTTTGAATCATTATTAAAGTCTGAAACAACGACGTTTACTCCTGGCCGATAATTCTTCCCGTAAGGATAAAATTCTTTGATTAACTTTCCGGAAACGGAAAAAACTTTTACTGGCTGATTTTTTTCCAAAGGGGCGACGACAATTTCATCTAAACTATTGCCGTCAAAATCTCCAGTCGCCAAAGAAACGCCACCATAATAATTTTTTCCATAAGGATAAAATTGACTTTTTAGTTTTCCGTCAAAAGAAAAGATTTTTATTTGATTGTTAGAGCTAAAAACAAATTCTTCTCCTTCCTTGCCATCAAATTCACCGCTAGAGACCCTGATGCCACCGCGATAACCTGGGAAAGGATCGAGTTCTTTTATTAATTCTCCAGATTCATCAAAAATTTTAACCTTTGGTTGCACTTGTCCAGAAGCCACTGAGGCGGGCGCCACGACAATTAGATTGGAGTATTCAAATAGCAACCCTTGAGCAAACGAAACAGCGTCATTGGTGTTTACTCGGCCATAGCCGAGCTGTCCTTTGTATGATGGATTAAGCTGAGCGATATTATCACAAGTTCCTAAAACTATATCAACTACTTGTCGACTGGAAAGATCTGGGTTGACTTGCAAGACCAAAGCGATGGTTCCGCTTACTACTGCCGAAGCCATAGAGGTCCCAGACCAATAACCGTCATATTCCTTGTTTTTATCTTTTTGGTTTCCTCCTTTTGGAATTGAGCTAAAAAAACTAATCCCGGGAGCAGTGAGGTCAACACATTTTACACCAAATCCAGAAAAATCGGTTTTTTGATCAAGAGCATCAGTCGCCGCTACTCCCAAAACCAAATCTTCTCCGTTTTGTCCTTTATAGCAAGCTGGATAAATCGGTTTTTTGTCGGTATTTACTCCCGACCCGCCAGACTGTTCATTGCCAGCCGCCGCCACCACAATTACCCCCTTTTTATAAGCTCTTTCCAGGGCTTCTTTTAAGGATTCGCTGTATCCAAAACCAGTAAAGCTGAGATTGATAATATCAGCGCCATTTTTAACAGCATAATCAACCGCCCGAACAACATCGTTAATTCTTCCCTCGCCGCGGTCATTTAAGATTTTTAAGGACATTATTTTTGATTGCCAGGTTATTCCAGCTACTCCTTGGTAATTATTGCCGCGTGCGGAAATAATTCCGGCAATCATTGTGCCGTGAGATACGCCGGATTCGGTCCAGCCAGAGGAAAACTGGGGCGCCGGATTTGGTTCGTTGTTAATAAAGTCCCAGCCAACAGCATCATCAACAAAACCGTTGCGATCATCATCAATATTGTTTCCAGGAATTTCGTCGTTATTGGTCCAAATATTTTCCTTTAAATCGGGATGGCTAACCTCAACTCCGGAATCGATAACAGCAATCACAATATCTGGAGAAGTGTTGATTTTTTCCCAGGCTTTTTCGGCTTCAATTCTTGAAAAATACCATTGATTGCGATAAAAATAATCATTAGGAATAAAATCGGCAAAAGCCGCCGGAGTTCCCGCCAACAAAAAAACCAAAATAAGAATCGCTATTCCCTTCTTCATATCAATATTGTAGCATGAGCGCTATCTACCTTCAATCACTGCCAAGGTTTCACGAGCACATTTTTCCCAACCAAAATCCGCTGCTCTTTTTATTCCTTTTTCTTTTAATTCTTCTCTTAATTTTTTGTCAGTTACCGCCTGAAACATCGCTTCGGCAAGTGCATCTTTGTTGTTTGTCTCAAAATACAAAACTGCGTCATCAGCAATTTCTCTCAAAACCGGAATATCTGAGGCGACCACCGGCAAACCACAAGCCATCGCCTGAATAATTGGAATACCAAAACCCTCGTGTCGGGTTGGAAACACGAAAGAAGAAGCACCATTAAAAATAAAAGGTAAGTCTTCTTCGTCAACCCAACCAGTAATTAAAACGTCTTTTCTTAAATTAAATTGTTCAATTAAATACTTGACCTCATCAAAACCAAACCCAGCTGTTCCAATTAAAACTAATTTTTCTTTTACTTCAGGAAAACGTTCCCTAAGACTAGCCAGGGCCTCAATCAACATCGGTGTGTTTTTTTTCTTTTCTAGACGGCCAACATAAAGAAAATAAGGAGATTCAATTCCATATTCCGACAAAACATCATTAATGATTTTTGATGAAGATATCGGAAGATAGGTTTTATCGGGGAAACCGTTGTGAATTGGAAAAATTTTTTCGGTCTTCGCAAAAGGATAAATTTCTAAAATTTCTTTTTTAGTGAACTCGGAAACCGTAATAATTTTGTTGGCTTTCTTTAAAGCAAAACGAGTGGACCAGTCCAAGTAATCAAGAGAGTTTGCCCGATATTTTCCCCTAGTGATAATACAAACAAAAAAATTGATAATTTTTTTTGACCAAGAAGCACTGGTTTGTGCTCCCTCACTACGATATAAACGATCTTCGCGTGCAAAAGCAACATCATGAATGGTAATAATAGTTTTGCGCGGAAAAAAGAATGGCATAGTATGCCCAGGAATAAACAAAATATCTGGCCGACGAATTAACATTTCCAAAGAAAGACGACCAAGAGTCCAAAAAAAATTCCAAGGCCAATGGAGGATTCTAAAAGAAAAATTTGGATTGAGAGCAGTCGCTTTCTTTAAATCATCACGTGGCTCTTCGTCCAAGTATAAAACATATTTATTTTTCTTATCTATTTTCGCTAAATTTTTTATTAAATAAAACGAGTACCATTCAGTACCAGTTTTTCTAACCCGATTAGCCCGTGAGGCGTCGATGCCAATTAACATATTCAAAAAAACAAAATTACTATCTTAATTAAATACACATACGGCGAGTAAACAACGCTGACGAACTGACGAAGCAGTTCGCTTAAAATTAAGGCTGTTAAATAAATAACCACCCTGGAAGGGCAGTTATTTGGTAGCTAAAATACTTCTCTTGTAAGAATCAAGGTTATCTAAGGCGATGCCGGTTCCCTTTGCAACACAGAGCAAGGCATCATCAGCGACATACGCTGGAACACCAGTGGCTCGAGAAATCAACTGATCAATATTCCTCAGGAGGGCAGATCCTCCCGAAATGATTATTCCCTTATCAATAATGTCAGCAGCTAATTCAGGTGGGGTTTTCTGAAGAACTTTTTTTGCCGCCATTACAATCATTTCTAATTCATTTTGGATGGCTTCGGTGACGTCATCGCTAGAAACCGTGATGGAGCGAGGAAGACCAGAGACAATATCGCGCCCGCGAATTTCCATGTGTAATTTATCCTCCATGAACAAAGCAGAACCGATACCAATTTTGATTTCTTCGGCAGTTCGCTCACCAATTGCTAAATTATATTTTTTTCTAATATATTCCAAAATCGCCGCATCAAACTTGTTGCCACCAACCCGAACGGAAGTTGATGCCACAATTCCGCCAAGAGAAATCACTGCCATTTCAGCAGTTCCACCACCGATATCAATAATCATATGGCCCGTAGAGGAACCGATGGGAATATCGGCGCCGATTGCTGCCGCAACCGGTTCTTTGATAATATAAGCGGCCTTAGCGCCAGCAGCAATTGTGGCCTCAATCACCGCTCGCCGTTCGGTTGAAGAAATACCAGCCGGAACAGCGACCATCACTTCTGGACGAAAGAAACGAACTCCACCCAAAGTTTTATTGATAAAATAACGAATCATTGCTTCAGTGGTCCGGTAATCAGCAATTACCCCGTCTTTCA
Organism: uncultured Gammaproteobacteria bacterium; assembly: GCA_964431155.1. Lineage (GTDB taxonomy): Bacteria > Patescibacteriota > Patescibacteriia > Patescibacteriales > UBA12465 > CAINDR01. The sequence continues at coordinate 16,681 of CAYSIJ010000011.1, forward strand.
AGGGGCAAATCGCCGTGATGGTGTCTGGGGTGCGGCCAATCATATCCTTTGCTTCATTCCCAACAGCAAGAATTTTTTGGTCGTCAATAGAGACCGCCACTACTGAAGGTTCGTTGATTACGATCCCTCTTTTTGGCAGATAAACAAGCGTATAAGTTGTTCCCAGGTCAATCCCGATTCTCTTTATAAACATACCCCTTATCTTAGCACTCTAGTCCACAAAATCAAGCTCGGAATCATCATCGCCATCATCATTGGCGCTTCTTCCTGAGTCTTTATTATTAATTATTTTTACTACCTTTTCAGCAAATTCATAAGTTTCAAACTCATCTTTGATAAAATAGTAATCAACTCCCAGTTTCATACTGCGAGCACGGCTGTCTTCGTCTGACAAATCAGTGAAGATAAAAATCGGCAAATCAGCTAATTCATCATCTTCTTTTATTTTTTTAACAATCTCAAAACCGTCAACCTTCGGTAAAATTAAATCTAAAATTAAATAATTAGTCGCAAAATCTTTAATTTTAGTAATTATTTCATCTATATCCTCATCTCCAACGGAAGTTTCTGTTTCAAAACCTTCTGAAGAAAAATGACTTTCCAGCCCATAAAGGATGTTTGCATCATCTTCAACGATAAAAATTTTTTTATCCATATTTTTTATTTTAATTTATTATTTTTTTATTTTTTTCCACCAATCTTGATTTTGCTGATACCATTTAATTGTTTGGGCTAAGCCATTTTCAAAATTAATAATCGGCCGCCAGCCCAATTCCCTCTCAGCTTTAGCAAAATCAATCGCATAACGCAAGTCATGGCCAGGACGGTCCAACACCCTTTCAATCATTTCTGGTCCATAACCCATTAAAGTTAGGATATTTTCGGTAATTTCTAAATTAGTTTTTTCACTGTCACCGCCCAGACAATAAGTTTCACCGATTTTACCAGCTTTAATTATACTTTCCACGCCACGATTGTGGTCATCAACATGAATCCAATCTCTAATATTTTTTCCTTCACCATAAACTGGAACTTTCTTCCCCTCAATTAAGTTTGTAACAAAAAGCGGAATCAGCTTTTCTGGAAATTGATAGGGACCATAATTATTTGAACAATTGGAAATAGTGATTGGCAAGCCATGCGTATGAAAATAGGCTCTTACTAAATGATCAGAAGCGGCCTTGCTGGCACTATATGGCGAGCGCGGGTCATAAGGGGTTTTTTCATTAAACTTTGGGTCATCAAAAGCTAATGCCCCAAATACTTCATCAGTTGAAATATGGTGAAAACGAATTAAGCCATTATTTTTTGCGGCTTCCAAAAGAACGCGAGTCCCCTCAACGTTTGTGTGGATAAAAGCGCCACTGTCTTTTATTGAACGATCTACATGACTTTCAGCGGCAAAATGAACAATTAAATCAACCCCCTGGACTGCTTCATTTACCACTCTTTCGTCGGTAATATCTCCCTTTATGAATTGATAATTAGAATTATTGGCCAAGGAAGCCAAATTATCTAAATTACCAGCATAAGTCAAAGCATCTAGATTTACGATAAAATCTTCCGGATGATTTTTTAACCAAAAATGGATAAAGTTTGAACCGATAAAACCGGCACCGCCAGTGACAAGAATCTTCATAGTTTAAGATAATAGTTTTTTTATTATTTCTTCCCTTTCTCCTTCTTGATAAAACTTTTTTTCTGGCCAAACTACTTCCCCGGCACTCAGTCGCGGAACGAGGTGCCAGTGCAAATGCATAACCTCTTGGCCAGCCGCCGAACCATTATTAACAATAACATTATAAGCAGAATAGCCAAGCTGAGATTTTATTTTCTCGCCAAGTTTTTTCACAACAACAACGATTTTTTGCAAAATCTCTGAACTAGCTTCTTCAATATTTTCATAATGCTTCTTTGGAATAATCAGACAATGTCCAAAATTCACCGGTGCATTGTCAAGAAAAGCAAAAATCTCCTCATCTTCAAAAATAGGAGTAACCGGAATTTCTCTGTTAATAATCTGACAAAAAATACACATAAAAATCAGCTTATTTTGTAAGGTGATTCTGGGTCGTTTTCCCAGCGAATTTCGTCTATTTCCTCGGATTTGTTTAAGCCTTTATAAAGTTTATCGGGAAAGTTGACGCTCATCGCCGCTTCATCGGAAATACATTTATAGCCGTGAACCACCCCTGGTGGAACTACTACGACACAAGGATTATCAATCCCAACGACTAACTCCAGCTTCTCTCCTTTTGTCTTTGACGATTCACGTCTATCCCAAAGATAAAGACAAAAATTTCCTGGTCCAGGAAAAGCAAAGCAATCACTTTGATAAACATGCTCATGTGGTCCGCGAGCAATCCCTGGATTTGTCCAGCTTAAATATGCCATCGCTGGATGAAAGTCTATAGCATCTTGGCGAAAAATTTCTGCCAAAGAACCACGATTATCAACAAATTTTTCAATTTGCTTTATTACTACTCCATTAATCATAAAAATTATTTTTTCTTATTTTTAAAATAGGGACGCAAATTCATGTAGCCAGTCTGAGCGCCAAGACTACCGATTTTTGAGGCAGCATTTTTTGCAGCAATTTTCAAAGATTTTTTTAAGTCGCCACCCGAAAGAATTAACCCCGCCAAAACCGAGGAATTAAAAATATCACCAATACCGGTGGTATCAACTTTTTTCTTTTCCTTTTCAACTTCTTGATGATAAAAATCATGACCATCAAAAGCATCGGCCCCCTCTTCGCCAGAAGTGATGATGACAATTTCTGGACCAAAACTTTTTAAGGCAGCCAATAAATTCTCTACCCTAGAAAAGAAATGACGAGTTTGATGACGATAGGCCTGGCAAGAAGAAATGAGTTCAACCGCCTCATCACGGTTCAATATTAACAATTTTGTTCTCTTAAAATAAGGAGATAAAACAACAATGTCTGCGCTGAGTTGTAATCTCCCTGGATTCCAAGCTAGTTGCAAATTCTTATTTTTCATTAATACTTTTAAAGTTTTTTCCCAATGATGACCGAGGGAGGTAAGATAAACCCAATCAGCTTTTTTTATTTTTTCACCGGCAGCATCGGCAAGAAAAAAGTCATCATTTGCACAACGATTGGCAAAAATAATTCTTGCCCCCTCTTGTTCAATCAAGATAAACGAAAAACCAGTCTCGCCATTTTTTTCAATTACTATTAAGTCGGTTTTGACTTGGTGTTTTTTAAAATTAGCAATGATTTCTCGGCCAGCAAAACCATCGCCAATCGCTGCCGCGCAAGAAACATCAAACCCAGATTTGGCAAAGTTAACTGCCGCATTTGCCGCCCCACCACCAAAAAGATGATAAAACTTGTCCACCTTAATTTTTGCACCTCGTTCAAAAGCCAGCAGCTCTTGGCGCAAAAGATCGCGATGATTGTCAATTATTAACCCTTCGGATACCAAAAAACTAATATCTTTGGTTACGCCGCCAATTGTGACAATTTTTTTCATATAAATTTAATATAACACAAAAACTACATCTTTTTCAAAAATACCGGTTTTAAGCGATTGCTAAATAATGATAAGAAAATAAAGGAAATACCGCAGATTATCACCAACCAAACAACCGAATAAAGAGCATATTTTATAAATCCCCAAGAGAACAGAAAAAAAGAACTGAATTCTTCGCCCCCCAGAGAAAACAAAAAATTAATAAAACTCCAGGTAATACTAAAAACAAAGGAACTAATAAAAGTAAGAGCAAGAAACGAATAAAGCGAACGATTGGTCAACCAATTATTTAAAATTATCTGGGAAACGAATACT
>CAYSIJ010000011.1:20502-26797 GCA_964431155.1 uncultured Gammaproteobacteria bacterium
AGATAGGTGCCGAAAGGAGAAAAACGCCAAGAATCTAAAATAAAACCAAAAAAGAAAGCAGCAAGTAAGGCTTCGCGTGGTCCAAAAAAAATCAAAGCCAACAAAACCGCCGCCAGAGGAAGATTAACGGCCTGAAAAAATGGCGGCAATGAAGGGAAAAAAGAAAACTGTAAAATAGCTATCAGAAACGCCGCAATAAAAAATAAGATAATCTTTAAAATTTTAGCTAACATAATCAAGGCAAAACCACGGAAACTAATGTTAAATTATTCAAATCAACTAGTGGCTCAATAGTGGCGCTCTGCCAAATTTCATTGCTTTTATTCACCACCTCGGAAACTCGACCAATTACTAACCCGCGCGGAATCACTTCCCCTAACCCAGAGGTAATAACCAAATCATTTATATTTATCTTCTCGGTTTGAGGAATAAAATTTATTTTTGTAGTTAAGCCGAGACTTCCCTCGCTCACGCCAATTGTTTTGTCTTTGTTCTGAATAGTTGCTGCTAATTTGCAAGAGCTGGAGGTGATTAAACATATTTTAGCGTTTCGATCTTTTGTTTCCACCACCTTACCAATAATTACGCCATTTTCATCTATTACACCCAAGCCAACTGAAACCCCATCCTTAAATCCTTTATCAATAATTATATTCTGTCTCGCTTCGTTTTTTTCGGTTAAAAATTCTTGAGCCAATACGACAGCAAAAACCTTTCGATATTCATGGTTGCTGAAAAAATTAATAAAAGATCTTAATTTGTTGTTTTCGTCCTGAAGCTCATTAATTTTTGCCGAATCAACAGCAAGGACAGATAATTTTTGCTGACAAGCGGCAAGCTCGGCATTTGTGTCCCGACTATTTTCTTGGTAATTTTGATTTAAATTAGAAGATTGATGATAAAACCATTTATTGAGAGGACGAATGGCGGAAAAAATTCCACTTTCTAGTGGTTTCAACAAACCAGAATAATGACCAATTAACAGGACCGCTAAAACCGACAGCGAGATTGCAAGCCGCTTATTCGCAAAGAAATAAAAACCTTTTCTTTTCATAATTAATCACTAACAGATGGTAAAACTACTTTTTCCAACAACTCTTTATTAGCCAATAAATAACCAGTGCCACGCGCGACACAAGTCAGGGGATCATCAACAATTTTCACAGGAATCTTGGCAGCGATAGAGATTGCTTTATCCAAATCCCGCAAAAGAGCTCCGCCACCAGAAAGAAAAATTCCCCGCTCATAAATATCAGCAACCAATTCTGGTGGAGTGGTTTCCAAAATAATTTTTATTTGATCAATAATTTTAGAAATTGTCCGCGAGATTGCTTCGCGAATTTGCTTGTCGGTTACGATTACCGCTTTTGGCAAACCATTAACCAGGTCGCGACCACGAACTTCTATTTCTTTTGGTTCGCTCATTGGCATCGCTGAGCCGATGGTCAATTTTATTTTTTCTGCAACCTGTTCGCCAATTAAAATATTAAATTCTTCTCTGATATATTCAATGATATTACTATCAAATTCGTTGCCAGCCAAACGCAAAGATTTCCAAGTCACTACCCCCCCCAAAGAGATAACGGCAATTTCCGAAGATCCTCCGCCAATATCAACAATCATTGTTGCTGTGGCTTCGGTAACTGGCAAGCGAGCGCCGATTGCCGCCGCCATCGCTTCTTCAATTAAATAAACCTTACGAGCGCCAGCGGATTTTGCCGCATCTTCCACGGCTTTCTTTTCTACTTCGGTTAAATCGGAAGGGATGCCAATTACGACGCGCGGACGCTGGAAAATCGCAAAGTTTTCTTGATGAACTTTGCCAATAAAATACTTGAGCATTTTTTCGGTTACTTCAAAATCAGAAATAACCCCGTCAATCAAAGGTCTAATCGCTTCAATATGTCCAGGAGTCTTGCCGATCATTTTTCTGGCATTCTCACCAACTTCCAGAATTTCATTAGTGCGCTTATTAATTGCCACCACCGATGGTTCATTAATCACCACCCCCTTGTCGCTAACAAAAACTAGGGTATTTTTTGTACCCAAATCAATGCCTAAATCATGGCTAAAACGACTAAACAAATTTTTGAACATAATCATCAATTTTTATTTTTTCAGATTTTTCAGAGTCCCGGCTTTTTACTTCCAAACAATCATCGGCCAAAGTCTTGGCACTCACCACCACTCTCTCCGAAATACCAATTAAATCGGCATCGGCGAATTTTTCACCAGCCGAAACTTCACGGTCATCAAACAAAACTTCTACCCCTTGGTCAACTAAACGATTATAAATTTTTTCTGCTGCTTCATTTTCTTTGAGCGACAAGAGATGGACGGCGAAAGGGGAAATATTTTTTGGCCACTTTAAACCTTTCTCATCATGATAAATTTCAACTATTGTTCCCATCAAACGGCTTGGACCGATTCCGTAACAACCCATCACAACTTCTTCGCTTACACCCTCTGGCGTGGTGAATTTTAAGTTGCATGGATTAGAAAATCTGGTTCCGAGTTTAAAAATATTGCCGACCTCTATGGCCTTCTCTTCGCGTAATTCAACATTTCCACAAATCGGACAAGCATTTTGCTCTTCAATAATTTCTCGGTTTATCGCTACTTTGCAATGGTCGCAAATATAAATATGATCCTCACCGGCTTCAGTGACGGTTTGAAACTCATGGGAGTACCTGGAAAAAGCCCCACCGGAAGCATAAGTCAAATAAGTAATATCTCCCAGACCTAACTTTTCATAAATCCGATAATAAGCGGCTTTTACTTCTTCATAAAAAGAATCGAGATTTTCTTGGTCAACATGAAAAGAGTATTGATCTTTCATTAAAAATTCTCGTCCACGAATCAGGCCGGCTTTGGCGCGTTTTTCGTTGCGAAATTTGGTCTGGATTTGATAAATGGACATTGGCAACTCACGGTAGGAGAAAATATATTTTTTGGCTAGCGGAGTAACAACTTCTTCATGAGTTGCACCAAGCGCATACTCACGACTGTCACTGCCAGTCAACTTGAATAAGGCATCAAAATTCTCCCAACGACCAGTAGTCTCCCAAACTTCTCTGGGAAGAAGCGCTGGCATCAGAACCTCTTGCCCACCAGTAGAATTGATTTCTTCGCGAATAATTTTTAAAATCTTGTCCATTACCCGCAAACCGAGAGGCAAAAAGGTATAAATCCCCGCACCAACCTTATCAACAAAGCCAGCCCGAATCAAAGTTTTGGCATTCAGGCTAGTTTCGTCCTTTGGAGCATCTTTTGAGGTTTTTGTAAATAAAAATGATTGTTTCATAGCACTTATATCCTAGTAAAAATGGGAGTAAAAGTAAAGACTAGCGGCTAATCTTTTTGAGAGCAAATTTCACCCTTTCCGAGCTTTTTGTTAACTCTCTGGGTACTCGGTTCAGCGCTTCCCGCGCTTCTGGCAAAGAATAGCCAAGAGCCATCAAGGCATCAATTTCGTCATTGGACGAATAAATAATTGGTGAATCACCTGGAGCGACAACATTAGAAATCTTTAAAACTTTGCTTTTCAATTCCAAGATTAAACGCTCGGCAGTCTTTTTGCCAATTCCTGAAACTTTGGTCAGTAATCCAGCGTCACCACGAACAATTGCCTCTTTAACATCGTCAGCCTCCGCAAGTGCCAAAACCGCCAAGGCAGACTTTGGACCAACTCCAGAGACAGATAAAAGTAATTGAAATAGTTCTAGGTCAGCAAAATTTTTAAAACCATACAAGTCATTTTGATCTTCCCTGATTTGATGATGGAGATATAGTTCAGTTTCTTCACCAATTTTCAATGGTGCCAAAAAATTATCCGGCAAAAAAATCTGATAACCAAGGCTATTATCAATCACGACAATCGCTGCCGAATTATTTTTATGGATTACTTTTCCCTTGATAAAAGCGAGCATATTTTTATTTTTTCTTGCGACACAAAACTGCACCAATCGGAATGACCGGACAGTTTTTTGGCAAATTTAGCATGGCGATTTGGCTACCGCCTCCGCCATGTGCTTCAGCAATTTCACTGCCATCTTTGGCGGCAAAAAGGTGAGCAGGCTTCAATTTGATTATATCATAACCAGGCAAAATAAGCTCCAAATTATCACCGACTTTTACAGTATTATGGACTTTAAAGAAAATTTTGTCACCAACATTCTTGGTAACCTGACCACAAAACTCCCAGTTGCTTAAATAGTGAGAAGATTCGGTATTTTGAGCGGCCTTTTCTTTTAACAAAAACCCGGTGGTGTAACCGCGGTTAACCAATTTTTCTTTCAATTCTTTGGCGAGAAAGTTTAATTCTTTTTGGTCCTTGGTTTTTAAAGCTAGGGCGTAGGCGCCACAAACCAATGCTTGATAATAAACACTCTTGGCCCGGCCTTCAATTTTGAAAGAAGTAATGCCGGCCGTTTTTAATTCTTCCAGATGTTTTATGAGGCAAAGGTCTTTGGAATTTAAAAGATAAGAACCATGATCTTCGCTTACCAATTCAAATTCTTCCTCATGATTTTTTGCTTTGATTGAATATTCAAAGCGACACGGCTGAGCACAATCACCAAGATTGCCGCTACGATTCAACATTTCTTTAGACAAAAAACAGCGACCAGAGTAAGCCATGCACATTGCGCCATGAACAAAATATTCTAATTCCATTTTTGGTACCGCCTTGTGGATTTCTTTGATTTCTTCCAAGGTTACTTCGCGGCCCAAAACGATACGCGAAACGCCATTCTTCAACCAGAACTTGGCAGCTGATGAATTGGTGCAATTAGCTTGGGTGGAGAGATGAATTTCGGCTTCCGGCCAAACTTCTTTGATAATTTGAATAATCCCGGGGTCAGAGACAATTAGGGCGTCTGGCTGAGCTTTCTTGAGTTGCTTGAGATAGGTCGGTAATTTCTTGAGGTGTTCTTGATGAGCAAAAATATTAACCGTGACATAAACCTTTTTGCCTAAATCATGTGCATATTTGATGCCTTCAATAATTTGAGGAAAATCAAAATCATTAATGCGGACGCGCAGGGAAAAATCGGGGATGCCAAGATAGACGGCATCGGCGCCATATAAAAAGGCGGTTTTCAGTTTTTCTAAGTTTCCAGCTGGGGCAAGAAGTTCTAGGTTTTTCATAAAAATATTGTAGTTCTAAATGGATGGGTTTTAAGTCTAGAGTATTGTGGACTTAAAGGTGGTGGTTCTGGACAGACTTCAAAATTTAGATTAATTATCAGTATTATAGGGGAAAATTGGGAAAATTGAAAGGAGGGTAATAAAAAAGCCCTTACCGTATTTATAACGATAAGGGCTGGTAAAAAAATGGCAACGCCTTAATAGAGGTAGGAGGCGGGACTTCCTGGATCTCCATAGTCGTTTTTTGGCCTTCTTCTCTTTATATTTTTTGATCTTCTGTCTACCTGTTGTTTTCTATCTGCTTGCAATACACATACGAATGAACATACTAATACTGTGTAGATGGGGCAAAGCGGATTGAAAGTAATAACCCCGATATACAGGAGCGTCAAGATGAAACTTATCACCTGAAAAGTAAGATACATATTATTATGTTTCTCGCATTCTTTTTTAAAATAATAAAAGCATATAAATATAAATTCTGATATAAAAGCGGTAATCCATATATACCACGGAAGGAGGCCAAAAATTACCATGACCACAATTCTTCCGAGCCATAAACGGGAAGTATCCGAATCATAAACATCACCTACTAGGTCTTCCCTCTGATAATTTCTGATTTTAATCAAAAAAATATGTGATGAATTATAAACTGCTAAAATCAAAAGCATAATTAATTCAAAGGCCAGGTGCTTGGCAGGTTCTTTGGCCATGACTTTTACTTCCCCCACTAATCGTACGTCTCTATTATACAGAGCCATTTTGTATTTGAAGCCGCAAGACCTTGTCAACCAAAAATCTGTTTTGTTATAAGTGCAATAATTTACCGTGTCATAATATACTTCTTTTAGTTTGTCCGGCGGAATAACTATTCCGTTATTGACAGAGGGCGCATCTCCATTTTTTAATACATTTTTTACATCCTGACTGGATCCTTGCGAGATTATCGCAAAAAATCCTAAAAGTAATACTAACTTTTTCATGTTTAAATATTTTTAAAGAATAGTGCTTTTTTGGTTTTATTGGCTCACTAGCCACCAATTACACGTACAATATGTTTACATTAAATTTGGTACATTGTCAAGACATAGCGGTAATGTGCACACACATATGGCGGTTTTCTCACCAGTATGCCAAAATCAGGCAA
>CAYSIJ010000012.1:0-1755 GCA_964431155.1 uncultured Gammaproteobacteria bacterium
GAATCCTTCTGGGTAATTTTTGTTTAGAGCGATTCCCTCTTTTATTATTTTTTCAGCCCCCTGGAAATCACCGCCACCAGTTAAAATCTGGCCTTTAATAAAATAGACGGCGGCCCTCCCCGGCGAAGAAGTAATTGAACGGCTAACGGCATCGACTGACTTTTGATAATATTCTTTCTGGCTGGCTGAATTTTTGTTCTGAAAGCGAGAAACCAAATCCATTAATTGAGAAAGCTCTAGATTCTTCAGGCTATCATTGGGATTTTCCGCCAGGTTTTCTTCGGATAATTGGACGGTATATCCTAGCACTTCGGCCTGCTCGTCTTTTGATAAGGAAGCAATGGCTTGCGGGTTACCACTCACCAAACGAATGAAAGTTGTTTTGCAGTCACGAGCCAAGGGATGAGAATTTTTAAAAGCTTTTTGATAAATCCGAAAGCCGTCCATAAAATTATTTCGGGCGACTTCTGAATAACCATCAATAGTTTGTGTAAAAATCCGATAAGGCATCAGGTTCCCATAGTTGGCAAGAATCAACATCATTAGTACACCCAAGGTCAAGCCACCATATTCCCAGCCAGTTGAGAAACGAGATTTCTTTGACGATTCTTCGGGCTTCAAAGATGAATAACGGAAAGCAATTAAACCGAGAGTAATCATTAGACCGATATAAGTGACCAGTGAATCAAAAACGGCTAAATTCTGAATAAAATAGGCGATAAGCAAACAGAAAAGCAAAATAATTTCAATGTTTTCCCTTCCTTCCTTACTCCAACCGACATGTGAGTCTCCAGTTTTCAGAGTTTTCCATAATTCCCGAATTGCAAAAAAGAAAATACTTAAATAGGCAAGTAGGCCGATGGCACCAGTAGTGGAAACGATGTCTAAGATATTGTTATGAGCACGATCAAAATAAGTTTCACCGCGCGAATAATCATAAAATCTGGCATTGAATTGACGATCAAAAACATCGGCATAATTACCAAAACCAACGCCCAACCAAGGATGATTCTTGAAGTCTTTGACTGCTCCTTCCCAAGAGACTAAACGGGTCTGGAAGGTGAGTTTTTTGGAAGTAAGATTTTGCAAACGGCGATTATTTTGGAACCAAGGCTGTTGCCATTGAGAGAAAAGTAAAATAACACCGAGGAAAAGAGCGCCAAAAATTAACAAAGAACCGCGTCTAATTTTTTTGGCTTTAGCAAAAAGACCGATTAAAAAAGTGGCAACCAAAATACTAACCCCCAAACCAATTATCGCCCCAGAGGTGTTAGATTTGTTGAAGGCGAAAAACATCAGAATAATCGGCAGGGCCCAAATCCAGCGCCAGAGTTTATCTTTTGTGCGGACAAAAAGCATCGCCGCAAAATAAATATTAAAAATTAAATAACCGCTAACATACGCCGTGTTGCCAATTGTGCCATAGGCAATTTTACTTAAAACAACGACCGCCTCAATAGAGGCGACGGCCACCGAAGAGGAAAGAAGAAAATACCACGATTCTTTATCACGAAAAGCGGTGATGATATACAAATAAAGAAGAAAAAAATGAAAGACATGAAAGAAGCCGAGCATTCGTTCGGTATTTCCCCAAAAACTGAGATTAAAGTCCACACCAGTAAAACAGGTCAAAAAAATTATTGCCAAATAGGCGGACAGGCCATAAACAATCAGAGAGCGACGAGGACGTAACTCTGGGGCCTTCAGCATTAAGATTAAAAAGAAAGGCAAAAGAATCTCTATCAAAATATTAAA
>CAYSIJ010000012.1:1765-7562 GCA_964431155.1 uncultured Gammaproteobacteria bacterium
AATCTGCTTGGAAGAAATAAAAGGGAAAAGTAGCTTTGAAAACACCAAAAAAACAGTCAAAAGAGAAAGGATAACCCCGCCCTGAAAAAGACGCAAATAGCTTTTGCTAGACATAAAATATAATAATTAACTTTAATTTTCCTTTATTTTAGCACAAGAAAGTTTGAGAGTAAATGAAAGACGCTTATGAAGCGTCTTGTGTCCAGATAATAACGAAATGATGGTAAAATATTTAGATGAACTTAATGGATAAATTCGCATCGAGAGCACGAGCCACTTTTTTAAGTAAACTGATAGTGAAATTCTGGTTCCCACTTTCCATCCGAGCAATATTACTTTGGGTGCTTCCAATTTTTTGCGCCAAGTCCGCTTGGCTAATTTTTTTCGCCTTACGCAACTGTAAAATCTGATAAGCAATTTCTAGCTGACGTCCATATTCATCAAAAAGTTCCTTGGCCTTTTTGTCTTTTAACGCTTCCCTCAAAACTTCATCAAGACTGGTAGCCCTAAATTTTGTTTTTGTTTTATTCATAAATTTTAGGATTATTTATTACATCCCCGTAACGTTCTTCAGCTATTTTCAATTCTTTGCGTGGTGTTTTTGGAGTTTTTTTGGAAAAGGCACTAAGTACAATGATATTTTTCTGGAAAAACGAAAAATATAATAAGCGATGGTGATTGTTCGCGAAGTCAACTCTCAGCTCTCTGATTTTTCCAAAGAGATGGCGACTAAATGGTTCGTCCAAATATCCATTATGTTCAGCTAGATAATTTAGATATTTATATATTTTTAATAAAGATCGGGAATCTTGTCGTTTTAAATATTTTAAAACTGGGCTTTCCCCTGTGCGGCTGTTGATGTAAAACTTTATCTGATATTCATTATTATATATCATATACGATATGTTGTCAAAAACAAAAAAGACTATTTATTAATAGTCTAATTATTACAAAGTGGCAATAAATTATTTACTTATAAATCATAAATCTAAAATAAAAAGTAATTCAATCCTCAAAAATCCGCCAGTTGGCGGATTTTTGTTTAATGAGTAATTATTACTAATTCCCTATTTCTTCCCTTCCAAAACCTTGCCCCAGTCAGTTTCCGATCCAGGGAGCTTCTTGTTTGTTTTAACAAAATTAGTCACTAAATTAAAACGATCCTTTGGCGTTAAACTAGCTGAGCTAGCTGTACCATAGGTGATAAAATTATTAATTGTATAAATTTTTGCAGTCGCTTCTTTTGGAAATTGCTTTTTTAAAGTCTCGGTGAAATTTTTCATATTTTCCGCCATTTTTTGGTTATTGCGGATAGTTTTTAGCTCTTTGACGAGAATTTCTAATTTGGTGGCCGAAGAACCGCTAGAAGTAATTAGAAAGGCTTCCTTTTTAAAATCAAATTTTGGTTTAATCGGCGGGGTGCTGGTTGACCTTGGCGGAGTAGAAGTAGGAGTAGAGGTGGGAGTAGAAGTGGAAAGACCAACCCTTATTTCTTTTTGAAAAAAATTATTTTCATATCTGCCCTCATTAACCGTAAACAAAGGATTAATGTTCGCTCTCACTTGGGAAACGCCATCTTTGGCGGCCGATAAAGGCCCGACACTTATTTTCTGATCTTTGGAAAAAGTTTCTCCGGCCACACCAACAGAATAATAAGAGGCTTCGTCAACAAAGAATGAGAGGCCCAGGGGTTTCTCGGCACTCAAAATAAAATCAGCACCGCGGTTTATGACGGTGGCATAGTAGCTCTTGTCGCTAGCATTATTACCAATACTCTTGGCCGTCACTTCCGTGATTTCAAAGTCAGGCAAAACAGAAATGCTGGAAGAAGGTTTAGCTGGAGAAATGATAATCATGGGAGCAGAAGTGGCTTGAATTTCACCGCCAATAGTTTCTACTACCGGGCTGGTTGAGGAGACAACGGCAATTGCCTGGCCAGCTGAAAAAAATAGAGCTAAAAATAATGCCGGAAAAATAACGGCAAGTGTTTTTTTCATATTGATTTAAAAATTAGGATTAGAAATTTGTTGATATCAATACTATAGCATTTATTTTTAAGGGCGTGAATTTTTTATAAAAATTATTTACCCAACAGCATTAACTTCTCTGACCCATTTTATTGGTGTCAAGGAAAAACTATTTAAGCCAGCCTGTTTTTTAAACCCATCAAATTCGATGGGTTTAAAAGCTTGATCGTTCATCACAATTTTCTTATTCTTCATAAAAAATCAGGCTATTTATTAATAGTCTGATTTTAGCCATAAGAAAATAAATTATTTACTAAGGAGAAGTAAATATAGTTTATTAGAAAAAATCACTTGCCTTGATAATATATTTAATAGTCGCTTACTAATTTTTTACTGGTCTTGTGTCATAATTATTTCCATGGGCCCGGCGGTGGTTGCATACTTAATTTTGACATTTAGGTTTCCGGGGTTCGATTCCCCGCGGGTCCACAAATGCCAAGTCTCAAGATTGACTTAAGTATTTATCGTGCTATAATGAAGGAGTCAAAATTAAGTGCACAAACAACCATTGTGAAACAATCACATATCTCAAAAATCCGCCCTTAGGCGGATTTTTGTTTTTAATAACGCTAAATGAAACTAAAAAAACCTCAACACAAAAACTCTACAAGGCTTCTCTTTTGAGATGAAATGCGAAGAAGGTGTGGATACTGGAGCGAGCCGTATTGAACATACGGCGAGCGAGCAGTGTTCAGCTTCTGACAAAGCAGTCCGCTCAAAAGAAAAGCCTGCCGTCAAAAACAAAAACCCTGCTCTAACAACAAAAGAGCCCCCTTGCGGGGGCTCTTTGTGTTTTCACTAATCAAATAAATGACTAGCAAATCTTCAACTACTTATTTACTCATCACTTGAGTATTAGTTGTCAAACCGTTAACTCTGTGGGCATTGGAATAAGTAGGAGCGGAGATAGAGGCCCCATCAGACCAAACGAAGTTACCAGTTGTGTTGTAGCTAGCATCTTCTGAAATTTTGGTTGTGATAGATTCAGAACCATTTCCAGAAACACCAGTTGCAGCAAAAATTTCGAAAGATTTAGAAGTACCAGCAGAAATTACTTCGTTATTTGCAAACACAACAGTTAATTTGTTGTCAGCATAAGTAGCGGAAGTAACGGTCTTGTAAGTACCATTAACTTTCAAGGTGTTGGTTGTGGAAGCTGTTACAGCAGCGAAAGTAGAACTTGCAGAAGTAGTAACATCTAATACCACAGTGTTTAACTCTACATCGCCGTTACTGTCAGCAGAAACAGTGAATTTGGAAACAACGTTATCGCCAGCTGTTAATACTGTTGTAGGCAAAGCAGCCAGTTGAACAGTAGGAATAGTCTTTCTGATGCGGAAGTTGTTAGCTAATTTCTCGACAGCAGCAGTTGTTACTGCACCGTTAGAAGATTTATACTTCATGGTTGTTAAGCCGAAGTGAAGATCTTTGTTAGTTGCAGTGGCATCATTGCTGATGTTGTTTAAAACAACCCTGATGGTCAAGATAACGCTGGAATTTGCAGATACTTTAACTTTGTCGTTACTGATCATAAAAGTACCAGCACCAGAAACTGGAGTAATGGAATCAACCAAAGTTGAACCATTATACAAGTTAATGGAAGCGATTCTAGAATCAGCAGTAGATACACCAGCGGAAGTTGAAGCAATTGTAGTAGAAGCTAAAGGAGTGTTGATGATACTTAATTCAGTTAAAGTAGCATCATCATCTGTAGCAGTGAACTTAAATTGAGCAACTTCTTGTTCGATACCGGCCTTAGAGGCAAGCATGCCAGCGGCTAAAGTGTTACCACCCAAAGCTACGTTTAATGTACCGCCGCTGTTGATAGTAAATTCAGCAGAGACAGGGACAGCAATACCGGTAACGTTAGTACCACGAGAATCTTGAGCAGTAATAGTCATGGCATTTTTAAAATGACCAGTTGCAGAAGAATCAAAAGTACCCTTGATTTCAATGTTCTTTGTTGTGTCTTTAGCGATTGAAATGCTCAAACTAGAGATAGTAGCACCAGATGTGCCCCAATCAACGATTTTGCCAGTGTCAACGCCATCAACAAATACCTTGATATCGCTTACAGAAGAAGCGTTAACGGTATTACCCGTAGAAGAAGCCAGAGCGATAGAAGTAATTTTTACTGTATCGTTCAATGCTTTAACTGTGTACTTGCCCAAAGAAATATCGGTAGCACCTTGGACGATAGTTTTACCATCAGCATAACCATCATTTCTAACAGCGGTCAAAGAAGCGCCGGCTACAGTGAAAATAGCACCAGTAGCAGTACCATTAATTTCAGTTGAAGCAACGGAATTAGTAGACACTACATATTCTGGGTTTTGGCCAGTAAAGACACTAGAGCCAACAACGAAGTTAATGCTGCCAGTAGTAGCATCGGACTTAGCCTTTGCCATTACCTTGATTTCGTTATCACCCTTGTTTAAATTAACAGTGGTGTCAAGAATTGAGTAAGATGTAGTAGTGGCTGGGTCGAAAGAATCAACTAAAGCGCCGTTTACGTAAACGCGGACATTTTCGAATTGATTGCCAGTAGTTGTTGTGTAGTCGACACGCAAACCATCGGCAGTAATAGCTTCATCGGCGCGAACATTGGCTAACAACATTACATAGTCAGAACCTTTAATGATGTTAGCAGCAGATGGAGATGCGGCTTTCTTAGTGATGGAAACTGCCCCAGCATCAATAGCTCTGTTAGACAAAGTAAGGCCATCAGCAGAAATCCAAGTTCCGCTCAAATACAAAGTATTAAAACCAAAACTTGTTGACTTTTCGTAACCAGACAAATCAGTACTCTTATTTAAAGAGAATGCCAAGCTGTTAGAACCAGAATTTTCTCTAGCAATAACATCGCCCTTGATGTAGAACAATTTGTTTGCATCATCTTTTAAGATTTCAGTTCCGCTATTGAAAGTGAAAGTTACAAAACGACCGTTAACAACAGCGTTGGAAGTAACTTTGTTCCCACCTTGTTCCAAATAAAGATTAGACAAAGATGTTAAATCTTCAACACCATTGTTTTTTAACATGATGGAAGTTAAAACAACATCCTTTGTGACGTTTAATTGGAATTTACCTAGGTCAGTAGCCTTGTCACCAACTTTTACGTTAGAAGAAGCAGTATTGTAATCAGTGATGTGAACATCAGCAACAGAGTAACTTGTTGGAGACATATAGTTTCCGTTAACCGGGAAAGAACCGGAAACAGTGGCAGCGGTAGCACTGACTGCAGAAGCAGAAGCGATACTTAAACCAATATTACCAGCATTAGAGCCAGTCAAGGAAGCAATTAAATCCAAGGAAATAGTCTGGCCAGCTGGAATAACTAAAGCTGGAGAGAAAGTTAAAATGGATTCATCGTTGGAATTCATTGACTTCTTAGAAGCAACGATAGTTCCGTTATTTTCTGCCCAAACCTTATCAATGTTAGCGTAAGTGGATAAACCAATTCTTTTAACAGTGATTGAGTTAACAGTGATTGCGCCATCGTTAGCAGCAGTCAAATTGACCTTAGCCATTGGAACGCGAGCACCATTTTGTGGAACAGGGATGCCAGCTGGAGAATTTGCGTTTAAAGCAAAAAACAAACCAGAACCAGTAACAACTGGAGGAAGAACGATAGTACCGCCATTCTGAGCAGCGTTGATGAAAGCAGATTCCATGCCAGTGATTTCAGTTCCACCAGCAGTGAAATTCATGCTGGTTTTGATGATGTATTTAGCATTGAAACGGTTTGCATTGAAACCAGCTTCAGAAGC
>CAYSIJ010000012.1:7572-16173 GCA_964431155.1 uncultured Gammaproteobacteria bacterium
AGCAATGCGGCGATAGTTTACACCGTCAAAGTAGTAAACATCAGCACCAGTAGTCTTCTTCAACAAAGTACCAACTGGGTATTGACCGGTTGGAAGTGGAGCGCCAACAGTGTATGAAACAAAATTTTGATCAGACACTTTAGTCACTTTCTTTGCCCAAAGTGAGCCGTAGAGAGCGATTGCATTAGCGGTTTCAATTTTGCGAAGAACACCGTTTGGTTCTACTGCATAAACAGTGGAATCAGTGGTAACGTCGCGTTGTACCAAGTTGGTACCTGGTCTCATAGTAACGAATCCAGCAGGGATGCCGTTGCCATAAGAGTTCAAATCGGAAACGGAAACAGTGATAACACCGCTCCAATCCTTATACCAAGAGAAGTAAGTACCTTCATTTGGGATATTGTACAATTTGCTGTCGGAACCGAGGTAATAAACAGTCTTTGCACCTGCAGCCTTGACGAGATCGCCAGGTTGAGCAGAAGCAGCAGAAACCAAGGAGGCCATGCCACTCATTACAAAAACAGTTAATGCCATCACGCCAACAGACAAAGTCTTGCGTAAGTTAAACATAATTGTTTTTAGGAAATTATCATTCGCGGCGCCGTAAAATAGTAGTACGAGCCAACGATTGACAATAAAATAGATTCAAAAGAGATCAAACTCCAAATACTTAGCGGAAAACGATTTTTTCGATTTGACGACTAGCTCTGCTTCGTTAAGTCATCTTGACCACAAAAGCACTTAGCTTAAATCAATCGGAATCCCGCTTCCCCGCTCATTAAATAAATAATGAAGGAGAAAAGCTAAATCGATCTAAGTGGGCGCTGATTTTGGTCTAGCAACTTTTCGTAGCTAAATAGAAATCAGTTCTACTCCAACCGCTTCTCGCTTTTCAAAGGAATCATGAGTCCTCTTTTGAAATAAAATTTATAAGAAACAAATGCCATCGCGCCGAAACGCGACTCAACCTTTCTCAGGCTTTGTTCATCCGTTTCATATATATGAATATATGATTCGGATTTATTAAGCGACAAAAATCGCCTAATAAATACGCATCATACTATTTGATTAATTTATCCAGGGCTTTTAATTCGTCCAGGGTCTTTTGCCAATCTTTGATTGTTTTTTCTTTGGTGGTCGTGGCAGTGGTGGTTGCAGTGGTGGTGCTAGAGGTGGTGCTAGAGGTGGTGCTGGGGGTGGTGGTTGCAGGAATAAATAATTGAACTCCATCTGCCACTTTTTCATTGGAAGCACTAACCACTTGCTCTTCGACAACAGAAGGTGCGGTGGCAGTTAGGCGAACATTGACGGTTTCAATTTCTTTTTTGAAGTCTTCACTCAACTTGGCAACTTCAGTTTGATTATCAGGAGTATTGAATTTTGGATCAGCCAAAACGGTGGCGATGTCGGTCGCATGTTCAGAGGCAAATTGGGCTTCCATTTTTTCACGGGCTTCTCTGTCAATCACGGTGTTAAGTTTCACTTTTTCACTGATTACTCGGGCAATATACATTGTGTCATTCGGCTTGGCAGAATTGAGCCAATTATGACTGAAAACTGCGGATACAAACATTAAACAAACGAAAGAAGCAAAAGCGACTGCTGGTTGAGAAAATGTCTTGACAGAATTCTTGAAAACAATCAAAAAATCACCCCAAGCGGAAAGCTCTTTTGGGGCGGAGTTGGAAATTTGCATCAATAACAAATCTCGCTGACTCTGCTTCCAAGCATTATCAGGGTGAATATTACGCAAATTATTCAATTGTTTCAACAAATCCCGATCCTTCATACATCAAAGTATACGAGCTGAACAAAAAATTGTTACAGTTCTTTTTCTGAAGATTCTTCTTCGTTTATTAGGTCTTTGAGGGCAGTAACAGCGCGATGAAGCAAGACCCGGATGTTCCCCTTCTTTTTATCTGTAATATTAGCGATTTCGTCCATACTTAAGTCATCAACGAAGCGCCAAATAATTATTTCCCGATATTCATCTTTCAAGAGCATCAATTTCTCCTGGATTAAACCCAAATCGGCTTTTTTGTCCAGCAAATCCTCCTGGTTTTGGCTTTCATCTGGCAAGTCCAAGGCTTGTGGCGCATCTTCTAAAGAAATCTCTGAGGAAAGCCCTTTGTCCCGATAGTGATCAATAATCGCGTTTCTCGCAATTTTGTAAAGTAATGCTCGCAAAGTTTTGGCATCTTTTAAGGAATTAGTTTGGATATAATTCCAGGCTTTTAAAAAAATCACTGAAACCAGGTCTTTTGCTTCTTCCTCTGAGCTCAACTTAAAAAAGGCAAAACGATATAAATCGTCCGCATAATCATCATACGCCTTGATGAAGGCCTCTTTATCGCCGCTTTTCAGGCGGGAAAAAGTGTTTTTTTCGTGCCATTTTGTGAGTAAACTGTCGGACATGAATAAAAAAGATAAGCGGAATTAACCCCGCATCTTAACCAAATTATCTTAGCAAATCGGGCTTTTTTAAGCAAGTATCTGGACTTTAAGAAAAATATTTTATATCATACTTTGAAGAATAAAATTTGCTTTGAACTTAAGTCCATAATATAATGGACTAAAGCTACCCCTATTTTGAAACTATTCAATCGCTATATGAACTATATGAGTAATTTAGAAGAAATTCTCAAGAGAAGCCAAGATTATCAAATCAAGAAAGGTTTTGATGGCTCTCTAATCCCAGCGACCAACCCTCTCTGGCTTTCAGTTTCCGAGGCCGCCAAGCTCGGTGGCGTCCAGACAAAAACAATTAGACGAGCCTTGAAGCTTGAAAAAAATGAGAACGGAAAAATGATTTCTGATTTAAAATTTAAAATCATCAAGAACCGCTACCAGATTGAACTTGGTTCACTTCTCACCTATCTTCACTCTAACAAAAAACTGCAAAACAAATTTGCCGATAACGGACTAGGACAATATGTCGGCATTTGGAAAATAAAAAAAACCGCCTGATTCCGTAGGCGATTTTTTTATGAGGTAAGGAATCTATCAATTAGAGAACAGCATCCTTCACAGCTTTTGCAAGACGGAATTTTACTACTGTCTTAGCTGGAATTTTGATGGTTTCACCAGTGGCAGGATTGCGACCTTCGCGAGCTTTTCTTTTTGCTTTTACTAATTTACCGAAGCCAGGAACTAAGCATTCGCCGTTCTTTTTTACTTCTTTGTAAACCATGTCGGACATTGCTTCAATGAAAGCGGCAACATCCTTTTTGCTCATACCTGCGGTTTCAGCTAAGCTGGCAACCATCTGTGCTTTTGTCATTTTTGACATAAAAATACATGGGGCTCATTACTCCATTCGCATCTAAGTGCGACGTAAAATAATAATTCCTAAATTAAATGGATATAATCCTTTTATTTATACGCTTATTATAGCATGCCGAAAATAATTTGCCAATAAACAAAGGGGAGGAAAACTTTAATTAAATTTTAGCCCTTATTTATTGGTTTTTAGGCGATTGTGAAACAAAAAATCCTCATTTTTGAAGACGAGGATTTTTTCATTTTTATTTGATATTGTAGTTTACGCCAATTTCAATTATTACTTCGCGGCTACCTTCAGGAACTTGTGGCGTTGAACCTTTGCTGGAATCCATGCCGCCGATGCCATAACCATAAACCGGTTGAGGCTGAATTAAATTTTCATACCAGCCAGCAATGTTTTTGATTTTCACACCAGCGGCGTTTGCCATGATGCCGCTCTTTTCCTGCGCATCTTTAATGGCCATTAATCTAGCCTGCTGTTTCAAGTCGCTTAACTTTGAGGAATCAAAAGACAAACTATTCACTTGATTAGCGCCGGCTTTGCTAGCCGCGGCTATAACCTTATTTAACTTATCTTTATTTTTATCAAATTCGCGCACCTTGACGCTTAATTGCTGGTTAGCATTGTAGCCCGTGGTGGAGGCGATATTATTAACTCCGTATTCAATTTGTGGAGAAAGATTATAATTTTGCGTTTCAATGTCAGTTTCACCAACCCCTTCGGTTTTGATTGCCGAAATAATCACCGTCATTTTTGAATTTAATTGAGTGAGCGCTTCTTCGGCATTTTTGGCCTTATCAATTTGAACCCCCAAATTGATAACCGCGATATCGGGGTTATAGGCAACTTTTCCTTGGCCAGTAATTGTTACCTGGCGAAACTGCTGGCTAACAATCCGATCGCGTAAAATCGCCACCGTAATCACTCCGGTCAAAAGCAGCATGCCGATTATTAAAATTACCAGCTTCCCTCTTCCTTTGCAGCCACCATGGTCGCCGCAAGAACAAATGTTGTTTTCCATATTTTTAAATTAATTATTTTTTCTTTTTCAAATCACGACAAGTTTTTACAAAGTCCACAAAAAGTGGGTGTGGCGCTAGGGGGCGAGAAATATACTCCGGATGAAATTGAACACCGACAAAAAATGGATGACCGGTGATTTCAATCGCTTCCACAATTTTTCCATCTGGTGAAGTTCCGGCAACAGTCAGACCTTTTTTTTCTAAGGCTTCGCGATATTCGTTGTTGAATTCATAACGGTGGCGATGGCGCTCACTCACTACTTTTTGATCAGTAAATTTGCTATAAGCCTTGGCTAAACGAGTTCCTGGTTTCAGGGCACATGGCCAACCGCCCAAACGAATCGTGCCGCCATAGCCTTTTGCGGCAATTAATTCTTTCTGGTTTGGCATGATATGGATTACTGGGTGTTTAGTTTTTGAATCCACTTCTTCCGAGTTTGCATCTTTCCAACCAAGAACATTGCGGGAAAATTCAATCACCGCCATTTGCATTCCATAGCATAAGCCAAAATAAGGGATTTTGTTTTCTCGGCAATAACGAATTGCTTCAATCTTCCCTTCACTGCCGCGACCACCCCAGCCTTGCGGGATAATTAAACCGTCATAATTTTTCAGCATTTTCGCTCCTTTTTCTCCAACCTCTTCAGCAGAAAGCCAATGAAGATTAACTTTGGTGCGGTTATGGCCGCCGGCATGGCGAACCGCTTCAATCACGGAAATATAAGAATCCGTTAAACAAAAATCACCGCTGGCAAAATATTTACCGACAATTCCCACTTCAATTGTATCTTTCGGATTCTTTAAATCAAAAACCATTTTTCTCCAGGCAACATTGCCGTCTTTTGTTTTTGATTTTAAGCCAAATTTCTTCAAGATTCTTTCTCCCAAATGATCTTTTTCAAAATTCAAAGGAATATCATAAATTGATTCAACATCCGGAGCGGCAATCACATCTTCAACCGCCACATTGCAATTGATGGCAATCTTTTCCTTGCGAGCTGAGTCAATCGGCGACTCACTGCGAGCGACCAGAAAGTCGGGCTGGATACCAGCGGATTGGAGATTGCGAACAGCATGTTGAGTGGGCTTGGTTTTCATTTCGCCAATTTTATTAGGAATTGGCAGATAAGAAACCATCACAAATAAAACATCTTTTGGGCTATAGAGTTTCATGACCCTGGCGGCTTCCAAAAATAAAAGATTTTCATATTCTCCGACAGTGCCGCCGATTTCAATAATCATTATTTCCGCCCCGGTTTTATCAACCGCCTTTTCAATCCGTTCCCGAATTTCTTGAGGAATATGCGGCACCACCTGAACACATTTGCCGTGATACTCCAAATTGCGCTCTTTCTCAATCACCGAGCGATAAACTCGGCCGGTAGTCATATAACTTTCTTTATAGATATTTCGGTTTAAAAATCGCTCATAGTTACCGATATCTTGGTCGGTTTCATCGCCGTCTTCGGTCACAAAAACTTCACCGTGTTCAATCGGGTTCATTGTGCCGGCATCCACATTAATATAGGGATCCATTTTGATAGCACTGACTTTGAAGCCATGATCTTGGAGAATTTCTCCAATAGAGGCAGTGGTGATTCCTTTGCCCACGCCACTCATCACGCCACCGACCACGAAGATAAATTTGGTGGGTTTTTTCTTTGTTTTTTTGGTAACCATAGAACTATTGACTTAAAATAAATAATATGCTATTATAATTTCATTAACAACTTAATAATTTTAAAAAAGGAGAGAATCATGAAAAAACAATTTGCTTTAACAATAAATTTCAGAGGAACAACTGAGGCACCAAAGTTTTTGCTTTCTGATGGAGAAACTATTAGAGGTATAAAGAGGATGGCAGAATATATAATTGAAAATTATTTTCTCGAATTTGAAGATGGCGAAATAGAATACGTTCTTGAAGAAGATGAAATTTGGGATGAAGTAAAAAATACTATTCATTCCATTATGACAGCGGAGGGAACTTTCGAAGAAATATCAAGGGAAGAATATTAAAAACCAAAAACTCCAAAAAAGGACAACAAAACAGTTGTCCTTTTATTTTTATTTTTTCTTCTTTAATAACACTTCAACTGCCTTGTTCAGCTGGGGGTCTAGATTCTTATTAAAATCATCAGCGCTCAATTTTACTTCAACCATTGGAGCGATACCGGTGTCATTAATGGAATTCCCTGCCGGAGTCAGCCATTTTGCCACTGTCACCTTTACCGAAGAGCCATCTGGTAATTCACGGATTGATTGAACACTTCCCTTGCCAAAAGTTTTTTCACCGATAATCGTTCCCTTTTTCAAATCCAATAAAGCGCCGGAAACAATTTCTGAAGCAGAAGCACTGCCACCATTAACCAAAACTGCAGTTGGAATATTTTCCAAGCGGCCATTGCCGTTTGATTGATAATTTTTGACGGTGCCATCGGAAAACTTTTCCGTCACCACCCGGCCAGAAGATACCCATTCGCTAGAAATGGCAACTGCTGCGTCCAAATATCCACCAGGATTATTGCGCAAATCAAGAATTAAGCCTTTTGGTTTTTTGGCCTGAATTTGCTTCACGGCATCTTCAAAAAGATTAAGAGTATCGTCACCAAAACTGGAAATTCTCAAAACTGCCAAACCATCTTTGCGAAATTCTACCTTCACGCTTTTCACCACGATAATTTCTCTTGATATCTCAAAATCTTTTGGTTTTTCAAAACCTGTGCGCATGATTGATAATTTTACTTTTGTGCCTTTTGGGCCACGAATTAAACGAACGGCCGCATCGGTGGTGAAACCAGCGGTGGAAGTGCCGTTGATAGCAAAAATTTTGTCACCAGCCTTAATTCCCGCTTTTTGCGCCGGCATACCGTCCAAAGGAGCAACGACCGTGATGAGATTATTTTTCAAAGCAATTTCTGCACCAATTCCTTCAAAAGTACCAGCCATATCAGCACTAAATTCCTTGGTTTCCTTGGGATCCATAAAAATAGTGTAAGGATCATTCATTGAACCAACGAGCCCACGCAAAGAGCCGTAGAACATTTCCTGGGAATTCAACTTGTCTTTATTAACAAAGTCTTGGCTCAAAAGTGACCAGACCTGGCCGTAAAGAGAAAAATCAATTTCTTTGGGCTCACCCTTAAGACTTTCCGGCGAAGAAGAGGCTTGGTTGTCCCCGCCATTTAAATAGACAAAATCTTGACCGGCGAAACAAGTATTTTTCTGAGTGTTTTTGCCGGAGTAAAAACCACCAAAAAAAGACATCCCGGAAATTACCAAGACAATCGCGATGGTGATTATTTTTTTATATTTATTCATATTGCTTGATTACTAAAATTATTTATTTTCTTATAATAACTTCCCTTTCTCCGCTTAAATCAATTAGCATTGAAGGCTTGGTGGATTTTGGCCTGCCGCCGTCAATAATTAAATCTGGTTTAGATATTTTCTCGTTAAAAAATTCCTGGGCCTCCGACATTGAAGCAAAGGTTTTTTGCCCATGTAAATTAAAACTAGTGGAAACTAGCGGCACACCGCTCAACTTTATTATTTTACGCAAAAAATCACTTGCTGGCAAACGGAGACCGAGCGCTCCCTGAAGATTCTCTAAATCTTTGGCTAATACTCCGCGACTAGGAAGAATAACGGTGACTGGACGATTAGCTTGGCGCCACTTTTTCCAAGATTCATTTTTTTGTTGATTTATCAAGACACAGCTTTTTGCTTGTTTCAAAGAAGAAACCAAAACTAAAAATGGCTGTTTTTTATCAATCGGCCTTTTCTTGATAGTGGCAATTTTTTTAATCGCCGCTCGAGAGGTAGCCAGGCAACTCAGACCATAGATTGTATCGGTCGGCAAAGCAACAACTTTTCCTTTTTTCAAATAGGCAACAATCTCTTCCAAAACTTCTTTTTCGGGATTCTCAAGATTTAATTTTAAATACTTCATAAAATTGACTGGAGGGCCTTCAGAGCATCTGGCAAGACAGGCATAATAATATTAACCGCCTTAAGGAGAAACGGTGATATTTTGGAAGTAAGTAATTGATCGCCAAATAACGAACCGATAACTGCATAACGAGAAGAAACAAAGATAATTAAACCAAGGAACAAGGAACCCTCCACCAGCCCCAAAAAGCCACCCAGCAAACGATTAATAACCTTAGTGAACGGAATAAAGGAAACGAGGTTAAATAACTTCTCAATCCAAACAAAAACCCAATCGGTAACTTTGGCGACGACCGTGAAAATCACGATAAAAGCGATTACCTTACCAATATTATCATAGCCTTT
>CAYSIJ010000012.1:16183-16762 GCA_964431155.1 uncultured Gammaproteobacteria bacterium
TCTGTGTTGAAAAGAGGTTGAGAAGAACAAGAAAAGATGGCTTTTTAATAGATGTTTTCCCCATTCAAAAAAAGTTAAATAACAATGACTGGCGACAAAAGCTCCGATAATCAGGCCGACTAAATTTCCTAAAAGCCTAATCATCCCCTTGGCGAGACCATTAAAAACAAAACCGGCGATAATTAAGAGTAAGACGATGTCAAAAATAGACATAAGATTTTTTTGAATTTAATTTAAACGCGGGAACAAAGAATCTTCTTTGATAATCTGCGGCCTGGTGAATTGAGAAATAATTTTTTCAGCGCTCATCGGTAAAAATGGCAATAGCAGGTGGGCGATACCCAAAATGCTCTTAGCAATTGGCTGTAAGATGTTTTCAATTTCTTTTTGATCGGTTAATTTCCAGGGAGCAGTAGTGGAAAGTTTTTCATTATTATCAGCAATGAGCTGCCAAATATTCTGGAGCAACGAGCCAAAACGATAATTATCTTGGCGGTAGGAAGCAAAAAAATCTTTCGCTGCTGCTTCGGATTCTTGAACATCAAAATTAGTTTTAATATTATTTTTTTCCAATAGATT
>CAYSIJ010000012.1:16772-20373 GCA_964431155.1 uncultured Gammaproteobacteria bacterium
CAAAGAGTAAGCCGCCACTCATTGCCGACCCATTGTTTTTTATTTTTTTCCAATAGATTTGAAACTCGCGCCACTAGATTTCCGAGACCATTTGCCAAATCGGCATTATATTTTTGCGCCAAACGTTCCTCGGAAAAATCGCCGTCTTCAAACATCGGAATTTCCGTGAGCAAATAGTAGCGCACCGCATCAGCACCGAATTTTTCGGCCATTTCAAAAGGATCAACGGTGTTCCCGGTGCTCTTGCTAATTTTTTGACCATTAGCCATTAAAAAACCGAATACTAAAATTTGCTCAGAAAATGGTAATCCGGCAGAAGCGAGCATCGCCTGCCACATTGCCGATTGCTGACGCAAATTATCTTTGCCACAAACTTGAACTGCTGGCCAAAAATTTTCAAAGTTTTTTTGATTTTCCGGCCAATCGAGCGTGGAAACATAATTAGCCAAAGCATCAAACCAAACATACATCACCTGGCTCTCATCCCCTGGCACTGGTACGCCATTGGGCATTTTGCTTGCCAGACGAGAAATGGAAAAATCCTGCAAACCACCGGCCACAAAATTTTTAATTTCAGTCAAACGATTACTGGGAATAACAAAATCGGGGCGATTAGAATAAAGTTTTAATAAAGTTTCTTGAAAATTTGAAAAACGGAAAAAATAATTTTCTTCATCAATTAATTCCAATTCTTTGGCAGGATGTAATGGACAGTGATCATCAACTAATTCTGAGTCGGTTTTTTCCATTTCACAGCCAACGCAATATTTAATCCGGTAGGTTTTTTTATAAATGTCACCGTTTGCTTCGCAGCGACGCCAAAATTCCTGGGCCGCCTTGATGTGATGCTCGTCGGAAGTGCGAATAAAATTAGTAAAACTAACATTAAGCACTTCTTTCAGCGAACAAAACTTATTGGCATAAGGATCACAGAAAGCACGCGGCTCCATGCCGGCTTCCTGGGATTTTTGATAGATTTTTAGGCCGTGCTCATCCGTGCCGGTATTAAAAATTACTTCTTTCCCAAAGCTACGTTCAATCCGGGCAATGACATCAGCCTTGATAATTTCCGTAGCAAAACCGATATGCGGATCGGAATTCGTGTATGGTAAAGTGGTGGTGATATAAAAATTTTTTGACTTTGACATAGATATTTTTATTGATAATTTATTTCTTTAATTTTCTGATAATCACCACAAATTCACCTTTTCCAATCACCGAATCCGCTTCAAATAGAGCCAATAGCTCCTCTGGCGAACCATGATAAACGCTTTCAAATTTCTTGGTTAATTCTCTGCAAACCGTGATGTGAAAATTTTCTCCCAAGACAATTAATTCATTTAGTAATTTTAAAACCCGATGCTTTGACTCATAAACTACCGAGGGGTATTCGCTAGCAACAATTTGTTTCAACATCGTTTGCCTTCCCTTTTTATGAGGTAAAAAACCGAGAAATAAAAAGCGATCGCAACCGACACCAGCAATAGAAATTGCCGCCGCCAAAGCGCTCGGCCCGGGAACAGATTCAATTTTTGTTTCCTCCCCACATTCTTGACGAACAAGCTCAACCAAAGCGGCACCCGGATCGGAAATTCCTGGCGTGCCAGCATCAGAAACAAGGGCGAGATTTTTTCCCTCTTTCAGCCAAGAAATAATTTGTCCGGTGCGACTAAGCCCTGAGTGTTGATGATAAGAAATAGTCGGAGTTTTTAGTTCGTAGTGCGCCAATAGATTGCGGGTGACCCGCGTATCTTCACATAAAATATAATCCGCTTCTTTCAAGATGCGAACCGCCCGAAAACTTAAATCTTCCAAATTCCCAATTGGTGTTCCGACAACAAATAACGGCATAAATAATAAATTATCCAGTTTTAATTTTGAGATGAAATACGAGGAAGGAGCTGGTATTGGAGTGAGCCGTATTAGAACATACGGCGAACGAACAATGACGGGAGCCTGACGAAGTAGTTCGCTCAAAATTAAAACTGTTAGAATTAAAGCATGTTATCTTTTCTTTCTTTGACATAACGCGTCCAATCTTCCGCAATTTCCACAAAAACTTTAAATGGCGCTTCAATAATAAAATCAAAGAAAAAGACAAAGACATTGACCCTGGAAGCGTTCTTGGAAAGCCATTTGCCGACTGCGATAATCGGCATATAGAAAAGGTCTAGCAAAAAACCAATTAGACTTTCCCGACGATCAACAATAATCAGGTTTTTAACATCTTTGGTAACGATAATACTGAAAAAACTGACAAAGGCCAAGAAGAACATAAAAATTGTCATGCTCACCCAGTTAAAATTTGCCTTGTCCAAAACCCAAAGAATAAAATAAGTAGAAACAAAGAAGGCGGCGGTGTATAGAAGATTAAAGAAAAAATCGGTTGCATGATGCCTTTTTTTCGGCACTCTTAGAAGAATAGCCTGTTTCCGCTCTGAACCAGAAATAGCCACTTCTTTAATACCGGAAACAATTTTTTCGGTATTTTTTTTGTCTGGAGTCCGCGACATTAGAACAATAAAAAACAAAAGGACTGCTGGGAAAGAAACATTAATTGCCAGGGCTGTCAGATTCAACGGCTCATTAAACCATTTGATCGCCGGGACTTCAATTAAGAAAACAAAGATGGATTTGGTGAGAAAAATATAAATAATACTGCGAACCGCTTTGCGCCAAAGACGATTATTTTCGCGCCGATATTTTGCCAAACAAGTCTTGCGAATGTTGTTAAAAAATTTTCCCTCATCACGACTCAATTCTTCATAAGATTTTACTGGGTCACCCTGAACATTTTCCAAGAGAATATTGTAATACAAAGAATAGACCCTCACAATCCGATCCAGAGGTTTTACTAAAGGATGTTTTAATTGTTTTTTAATGGTTTCTCTGAGAACTGGCAAAGTATCAGCGACCCGACCAATCTCCTCGTCGGACAAGTTATTTTTTTCTGCACCGCTCCAGGAGGTGTTGTAATATTTAAAAAGAACCAAGGAAAGCATTGCTTCATCATAACGCATGAAGACTCGATTAATACTTAGATAGGTTTGAATTTCTAAATCTTCCTGAAAAGGCAAACTGGCCGGCAATTCCAAATTTTTTGATAAAATACCGAACATGCTAGAAACAACGGTGTGTTGAACACGATTCAAATCAAAATTTTCCTCAATTTCACAAGCTGCCAAAGACAAAAGCCAGCCGACAAGCGCATTTTTTTCACCAATCAATTCTTTCGCCTGCCCCAAATCGGTTTTTAGGTTTAGTAGATTATTAATTCTGAGGATGCTGTGATTTTTCAATCTAATATATTTTTCTAAAAGCAAAGCAGTCTCTTTGATTTTTGTTTCTGGTAATTTGTTATTTGGCAAGTAGCCGGCACGAATCAATTCTGCCAAGAGATGGGTGGCAAGCTGTTCGCTATTTGATTCTTTGAGCACGCCTTCAATTACTACCTGGCGTTTCAGAATACGAACGATGGCGTTCTTGCGCAATAAATGTTCTTCCTCATAATCAACCGCATTGCGAATTTTTTCATACACAAAAGAGAGTTTGGAAATCATTTCCGAAACGCTAATCTTCGGTGTTTCATCTCCAGAATCAT
>CAYSIJ010000012.1:20383-21773 GCA_964431155.1 uncultured Gammaproteobacteria bacterium
TTACTGCCCTTTTTCTCAGTGTGAATAATTTGAAAAAGACGCTTGGTTTCTGAATTAAGTTCCGCGCCACGAGTAGAATCGCTTCGGCGCATCAAAGTTGGGCTGACCATAAAATATGTTTTATTATTTTTTTCACTACCGATTTTTTCTGGGGTAAAAATTATTTATATTATTTTTTCCTACGAAAAAATATTAGCTCAAAAAATAATAAAACATATTTAGAGATATCCTTTAGCACAGCCAGCGACTCAAACAAAAAAAGAATCTATAAATAACAAAATTTTAGAGCTAATTAACTAAGTTTATTTTAGGTTGTTTAGCAAAAAAAGGCAATTGGAGCCGCTATTGACAACCTGGTCTATTTTTTCTAAAATAATAACAGATTAATAAGGATAGCCGACAAGGCTGTTTTTAATTACTTTACCCAATATTTTGAAAATTATGAACAAGTTAATCACCTACATCAAGGCCTCAATTGAAGAAATGAAAAAAGTTTCTTGGCCAAGCAAAAAAGAGACTACAAATTACACCGTTCTCGTAATCATTTTCAGTTTGGCGGTCGCTTTGTTTTTGGGCCTCTTGGACTACATTTTTAGTCTTGGATTAGCACAAATTATTACTAAATACTAATTGTTCTTCTAACTAGGGCTCGACTCAGAAATTAAAATTTATTTCCGAGCGCCCCATTGACCTTTATGGCCAAACAGCTCTTAAACCAAGGCCGCCGTTGGTATGTTCTCCATACTTACTCTGGCTACGAAGAAAATGTCGCCCAGAATCTCAAACAAAGAATTGAATCTCTGGACATGGAAGACAAGATTTTTAATATCTTGATTCCAACCGAAAAGAAAATCAAAATCAAAAATGGCAAAAGAAAGGTGACCGAGGAAAAAATCTTTCCTGGTTATATTTTAGTGGAAATGGAAGTAACTGATGAATCCTGGTATATTGTTCGTAACACTCCAAATGTCACTGGCTTTATCGGCACCGGCACTATCCCGACACCAATCAGCGAAGAAGAAGTAAAATCCCTCCAAAAAAGAATGGGGGTTGAGGATCCGAAGTTCAAAATTGATGTCGCCGTTGGCGATCCAGTAACTATTCACGAAGGACCATTCAAGAATATGGAAGGAAAGGTTACGGTGATTGACGAAGCAAAAGGAAAAGTCAAAGTTTCGGTTACTATTTTTGGTCGCGAAACTCCAGTTGAATTGGACTTCTTACAAATTAAGAAAGGTTAAAAAAATTATAAATAAACTTTTTTCGGTTCGTTATTTCGATGCTTCTACGAAAAAGGTAAAAATATATGGCTAAGAAAATTAAAACAAAAATTAAATTACAAATCACCGGCGGACAAGCTAATCCGGCTCCTCCAGTCGGTCCAGCTTTG
>CAYSIJ010000012.1:21783-23406 GCA_964431155.1 uncultured Gammaproteobacteria bacterium
TACTGCTAAAATGATGGGGGATATTGTCCCAGTAGAAATTACCGTTTATGAAGACCGCACCTATGACTTCATTTTGAAAACTGCTCCAGCCTCTGAACTAATCAAAAAAGCCGCTGGTATCAAAAAGGGGGCAGCAAAACAGGAAGATAAAGTCGGCTCTATTACCAAAGAACAACTAGAAGAAATCGCCAAAACCAAAATGCCTGATTTGAACGCCCGAAGCGTTGAAGCGGCGATGAATATTATCGCTGGCACCGCCCGCAACATGGGTGTAGAAGTTAAATAATTTATTAATTAATGACTCGTGGGAGTGCGCCCGAGGCGCACGCTTACCACGATCAAATATTTATGAAAAAAGAACAAGGAAAAAAGACGAACGCGAATGCAGCCAAAAAGAAAGTTGCAAACGCTGAATTGTTCGATCGCAACAAAGTTTACACTTTGGCTGAAGCGATTGAGATTGCCAAGAAATCTAGCACGGTGAAATTTGACGCTTCAATTGAAGTTCATTTTCGCCTCGGTATCAATCCAAAAAAAGGAGACCAACAAGTCAGAGGCGCAGTAAGTCTGCCTCATGGTACCGGGAAAACCGTCAAGGTAGCCGCTTTTGTCACCGCCGATAAGGAGAAAGAGGTGAAAGACGCGGGTGCTGATTATGTTGGTAGCGAGGATTTGATTGAAGAAATCAAAAAAAGTGAAAAAACTGATTTCCAAGTCGCCATTGCTACCCCAGACATGATGATGAAACTAGCATCAATCGCAAAAATTTTAGGAACCAGAGGCCTCATGCCTTCTCCTAAAAACGATACTGTGACCTTGAATCCAGCAAAAGCCGTCACCGAACTCAAGAAAGGAAAAATTTCTTTCAAGAACGATGACACTGGAAACTTGCATGCAGTAATCGGGCGAGTAAGCTTTGATAGCGCTAAGCTAATGGAAAACTACCAGGCGCTCTTGGATACCGTGAAAAAAGCCAAACCGGCAACGGCTAAGGGTTCTTATTTGAAAAATGTGGCCATTTGTTCGTCAATGGGTCCTGGAATCAAAGTAACTATTTCCTAAGCAAACCGCACCGCTCCCATAAAGAGCGGCCGGTCTAGACCATTTTTGTGGCTTGGACCGGCCGTTTTTTGTTTTCTTGACTGAGAACTGAGAAATTGCTAATATTCCTCTTGTAAGGTAAGAAAGGTCGTTCTTACACTAAAAATTAACCGCTCACGCGAAAATACAAAAATAAGATGAAGAAATTATTCGTTGGTGGACTTGCTTTCAAAACTACTGAAGAAGGTCTGCGCAGTTTGTTCGCTCAAGCCGGTGAAATCGAGTCAGCAGTGGTCATCATGGACCGCATGACTAACCGCTCAAAGGGTTTTGGTTTCGTGGAAATGTCCACTGAAGAAGAAGCTCAGAAAGCAATCTCGATGTTCAACGGTATGGAATTCGAAGGTCGTCGCATCGTTGTTAACGAAGCTCGCCCACTCGAACAACGCTAAGCAAAACAGCTCAATTCAAAAATAAAAAAAGCGCCCCGCAGGGGGTGCTTTTTTGTAGAGTTTTTTCCGAAAAATGGTTTAATAGACAAAAATGGTTGGTGAATTATTTGTTATATTTAAACCAATTATA
>CAYSIJ010000013.1:0-206 GCA_964431155.1 uncultured Gammaproteobacteria bacterium
TCTCGGAAAAATTTCAATTGTTAGAACTAAAAATTATTTAGAGAATTTATATTTGTAAGAGAATTTTAAGTAAAAAAAGAGACATGATTAGCATTCAAAAAATAAAACGACATCAAAAGCTTTTGGAGAAATTTTTGGCGAATTGGAAAAATCTATTTTCTAGCCCTCAGCGTTTTTTAATTAAAATTTTTAAATTTTTCTGGTTT
>CAYSIJ010000013.1:432-3922 GCA_964431155.1 uncultured Gammaproteobacteria bacterium
CATTTTATTAACTCTAATTCCGGGGAGAAAGGGAGGCGGTAGTTTAAAAAAATTTGTTAGTATTTGTAAAGAAAATTTTAAGACTTGGAAAATTTTGCGTACCAATAATTATGATTTAGTGATTAATGCTAGGGGTTTTTGGCCGAGTAGCAATCTGCTTTGGAGATTTTTATCAAAGAATTTAATTGCTTTTGATTTTAGTCAATTTAGTTTTTTAGCAACCGTTACTGTCACTTACAATTTGAGAGAAGATGAATGGAAAAATTATCTTAGGCTTTTATCACCGCTTAAGTCTAGTGATGCCACTTTTGTGAGTGAACAGCCGCTCCCCAAGTTTTATAATTGCTCCGAATTTCAAACACCAGCAATTCCTTATTTTTGTTTAGCGCCTGTTTCTTTTGATGTTGAGAAGACCTGGACAGTGAAAAAATGGCAGAAGTTTATTGAAGAATTCATTATTAATTTTCCTGAGCTAAAATTAGTGCTACTTGGTTTACCAGGACAATTAACTTGGTTAAATAGTTTGGTTACCGGTAATAAAGACCGGGTAACTATTTATACTGATCTAAAAATTTCTGATTTAGGAAAAGTTATTGAAGATGCGCAGGGTTTTGTTGGTCTAGAATCTTTTTCTGCTCATCTTGCAATCTCTTTGGGAAAAAAAGTTTTTTGTTTGGTTAATTCTCAACTATTTTTTGTTCCTGGTTTAAGCGCTCAACATTTAGTTGACGGGAAGTCCATGTTGTCTGCCAGCAATGGCGTGAAGATCTTTGATCTGAAAGCAGAGATAATTGAGTTGATAGAAAAAATAAAATAGAATAAACTAACAATAATGTTTATAAATAAAATAATTAAAAAAATAAAAACAAATTTTTTAAAAAGATATTCACCAGATATTGTTTTTAGGTATCTCCCCGTTGTAGATATCATAAAGAAATACAAAATTCCTGCATCTAATATTTTAGAGGTTGGTTCTGGTGATTTTGGAATTACTAAATATATTGGTCGCACCGTGGTGGGTATAGATATTATTTTTGGAGACTTTGGTGATAATCTATTAAAGAAGGTAATTTATGACGGAGAAATAATCCCTTTTAAGGATAATAATTTTGATACATTAATAAGCGTTGATAGTTTAGAGCACATTATTTACGAGAAAAGGGGGGCTATGATCAAGGAAATGATTAGAGTAACTGATGGGTTTATTGTATTAATTTTTCCAGAGGGCACTTTAGCGTCTCGTCAAGATAATAATTTGGATAAATTATTTATTGCAAAAAAGAATTTTCGAAGTGCATTTTTGAAAGAACATGTGGAAAATGGTTTGCCGAAATCAGACGATATTATCAACTATTTTTTAAGTGTTTCTAATAAAAAAATATCTTTAGTTTATCAAAAACGATATTTGAATTTAGGTATTAGAAATATATATATGCGCTTATCAATTAGTAACTCTCCTTTTTTTCGGGGGGCTTATTATTTGTTTTTATTATTAGTTCCTTTAAGAAACCTTTTAAATTTTGGTCGTTGTTATCGAGAAATGTTAGTTATAAAAGTTGAAAATAATAAATAAAAAATTTATGAATAATATAAAAATAAGTAACCAAGAAAAAGTTTTAATTATAAACCCCCCAAGGTTTAATGGAATGAATGTTAGGCGCGATGAAAGGAGTGCCGATGTTTTGTCTGGAGAAGTTAGTCCATTCTATCAAGGAGCGGTTCTTGCTCAATTTTTAAGAAATAAAAATAAAGCCTTAGTAAAAGTTTTAGATGCCAATGGCTTGGATTTGAATTTTAGTGAAGTGGAGGGATGGTTATCGGAAAACAATGATTACGAATTTGTTATTATTAAAGCTGCCGATGACACAATTTTCCATGATGCAGAGGTGGGGCGACTAGCAAAAAAATTTGGAATGACTACTTTACTTTGGGAGCCAATTTTATCTCCAGCAATGCCAGGAAGGGTGTTGAAAGAGCTAAACGTTAGTGAAAATATAATCGACTATTTGATTTTAAATGAGGCGGAGCTAACTGCAAGTGATTTTTTAAAAGAAGGTGAAAACGCAAAAGGAGTTGCCTTTTTAAAAGATTCCAAGCTAGTAGTTAATCCAAGAAATGATGATTTTAGAATAAAGGATTTAAACGAATTACCAATTCCAGATTTTAATGATTTGCCAATAAACAAATATTTAGCTTGGTTTAAGGAGGGTCCATGGATGACTTTGTTTACTTCTAGGGGCTGCGTTGGTACTTGTAGCTATTGTTTGATTGGTGGCAGTAATGTTTCTAGGGGGTATGGCTGTCAGATTAGAATGCATAATTATAAGCGTATTTTTGAAGAGGTAGAAATATTAGTGACTTGCCACGGCGTAAAGCATATTACTTTTTGGGATGATTGTTTCACGTTAAATCGCCAGAGAGTTGTTGACTTTTGTAATTTAGTAATTATTAAAAAATTAAAGTTTAAGTGGAGTTGCATGTCTCGTTCGGATCTAATTGATGAGGAATTAGTTCTATTAATGAAAAAAGCTGGTTTAACCAGAATAGGTTTTGGGGTTGAATCTGGCAGCCAAAAAATATTAGACAGCATTCCCAAAAAAATAACAGTAGAACAAAATAATCAAGCAATAAAAATGTGTAAAAAGCAAGGGTTGTGGGTTTGGATATTTATAATACTTGGTTTGCCGGAAGAAGATTGGTCTTCGGCTACTGATACCATAAAATTTGTAAAAAAAACTAGACCGAATTTCCTTTTTTGTGGTTGCGCCACTCCTTTTCCTGGGACAAGATACTATGATCAATGTCTAGAGTTTGGTTTATTCAATGAAGATGTTTTTAATGTAATTGCTAGGGGGGAATTAGCGACTGGTGCTAAGGCAAGGGCAAGGTCAAAATATCTCAATGAACAAGAGTTAGAAGAAGCTGAATTTTTATTACACAAGGCCTTTCTTTTTAGTTCTTTGCGCAACGTTGTTTATAAAATTATTCAGAATAGAAAGAATCTGTCTCCAAGGTATTTAAAGGATAAAATAACTTATTTCTTTTTCAAATAATAGATATGAAAATATTAATTGTAAGCCCCTTTCTCCCAACCCCAGTCGATTCTGGCGGGAAGACAAGAATAGCAAATATTTTAAAAAATATTGGAAATAAAGAGCTGTTTTACTTGTTT
Source organism: uncultured Gammaproteobacteria bacterium (assembly GCA_964431155.1). Taxonomy (GTDB): domain Bacteria; phylum Patescibacteriota; class Patescibacteriia; order Patescibacteriales; family UBA12465; genus CAINDR01. The sequence continues at coordinate 3,605 of CAYSIJ010000013.1, forward strand.
TTAAATGAAAGTAGCGATGAATCCATTGCAAATAAGGAATATATTGATTCTAAAAATGAATTTCCGAAAATAAACTTTTTTAGGATAGAAGCAAAGTGTAATAAATTTAGTAGCTTAATTTTCTCCCTTTTTGTTTTACTTGGCATTTCAAGGCTAAGCCATTTAAAAGTTAAAAGTGAAATCAAAAAAATAGTAGACAGGATCGATCCCGACGTTATTCAGTTTGAGTTTTCTCAATCAGCCAAGTATTTTGATAATATTGGTAGGGCAAAAAAAATACTTGTTATTCACGAAATTATCTGCTTACGGTTATTGCGT
>CAYSIJ010000013.1:3932-6590 GCA_964431155.1 uncultured Gammaproteobacteria bacterium
AGCAGTCTAAAGGAAAAAGCTGTTAATTTTTTGAGAGGTTGTCTTTTTTTTAAATTAGAAAGAAATGCTTTAAAAAAATTTGATGCAATTATTTCAATGAGTAAAAAAGACAAGGAATATTTGAAAAAAATTGGAGGAAAAGATGAAAAAATTTTTGTCGTTGAAAATGGTGTCGATGTTGAAAGATTTGTTTTTTCTAGTAAGTTTTCTTATCCCAAGGGAGTTTATTTTATTGGTTGGTTTGATAATTCACAGAACGTAGATGCCTTGAAGCACTATTTCAAAGAAATACATCCTCTTTGCAATGAATTACTAAAAGATTTAAAATTTACCATAATCGGACGTGGGGCGGACAAGTGTTTGTTGAACTTATTTAAAGATAATGATTGTATTTATATCCCATATTTAAAGGAGAAAGAATTAGTTCGCACATTAAGAGATAGTATTTTATTTGTTCCTTTACGTTTTGGTGGCGGGACCAGATTAAAAATATTAGAAGCTATGTCTCTTGGAAATATTGTCATATCTTCCGTAGTGGGAGCAGAAGGGTTGAACTTGGTAGACGGAGAAGATGTTTTTATTTTTAAAAATCCTAATGAATTTTATGAAAAACTGCTTTTAGTTTTAAATAATAGTGAATTGCGCGCCAAAATTTCTGTAAACGCAAGAAAAAAAGTAGTTCAATTTTATTCATGGCCAAAAATTGGAGAAAAATTATCAAATATTTATGATAAAATTATTTCGGAATAAAGAATTTTCATCTGGATTATTTAAATATTTCAAAAATGCTAGTTGGTTGTTGGCTGGGCAAGCAACTTCTCTGGCCGCTTCTTTTTTTGTTGGACTATTCGTGGCGAGAAATCTTGGTCCAGAAAAATATGGGATTTTAAGCTATGCTTTAAGTTTTTCTGGTATTTTTACTTTTATTTCTAGTCTCGGAGTGGACGGTATTCTTAGTAGAGAATTAGTTAAAGACAGGAAAAAAGAAGAGGAGAGTTTTATTCTAGGTTCAAGTTTTTTATTAAAAGTTATTGGCAGTGTTATTTCATTAATTTTGTGTGTTTTTTCTGTCTTTTGTCTTCCGGATCAATACGGATACAGAAAAATGATATTTTGGTCTTTCCCGTTAGTTATTTTTCAATTTGTGAATATTTTTAGTTTATGGTTTCAATCCAGAGTTGGGGGGAAATGGATATCTTTGGCACAAATTTTTTCGGTTGTTCTTTTGGCTTTTGTAAAATTAATATTAATTTATAGCAATGCGCCACTTGGCTGGGTTGTTTTATCCTACTCTTTAGACATCTCTTTGTTCGGTGTATTTTCTTATTTTTTTTATATAAGATGTGGGGGAAATATTCTTTGGCGATCATCAAAAAAACTTTGCTTAAAGATTCTAAATGAATCTTGGCCGATAATGATATCGAGTGCAAGTTGTGTTCTTTTGTTTAAAATTGATCAAGTTATGGTGGGGCAAATCATGGGGTCAGTAGCGGCCGGTTATTATGCTGCCGCAATAAAATTGTCAGAAATATGGTATTTTTTTCCCGTTTTAATTTCCAATTCTTTTTCTCCTGCCCTGGTGAACGCCTTTAAGTTAAATATAAAAACATATTATCGTCGCAGAAGATATCTATACTCCTTTCTATTTTTTTCGGCGGTTTTTATGGCGGTTTTTGTTAGCTTATTTTCAGATTTTTTGATTTATTTTCTTTTTGGTAGCGAGTTTATTCAGTCAGCAGAAATTGCCAAAATATATGTTTGGTCTAGTGTGGGGATGTTTATTGGAACTGGAATGTGGGTTAGTTTGGTTGTCGAAGGTAAGAATAAAATTATTTTAAAAACTTATTCGATGGCTCTATTTTTAAATATTATTTTAAATTTTTTTCTTATAAAATACAATGGTTTAACCGGTGCGGCTTGGGCCTCTGTTATTTCATATTCAACAATTCCAATCTTGGTTTATTATTTTGGCAAGCAAAAAAGATAATATTAAAGTGGTTATTCTTTTATTATTTTATTGATATAATCCGTAGTTTCTTTCCAGGAAAATCTTTTACAGTTTACAATGCCTTTTTCCGATAATTCTTCTCGTATTATCCGATTTTCCGATATAGTCTTTAGCGCCCTTGCTATTTCCATAACATTTTTAGGATCCACAAAAATAGCGGCGTCTCCAGCTACTTCGGGGAGAGAAGAAGCATTCCCGGTTATCAACGGAATTCCAAGGCTCTGGGCCTCTAAAATCGGCATACCGAATCCCTCGTAATAAGAAGGAAAAGTTATGGCGCACGCATTTTTTATTAATGACACCTTCTCTTTATCTGAAATAAATCCAGTGCAAATGACTTTTTTTCTTTGGTTGCTTGAGGAAAAAACATTGTTCATCTCGACGGATTTTTTTCCAGCCAATACTATAAAATATTCTGGATTTTCTTGAGAAAATAGCTCAAAAGCTTTTGCTAGGTTGGTTAGATTTTTTCTGGGGTGGGTATTCCCAATGTATAAGAAATACTTTTTCACTTTATCTTCTAGTCCAAACTTTTTAATGATTGCTTGTGATCTCATTTCCTTAATATTAGGAAGCGTCATTAAAAACGACCTTAATCATTCTTCAGTATTAGGAGCATCTAAATAGTAATATTTTGACTTTTATTTTAT
>CAYSIJ010000013.1:6600-9503 GCA_964431155.1 uncultured Gammaproteobacteria bacterium
TCTTCTAGTCCAAACTTTTTAATTATTTGGCTTATTTCGTTTTCATTGACCGGAGGTAAATACGGAATTCCCTGAGATATGTTGGGGATTTTTTTGAGAGGAATATGAATAACGTCGGATATCTCTTTGCGAGAAAACTCAGAAATTGTCAAAATTTTTAATGAAAAATATTTTGCCGACCAAAGGGTGAGATTTAAGTAAATTCTAGAAATAAAATCTGATTCTTCCCGGAAACGTTTAAATGCTAAATCATGGATAACTACTATTTTTTTCCGATAAAATAGGGGGAGAGCCAGTGATGGGCAAAGAAGTATATCTATTTTTTCTCTTTTTAATTTTTTAATAAATCCAAACTGCTGGTAGAGGATAAGTTTTGCCCGGCTTAACTTAGAAAAATTTTTGTTTATTATCTGGGCTTTTTCGTTTAAATTATTAAAAAGTTTTAAAGAGTTTTGGTTTGTGAAGAGAATCAGTTCGTCACCGTCTTGTATTTTAAAATTACTTATAATATTTCGAGAAAAATTTTCAATCCCTTGAAAATCAGTATATTGTATTAAATTTATTCCTATTTTCATTTCAGTTTTCTTAAGACAAATTTTTTATAAGGCCAGCGGATTATTTTCATAAATAAAGTTTTAATCTTGCCGTAATGTTTTTTGAAAAAATAATCTTGCGAATTAAAATAGATAAGCCGTCTTTTTAAATCATTGATTGGGCTCTTGCCACCTAGATGAATAATTGAGATTTCCGGTAATAATTTTATTTCATATCCTGTTAGCTTCGCTCGGTAGCAAAGGTCAACATCTTCAAGATACATAAAAAATTTTTCGTCCCAAGCGCCGATTTTTTCAAATAAATTTTTCCTAATTGCCAATGCCGCGCCGCTAACCCACGCTATTTTTTCTATAGGTAATTCTTTTTGAGAAATTTTGCTTGTTATTATTGATTTTAAATCTGGCATTTTGCCATAGGCCTTTGCCTGAGGGCTGGAGTCTTCGTTTAGTAACCTTGGTGAGGCGATGCCTAATTGTTTGTTGTTTTCAAAGGCTTCAGAAATTCCGGCAGTTATATCTTGCTTGAGGACAGTATCGCTGTTTAAAAATAGTAATATTTCGCCTTTGGCTTGTTTTGCACCAAGATTGTTGGCGCCGGCAAATCCCAAGTTTGAATCACTTTTTATAAAAGTAATTTTGTTTTGATATTTTTGTTCTAGATATTTCACGCTTCCATCTTCAGAATTATTATCAATCATAATAATTTCGTAGTGTCCACCTCGGCAGTTATCAAAAATAGATTCCAAGCATTGAGCGCTCAGTTCTTTGGTTTTGTAATTGATGATGATAAATGAGATTAGCATTTTTTTATCTTCCGCTCTTACTAATAACTGTGGCGATAGTTCTCAGGATGATTGTTAGATCAAGATAAAGAGAGCGATGTTTGATATAGAAAAGGTCATATTGCAGTTTTTCCAGACTGTCTTCATCTGAAGGAGAATGATAAATCCCCGATACTTGATCCCAGCCGCTGATGCCAGGTTTTATTAGAAGTCGGGTTTTATAAAACGGAATTTTTTCAGTCAGTCGAGAAACGAATTCTGGTCTTTCTGGTCTTGGGCCGATAAAGCTCATTTCGCCGCGCAGGATATTTAATACTTGAGGGATTTCATCAATTCTAGTTTTCCGCAAAAAATTTCCCAGTTTAGTAATCCGCGGGTCTTTTTCGGCCGTCATTAAACCGGAATTTCCTTCAATTCGCATTGTCCTAAATTTAATCATGAAAAAAGATTTTTCATTCTTTCCAACTCTTTCTTGTTTAAAAAATATTGGTCCGCGGCTATCAATTTTAATAAGCATGGCAATAAATGGCCAAAAAGGCAGACTGGCAAGCAAAAGGAGGGAGGCGCCAAAAAGATCAAAAGTTTTTTTTATAAAACCATAGATACCGCGCTTTCCTTCGTTTAGATTTTCCAAAAACCAGGAGCGGTCAATTTCTTCTACTGGTATTTTTCCGGTTACTAGCTCATAAAAATGAGGAAAACTGAAAAAATTAACTTTTAGTTTTAGACATTCAAAAAGTTTTTGCTGCAGGTCTTCGCTACTGTCCCTAGTATTGAGAATAATGGTTTTAATGCCTTTTTCTCTAACCATTTCTTCCAATTTTTCGCTTTCATTGGTCGCAATTATTCCTTCGCTCTTCCAGCCCAATTGCGGGTTGAGCTGGATGTTTCTTAGAAGTTTTTCTGCCTGGGTGCTTTGCCCGATAATCAGAAAGTGATTTTTGGGGAGATAAGACTTCAGAAGAGAATTATAAAGACGGCGCCAGGCTAAAAATATAACGCTAAACACCGCAATAAACAGAAAGAGGTTGGTTTTTGGCGTGATGGCGCTGTTTTGAAAATAAAAGAAGATAATTGAGATTATTGAGGCATAACCGATTGACGAGAGGGCATTGCGGTTAAAATTGCGGCCGTTAAACAGAAGATATGGCCGATAAAGGCCGAGGATATAAAAACATAAAATCCACAACCCAAAGATTGCTCCAAAAGAATGATAATGGCTAAAAAATATATCACCTAGATTTCTCGGGTCTTGACCGACCAACCGATAGCGAATAAAAATGGTAATGACGAGAGAAAAATTTAGGATTAACAAGTCTCCTAAAAGAAGAATCAGTTTTTTTGTCTTATTCATATGCTTTTAAGGTAGCAGTTTATTAGCCAAAAATCAACTGATTTGGTATAGTATAATTATGGAAGATTCATCTGAAAATCTCAAATTTAATTGGCCAAAACTCGGAAATGAGGCAGTTTTGGCGTTTTTAGATGAAAGCCTAAAAAACAATCAATTGGCAAGAGCTTATATTTTTTGTGGCCTGCCGACCTTGGAAAGGGCACGGTGGCTCGT
>CAYSIJ010000013.1:9657-11369 GCA_964431155.1 uncultured Gammaproteobacteria bacterium
AAAATCGGGTTGGTTAAAGGGGCGGAGCTTTTGAGCGAAGGGGCCGCCAACGCCTTGTTGAAAACCCTGGAAGAGCCTCGGTCTAAAGTTTTAATTATTTTATTATCTACTAATTTAGAGTCTTTGCCAGCCACAATTATTTCTCGTGCCCAAATCTTAAATTTTTATCCAGTGCAAGCAGACAAAGTTTATGATTATCTTTTAGAAAATCATGGTGTCACCAGGTCGCAGGCTAAAAATTTTTCTTGCCTATCTCTCGGTCGTCCTTTGCGGGCAGTACGTTTTTTGGAGGATGATGAGCTATATCAGAAATATTTGTTATTGGCGAGAACTTTGTTAAAATTAATTAGCTTCCCCTTGTCTGAGAGATGGTCTTTGGGAAAAGGGCTGATTGATGCCCGGGCCTCGTTTTCGGAGTCAGTTGCTGAAATGCGTTTAATTTTGGAAGTTTGGCAAGGCGTTTTTCGGGATTTGTTAATGTTGAATGCTGGTCACCAAGACTTATTGCAATTTGCCGCTTTGAATGAAGAAATTCTGCCAATATACAAAAATTTAGCGGTTTCTTTTAATGATAATCATGGAGATTTGAATGCTTATTTATTAGAAAAGAGTAAACTATTAAAAAAACATCAAGATTTTTTAGATGCCAATGTTTCCCCAAAAAATCTTTTAGACAGCTTGCTAATCAATTTATAAATATATGAAAAATAAATTTATCAAAACTTCTTTGTTTTTCCTTTTGTTAGCCGCGTTGCCTCTTTTGTCGGCCTGTTCTTTATCCTTCAACTCAACTGGGGTAAAGTTGGAGGGAGTGGGCGACGGAGGAATTTTTGTCAGCGTGACCAGAGGTGACTCCTGGAGCCAGATGTCGGCAATCCCATCAGTTGATGGCCAAGCTCGTACTCTTGGTTCAGAAGATATCAAAGATATTGCACTTGATCCTAATGATCATAATTCACTTTATCTTTCGGTGGTCGGCAAAGGCTTGTGGTTCTCCGACAACATAAAAGAAGGGTGGAATCGGGTTAACTCTCTGCTGGAAACAGAAATTAGGACAGTGCAAGTTGATCCCGAGAGCAAATGCACAGTATATCTTTTGGCAGGGAATCAAATCTTGAAAACTGAAAATTGCGGTCGGGATTTCAAACAAATCTATCAAGATGATAATCCGGAAACTATTTTAACCACCTTGGCGATTGATTGGAATAATCATCGCAATCTTTATCTCGGGAATTCGCGTGGCGGAATCCTGAAAAGCATTGACGGTGGCAATACTTGGCGAGCGATTAAAACTCTGGAATCATCAGCGGCTGTCATGAGTATCTCAATCAGTCCAAAAGACAGTCGAAAGGTTTTTGTTGCCTCAAAAAATTCTGTCGTCTATTCTTTTATTAGCAACACCAAAACCAATCCCGCCAATTCAGAAGAAATTGAGCAAAATTTTGCTGTTAATGACTGGCAAGATTATAGTAAAATTCTTAGCAGTCTGAGCCTTGGCTCGGATTATCGTGCTTTTGTTGTTTCAGACAAAGAACAATTATTTCTTGCCTCAAACTCTTCTCTCGCTAGGTCAAATGACGGCGGGATTACTTGGGAGAAATTAACGATTCTCGCCACTGACAGTCAAACCTCTATTAATTCTTTGGCGATTAATCAGCGTGATGCTAGTGAAATTTATTATGTGACCAGCAACACCCTTTCTCGTTCTACTG
>CAYSIJ010000013.1:11379-20628 GCA_964431155.1 uncultured Gammaproteobacteria bacterium
TGGAGGAGTTTCTTGGACTGCCAAAAAATTACCGACTTCTCGTTCTGGGTCAAAGCTGATAGTTGACCGCCAAAATCCCGCAATCATCTATTTGGGGGTAATAAAAGAATAATTATTAAAATTAGAATAAAAAATTATGAACACCTACGTTGAAAATAAAAAAGAAGATTTTGATAATATCTCATCTTTCTTCAAAAGAGATATCGCTACTTTAAGGACGGGACGTGCCAATCCGGCCTCCTTGGATAATGTGCAAGTTGAGGCTTATGGCGTGATGAATCCCTTGAATGCTGTCGGGAATATTTCGGTGAGCGATGCTCGTTGCATGATTATTGCTCCTTGGGATAAAACTGTTTGCAAAGCGATTGAAAAAGCAATTGTTGAGGCTGATCTCGGATTTGGAATTGTTAACGAAGGAGACAAGATTCGCTTGACTGTTCCGGCTTTGACCGAGGAAAATCGTCGTGAATTGGTTAAAAAACTCAACGAAAGAATGGAAAAAGCGCGAATTTCTATTCGGGCGGTCAGAGAAGACTTGAAATCAGAAATTGAAAAAGCCGAGGAAGATAAAGAAATTTCTGAGGACGAAAAATTCCGCTTCATTAAAGAGATGGATGAATTTAGCGCCAAGCACAATGATGAATTAAAAGAAATCCGCGACCACAAGGAGGCGGAAATCATGACTATATGATCACCGCAATAATTTTTATTCTTGTTCTTTCTCTCCTGGTTTTTGTCCATGAGCTGGGTCATTTTTTAACAGCTCGCCGTTTGGGAGTGAAGGCGGAAGAATTTGGTTTCGGTTTTCCGCCTCGGTTATTCGGTTATTACAAAGATTCGTCTGGCCGTTGGCGGATAATCAGGGGGAATAAAGAAGTATCAGCACCAGGAACAATTTATTCAATCAATGCTTTGCCTCTCGGTGGTTTCGTTAAAATTAAGGGTGAAAACGGCGAGAGCAGCGATACTGATAGTTTTTCCGGTCAAAAACTTTGGCGCCGAGCAGTAATTTTGTTTGCTGGCGTGTTTATGAATATTATTTTAGCTGGCGTTTTGTTCAGTATTGGTTTCGGGGTTGGTCTTCCGGCTTCTCTTGATGGAGCAAAAATCACCAGTCAGATGGAAATCAGTGATCGTCAAGCGCGAATTGTTTCCGTTTCTAAGGAATCGCCGGCAGAATTGGCGGGTCTGAAAGCGGGTGATGCAATTTTAACTGTTTCTGGCCAACCAGTTTTCAAGGCCGAAGACATTCAAAATATCTTGAAAAATTCTTCAGCCGCTAGTGTTGCTATCTCTTATCGTCGTTCTGGGATTGAATCTCAGGTGGAAATAAGGCCGATATTCAATTCCAATTTAGGTCACGCTATTTTGGGAGTAGAAATTTCAGAAATCGGGATTGTTCGCTATCCCTGGTATTTGGCTCCCTGGTATGGATTCAAATCGGCAATCTTGATGTTGGTTGCGATATTTGTTGCTTTTTACCAATTGGTTGCTGGTTTATTTGCTGGCCATGGCGCCGGCGATGCCGTTGGTGGTCCAGTAAAAATTGCTCAAATGACTGGCGAAGCGGCTCGTTTTGGCTTTGCTTATTTAATAAACTTTATTGCCCTCCTGTCTTTGAATTTGGCCGTCATCAACATCTTACCCCTGCCAGCACTTGATGGCGGACGCCTGCTGTTTTTGCTAATTGAAAGAATAAAAGGATCGCCAGTAAAAAAAGAAGCCGAGGCGATTGTTCACACGGTTGGTTTCTGGCTCCTGATTCTTTTGATGATTCTGGTTACTTATAAAGATATTTTTCGTTAATTAATCACACCGTTTTATTTCGGGGGAAACCTCTGTTTAAAGCGGATTAAAATATATGAAAATCAGACTGAAGGGCACCCACATGGATCTCACCGAGGCTATCAAAAATTATGTCCAGACAAAAATGGATCTCACGGAAAAATATTTGGGAGATGTTCAAGTGGTTAATTGTGATTTTGAAGTTGAAAAATCTTTGCCTGGTCAGCACAAGGGCGAAGTATTTCGTGCGGAAGTAAATTTGCAAGTTCCTCATGAGCTGTTGAGGGTTGAAAAAACCGAAGATGATTTATATAAGGCAATTGACAAGGTAAAAGATCATTTGGAATTGGTAATCAAAAAATATAAAGAAAAATTGCGCGACAAACATCGTCAAGCGGAATAAGACTTGATGTCAAAAAAATAAAAAAGTCCGGCGTTTTGTCGGACTTTTGAGTTCTAATCTTGATAAGCTTTTGCCGCCATGATATTGATAGCGATAGAAACGGCGGTTAATAATTTCACAAAGGTCATACCAATTGAAATTTGAAAAAATTCGCTAACAGCAAACATTCCAAAATATGACCCATAAATTGAGGCTAAAAGTGATAGCGAAATAATCACCAGCCACTTAAAAATTTTAAAATACTCTTTGTTCTTCAAGCAGTTTTTCCGCTCGCGCTTTCCTAGCCAGGTTCCCGACATGATAATTGGTACGCCAACTAACAAAATAAAACTTGAACAAAAAGCAAGCAAGGTAATTATGGAGATATTTAAAACATCTCCGCTAAAAATTCCGTCGTTCTCTGCAAGGAAAAAGCAGATTGCAATATAAATTGCAAAAATTGCAGTCATTGCAAATAATATTTTTAAAATCAAGTGAAAAAGCCATTTGGTTAGTGTCCAAATAGCAGGTAATAATATCTTCATTTTGCACCTCCTTTTTTAGGTTTGATTGTTAATTTACTTGTTTTTAAAATAGTATATAATTTAAAATTAGTCAACTTTATTTATTTAAGAAAGAGTATTATACTGATATTATTATGAATTTATTAAATATCCTGTTCGGGGATCCGAATGAAAAAATTATCAAAGGTATTCGCACTGAAGTGGTCAAGATTAACAATCTGGAGCCAGAAATCAAGACTTTATCTGATGAAGCCCTCAAAGCCAAGACCGCTGAATTTAAAGAAAGATTAGCGAAAGGTGAAACTCTGGATAGTATTTTGCCTGAGGCTTTTGCGGTAGTCAGGGAGGCGTCTAGCCGAGTTCTTGGACAGCGTCACTATGACGTTCAATTAATTGGTGGAATTGTTTTGCATCGTGGTCAGATTGCGGAAATGAAAACTGGTGAAGGAAAAACCTTGGTGGCGACTCTGCCTCTGTATTTGAATGCATTGTCGGGGAAGGGCGTCCACCTTATCACAGTCAATGATTATTTGGCTCGGGTCGGTGCTGGCTGGATGGCCAGCGTTTTCCATGTCCTAGGTTTAACTACGAGTGTTATTGTTCATGAAGCAGCTTATACTTATGACCCAGAATATAACGACGACACTCAATATGATGAGCGTTTGAAGCATTTCAAACCTTTGAGCCGCCAGGAAGCCTATCGTTGCGATATTACTTATGGTACCAACAATGAATTCGGCTTTGATTATTTGAAAGATAATATGGTCTACTCAGTTGATCAAGCTGTTCAACGTGGCCTGCATTATGCGATTGTTGATGAAATTGATTCTATTTTGATTGATGAAGCGCGGACACCTTTGATTATTAGTTCGCCGGCCGAAGAATCAACGGATAAATATTTTAAATTTTCCGAGCTAGTAAGTCGTTTAGTGGAAAATGAAGATTATAATATTGACGAAAAGTTGCGTGCCGCGACTTTGACCGAGGGTGGTCTGTCCAAAATGGAAAAATGGTTAGGCGTGGAAAATATCTATGTCATGGGCGGGATAAAAGAGGTTCATCATATCGAGCAAGCCTTAAAGGCGATGGCTTTATTCAAGCGAGACAAAGATTATGTCATTAAGGACGGAGAGATTATCATTGTTGATGAATTTACTGGACGCATGATGCCGGGTCGCCGTTATAGCGAAGGCCTTCACCAGGCAATTGAAGCCAAAGAAGGGGTTAAGGTTCAAAAAGAATCGCAAACCATGGCGACAATTACTTTTCAAAATCTGTTCAGGATGTACACCAAATTATCTGGGATGACCGGTACCGCCCTGACTGAGGCCGAAGAATTTCATAAGATTTATAATTTAGAAACAGTTGTTATCCCGACTAACAAACCGAACATCAGAAAAGATGGTAATGATTTTATTTATCGCACCGAAGAAGACAAATACCGCGCGGTAATCAGGGATATCAAAGAAAAAAGTCAGCTTGGCCAGCCAGTTCTTGTCGGGACAATCTCTATTGAAAAAAATGAAGTATTGGCAGCGATGATGGAGATGGAAGGTTTGCATCCGCAAATGTTGAATGCCAAAAACCACCAAAAGGAAGCCGAAATCATTTCTCAAGCTGGTCGTTTGGGGTCAATCACTTTGGCCACCAATATGGCTGGTCGTGGTGTTGATATTTTGCTTGGTGGCAATCCCGATCCAGATGATGAAGAAGCGGTGCAAAAAGCCAAGGAAGAAAGAGAAAAAGTGCGCGCACTGGGCGGTCTGCATGTTATTGGTACTGAACGCCATGAATCTCGCCGCATTGATAATCAATTGCGTGGCCGTGCTGGTCGTCAGGGAGATCCTGGTTCTTCGCAGTTTTATATTTCCACTGAAGACGATTTGATGCGAATTTTCGGTGGTGACCGAATGAAAGGCTTGATGAAAACCTTGAAAATCCCCGCCGACATGCCGATTGAAAATAAATTGATATCTAATTCCATCGAGAATGCTCAAAAGAAAGTAGAGGGAAATAATTTTGATTTACGAAAACATCTCGTTGAATATGATGATGTAATTAACAAACATCGTGAAGCAATTTATCGCCGTCGCCGTGAGATTTTAGAAATTGCCGAACAAATAACCGCTGAAGAGGAGGCAAAACGCTCGTTGTCGGAGATTGTCTTAGAAATGGTTACTGCTGAAGTTAATGCCGTAATTTCTTTTCATTGTGCCGGGGAAACAAAAGACTGGAACTTAAAAGAAGTGTTTGAAACTTTGCGCACGATTTTTCCTTTATCAAACGAACAAGAGAAAAAAATTATGGCCTTTGCGGAGAACGTCGGTCATGATGACATTAACCGCAATAATTTAATTGCCGAAGTTTTGGTTTGGGCCAATGAAGCCTATGAAAAACTAAAAACGGTTTTCACTTCTGCCGGAGTTAATGTTGTTGAAATGGAAAAAAGTGTTTTAATTCGTTCAATTGATCAACTTTGGGTGGAACACTTGGAAACAATTGATTATCTTCGCCGAGGCATCGGTTTGCGTGGCTACGGACAGCGCGACCCCTTAGTGGAATACAAGAAAGAAGCCTATCAGATGTATCATGATTTAATTGATCTGATTCAGAAGCAGGTAGTTTATTCTATTTATAAAACTGCTGATTTTATGAACCCGACCATCGCGGCCGCCGCTGTTTCTATGCTCGCCCAAGATGAGCCCAAAAAATTAATTTTATCTGGCGCTCAAAAAGAAATGAGCAAGAACCCTGGTAATTCTGCTGTTGACCTCGTTACTCAAAAAGCAAAGAACGAGGAAGGAGAGAAGGTTGGGAGAAATGATTTATGCCCCTGCGGTAGCGGGAGGAAGTATAAAAAGTGTTGTGGGAAATAAACAATATGAAAATTATTTTAGCTTCTAAGGAGAAATTTTTATTAGATAAAGGATATGATTTACTCGGTATTCCTAGGGATGAGCTTAAAATAGGCTTTATTAACACCGCCTTTAAAACAGTTGAAGACCAGGTATATATTCAATATATGGAAGAGTATTATACGCTAATGACTTCCTCCGGCATAGATTTTAAGCAGTTTGATATTAAGGAAAAAACAGAGAAAGAAATTTTGGGGTTTTTTGCAGACAGAAATGTCGTACAAGTTTCCGGAGGGAACCCCTTTTATCTTTTAAAAGCCGTAAGAGAAACAAAATTTGATCTGATTCTGAAGAAATTACTAGAAGACGGTCTGTGTTATATAGGTTGTAGTTCCGGTTCCTATTTAATGTGCCCAACAATTGAAGTTGGAAGCTGGAAATTAGATAGAAACAGGTATGGGATTATTGATTTTACGGCCTTGAATTATGTCCCCTTTTTAATAATGTGTCATTTTGAGGATAATAAAAGAGAAAAAATAAGCGAGAAAGTAAAGGCACTACGGCATCCGTTAAAAGTCCTAAAAGACGATCAATGTTTTTATGTTGAAGATGGCAAAGTAACGTTTACCGGAAACAGCAGAGAGGTGGTTTTGTAGGCAGTAAATATAGCAAGAATAATATGATAAAAATAGGAAGATGCCGCCACTATAAAGGAAATAAATAAATACGAACAACATGAACAACAAAAAAATAAAACAATTTTTGGCTCTCCCGATCGGGATTGTTACTTTGGTAGCGGCCGTTATTATTGATAAATTTTTCCCAGAAAATAGAACCACCGATTTTGTTTCCGGCTTTTTACTCGGGTTATCAGTCGTTCTTAATATGTATTACATTATTGTAACTGCCAAGAAATTAGGCAGAGGAAATACAAAAAAATAAAAAATTATGAACGAAGAAACTTTCAATAAAGAAATCGCTATGTGTCGGGAGCACTTACAGAAAAAGGGTAAATGCAAATGGGGTGAATGCGCAAAATGCGGCGTCATCCCTTTGCTTTTTAAATTGGGAAAGGGAGATCTTTATGAAGAAGATGAAGAAATTGTTGAACTGAAGAAAAAAGTCTTAAATTCTAGTTTATAATTTATTTACCGGGAATTTATTTTTGCTTTGTTATACTATTTGTTATTAATTAATAACAAATAAGATTATGAAAAATAGAATTCAAAAATTAGATATATTCTCAGGCCAAGAAATTAGACGGTTTTGGGATGAGAAAAAGGAAAAATGGTATTTTTCGGTGGTGGATGTGGTCTCTTCGTTGTCGGGGAGTGATGATCCAAGAAATTATTGGAAAGTCTTAAAATTTCGCTTGAAAGAAGATGGTAGCGAGGTGGTTACAAAATGTAACCAACTGAAATTTTTAGCTAAAGATGGTAAATATTATCTCTCAGATGCTGCCGACACAGAAACTATCTTTCGTTTAATTCAATCCATTCCTTCGCCAAATGCTGAGCCTTTCAAACTTTGGCTGGCCCGAGTTGGCTACGAAAGGGTGGAAGAAGTCGAAGACCCAGAGAAAGCAATTCAAAGAGCCATGGCAACTTACATCAAGAAAGGGCATCCCAAAAGCTGGGTCGATTTACGATTTAAAAGCATTGAAATTAGAAAGGACTTAACTAATGAATGGAACGAAAGGGGCGTCAACAAACCAGATCAATTTGCCACACTTACGGACGACATAACATTCGCTTGGGCCGGCTTAAAAACCAAAGATTATAAAGAATTTAAAAGTCTCAAGAAAGAGAATCTTAGGGATAATATGACTAACTTAGAATTAGTCTTGAATATGCTCGCGGAGGCCTCAACAACAGAAATATCCAAAGTAGATGAGCCAGAGACTTTTGTGGCTAACCGAAAAGTTGCCGTGAAAGGTGGGGTGGTGGCCGGAAAAGCAAGGGAAGAATTAGAAAAACAGGTCGGTCATTCTGTTATTTCAAAAACAAAATTTATTGTTGAGAAAAAAAAGAAATTAAAATAAAACCAATATGATTAAACCAGGAATTTATCGCCACTATAAAGGAATTGATTGCCAGGTTCTTGGTGTCGCGAAACATAGTGAAACTATGGAGGAAATGGTTGTATATTATCATAATAATGAGCTTTGGGTCCGCCCCCTGGCGATGTTTTTAGAGAACGTGGAAGTCGATGGAAAAGTTATGCCAAGGTTTAAATTTCTAAAATAAAAAAAGCTATTATAAAAATAGCTTTCGGATTCGAGTCTCTCTAAATTTTTTGAAATTTGGTTGTAGGCGCCCACTTGTGCCTCGTTGTTCGATTGTTTATGATCTACACTCAAAATCCTTGTTTTTTCGCTCTCTTTATGTTAATTTAAGCCATATATATAATAATTATTTCTGAAATATGTCTGAAAATAATCAAGCTCAAAATCAACGCGTCTCTTTCCCGGAGCTAGAAGAAAAAGCCCTTTCTTTTTGGAATGCCAATCAGATTTTCCAAAAATCAGTGGACAAAGAAGCCCCTCGCGGGGATTATGTTTTTTATGATGGTCCGCCATTTGCCACTGGTACTCCGCATTATGGTCACCTAGTCGGCAGCATATTAAAAGATGTTGTGCCAAGATATTTCACAATGAACGGTTATCGCGTCGAACGCCGTTGGGGTTGGGATTGTCATGGTTTACCGATTGAAAATATTGTAGAAAAAGAGTTGGGCACCAAAACCAAAAAAGAAATTATAGATTTGGGGGTCGCCAAATTCAATGATCTGTGCCGCTCCAAGGTGATGACTTATGCCAATGAATGGGAGAAGGTGATAACCCGTCTTGGCCGCTGGGCTGACATGAAAAATTCTTATCGCACGATGGATTTGGATTTTATGGAATCAATTTGGTGGGTCTTTAAGGAGTTATGGAAAAAGGATTTGATTTACAAAGACTATCGCTCCATGCATGTTTGCCCGCGCTGTGAAACTACTTTGTCGCAATCAGAAGTAACAGAAGGTTATCAAGACATCAAAGACCTCTCAGCAATTGCCAAATTTGAATTAGTTGATGAGCCAGGGACTTTTGTTTTGGCTTGGACCACCACCCCTTGGACTTTAATCGGCAACGTGGCCTTAGCTGTCGGCGCAGACATTGATTATGTGAAGGTAGAATGCGGAGAAGAAAAATTTATTCTCGCCAGTGAACTAGTTGAAAAAGTATTAAAAGATAAATCCTTTAAAACACTTTCTACCATCAAAGGCGCTGACCTTATCGGCAAATCATATCATCCATTGTTTTCTTACTATTCAAATGATGAAAAACTAGAGAATCACAATAATGGCTGGAAAATTTATCATGCGGACTTCGTCACCACTACTGATGGAACGGGTGTTGTTCATATTGCTCCCGCTTTTGGTGAGGACGATATGAACCTTGGAAAAACAGCAAAACTTCCTTTCGTTCAACATGTTGGAATGGACGGAATATTTAAACCAGAAGTCAAGGACTTTGTCGGTTTGCACGTGAAACCACTAGGCGACCACACGGCGACCGATATCGAAATTATCAAATACTTAGCTGGTCATGGCACTTTATTTCATAAGGAAAAATAATATCTGAGGTAAAATAATCAGTTTCAAAAACTTTAGTATTATATTGTAGGTAACTCGCTAAAAAATTTACATCGAATAGAGAAGT
>CAYSIJ010000013.1:20638-23171 GCA_964431155.1 uncultured Gammaproteobacteria bacterium
AAAAAATATTAATTGGTCACCTGATTACATAAAAATGGTCGTTTTGGCAATTGGCTGGAAGGTGCCAGGGATTGGTCTATTTCTCGTCAACGTTTTTGGGCGAGCGCTTTGCCAATTTGGGAATGTGCTTGCGGTGAAAGAAAAATTATTGGTAGTGTTTCTGAGTTAGAAGATTTGACTGGACAAAAAATAACCGATATTCATAAAGATAAGGTAGACCTCCTAACTTTTAAATGTGAAAAATGTGCCGGCAAAATGATTCGTATTCCCGATGTGATGGACTGCTGGTTTGAATCAGGCTCAATGCCTTACGCTCAATTACACTATCCTTTTGAAAACAAGGAAAAATTTGAAAATAATTTTCCAGCCCAATATATTGCCGAGGGAGTTGATCAGACTCGTTGCTGGTTTTACTATCTCCATGTTATTTCCGGCGGAATTAGAAGTCAGGAAGCCTTCAAGAATGTGATTGTCAATGGAATTGTTCAGGCGGAAGACGGCAAAAAAATGTCCAAAAAATTGCAAAATTACCCCGATCCTTCAGTCTTAATGGAAAAATACGGAGCGGATGCTTTGCGGTCCTACATCCTTTCTTCGCCAGTAGTTCAGGCGGAAAATATGAATTTTTCCGAAAAGGGAACCGAAGAATCTTTGCGCAAGAATTTAATGATTCTTTGGAATGTCTATAAATTCTTTGAAATGTTTGGTTCAGAACTGAAAGATGAAAACAAAAAATCAGAAAATATTTTAGACCTTTGGATTGTTGCCAAATTAAATTTGTTAATAAAAGAGGTGACCGGGGCGATGGAAAGTTACAATCTTCAAAAGGCGATGCGTCCGATTACTGAATTTATTGACGAACTTTCTACTTGGTATCTCCGTCGTAGCCGCGATCGTTTCAAAAGTGAAGATCAAAACGACAAACAAAGTGCTCTTGCGACCACAAAATTTGTTTTAACTGAGTTGTCCAAAGTAATCGCGCCATTTATGCCGTTTGTAGCGGAAAATTTGTGGCAAAATTTGTCTGCCAATAATTTTTCTGATGGTGACAAATCTGTTCATCTAGAGAAGTGGTCAGTAGAAAAAAATATTGAGGAAAATTCAGAAAAAGTTTTAATCAAAATGTCATTGGTTCGCAAAGTTGTAGAGCTGGGCCTTGCCGCTCGCGATAGCGCTGGCATTAAAATTAGACAAATGCTCACCTCTTTAACAGTAAAAACTAAAGAAATTGAACTAGGCAGTGAGTACTTGGAGCTAATAAAAGACGAGCTGAATATTCAAAAAATTATTTGGGAGAAATTTGATAATGATTTCCCGGAAGTGGTTTTGGACACGGTCATTACTCCAGAGCTGAAACTGGAGGGCCTAAAACGTGAATTAGTGCGCTTTATTAATATGCTTCGCAAGGAAGCGGGTCTGAGTCTTGGTGACCGCGTTGTCGCTTATTTGGAAACTTCCGATCAGGATGTTGTCTTGACTGCCGAGAGCTTTAAGGAGGCAATCCAAAGAGATACTTTATGTGATGATTTAAAATTGGCATCAATTCCAGAAGGCTTATTAATGAAAGAAGTTTCTTTGGGAGCGGGGAAGTCAAAATTAGCAATAGTAAAACAATAAAAATTTGACGGCGAAATTTTCGCCGGCACGCGAGTGTCGTATAATGGTTATTATGTCAGCTTCCCAAGCTGAAAACGGCGGTTCGATTCCGCTCACTCGCTCAAGATTTCGTTAATTAATAATTTTAATAACCAATAAAAAAAGGAGAGCATCTTATGAACAAAATCATAATCACTGGTTTCGAAAAGTTTGGTAATTATTTTGAAAATACCACTGAGGCTGCAATAATAGATCTGCCAATAGTCAACTCTCATCAGGTCGACAACTTTATTTTTCCGGTCAGAATTTTTGCCGACGCGACGGACTACGGCCGAAAGATCGTTAAAAGAGCCAAAGAGATAAATGCTAAGGCAATAATTTCTTTGGGTATGTCTTCTTGCGTTGAAGGTTTAAGAATCGAATCGCTAGCCAGAAATTGGGTAGCGAATGAAAAATATTGTTTATCACATGAACACGAAAGAGTTATTGATGATAAATTTGATTCAAAATTTTCCTTGGAGGTGGATTTTGATCGTTGGAGGATTGATAAACTTTTTTCAGAATTAAACCGTGAAAAAGTAATTCATGAAACAAAAATTTCTAAAAATGCTCACTCGTTTTGCTGTAACGCATTAATGTTCAGGACCCTTCAGGCGATAGAAGAAACAAATTACAAAATTCCTTATTTGTTTGTTCATGTTTCTTGCACTCCTCGTGCAGTAATGGGAATGCCAAAAAATGCTAGGCCGAACAATATGACTTCTATATCGCAAGTCAGAAAAATGATTTCGATAATTTCTAACTCCTATGTTTCTCAGTAGCTTTTAGAATAATTGTTTTTTTAAATCGCTTTTATTAAGGAAGCGATTTTTTATTAAGCGAGGTTTAATAGACAAAAATGGTTGGTGAATTATTTGTTATATTTAAACCAATTATA
>CAYSIJ010000014.1:0-1137 GCA_964431155.1 uncultured Gammaproteobacteria bacterium
ATTTTTTAACTCTGGAGAATACTTTTATTGCCAAGGATATTGATCCGTTAGCTTATCGTTTTATGCTTCTTCAGGGCCATTATCGTAAGCCAATGGAGTGGCGCCCTGATTCAGCATTAAACGCGCTTAATGGTTTGGAAAGTTTACGTCGCAAAGTGGCGGAATTGAAAAGTGAAACCACTGGAGAAGGACGAGTGATTGAGGAATTCAACAACCGCTTTAAAGCAGTGTTAGCTGATTTGAATATTCCTCAGGCCCTAGCGTTAGTTCAAGAGGTGTTAAAATCGGGCGAGGAAGCCAATAATCGTTTGAAAACTATTTTAAATTTTGATCAGGTGCTTGGCCTAGGGCTATCTCATTCTTCGGTTGATACTTTGGAAGTAGAAAGTTTGCCGGAAGATATCAAAAAATTGCTTGATGCTCGCCGCGAAGCTCGTGACAACAAAGATTGGCTAGAGGCCGATCGTTTGCGTGATGAAATCCGGGTACGCGGTTTTCTATTAGAAGACAGTAAAGACGGTATGAAAGTCAGTAAAGCCTAAAATGAAAGAAAATTTTTGGGAAAAAATAAAAAAGCCGATTTTGGCTTTGGCACCGATGGCGGGTTTTTCAGACTCGCCTTTTCGGATAATTACTAGTGAATACGGCGCCGATGTAGTTTATAGCGAAATGGCTTCAGCCGCTTCAATTTTTTTCCATCAAGACGAATTGGAACATCGCACTTTTGATATCCTAAAATTTGACTCTGCCCAAAAAGGATATTATGTTGTGCAACTCTTTGGTTCAGATCCGGAGCACTTTGCCGTCGCCGCAAAATTAGTAGAGAAAGTGATAAAGCCAGATGGAATTGATTTAAATTTCGGTTGCCCAGTTGGCAAAGTGATTAAGCAGGGAGCAGGTGCCGATTTGATGAAAGACTTACCGCGATCCAGAAAAGTAATTAAGGCGGTGTTAGAAAATACGAGCTTGCCGGTCTCAATAAAAATTAGAGCGGGTGCCGGCACTGTTTCGGCCCTAGATTTTTTAGATAATATCTCGGATTTGCCGATTTCCGCCGTGATGATTCATGGGAGAACTTTGGCGCAGGGGTTTGTTGGTGAAATAAATTGTGAATTAATCAAAGAAGCTCGCCAACAT
>CAYSIJ010000014.1:1147-5425 GCA_964431155.1 uncultured Gammaproteobacteria bacterium
GCAAATGGTGGAATTAATAATTTTTCGCAAGCGCAAGAAGTCCTAGAAAAAAGCGGGGCAGACGGTTTGGGGTTAGCCCGTGGCGTTCTTGGAAGGCCGTGGTTATTTCAAGAAATAAAATCTAGTGAGGAATTAGAATTGTCCAAAGCCGAAATTGCGGCAATTGCCATCCGCCATGCCCGCTTGGAGGAAAAACTAAAGGGCGCGGGAGCGATTGTTGAACTTCGCAAGCATCTTTGCTGGTACGCACAAGGAATTCCCGGGGCGAGTCATTTGCGCAGTCAGTTAGTAAAAGTTTTTAATGCTCAAGAAATTGAAGACATCTTCAGGACTTGGGCAGAAGAAAAAAATATATGAAAAAAGCAGAATTAATTTTGAGTATTGATACCGCCTCGGCGGCGGAAATTACCATTCATCTTGGAAGCGGTGAAAAAATTTTGAGTCGTAAAAAATTTCTTGCTCCAAAAAAACAAGCAGAAAAATTATTGCCAGCGATTGAAAAATTATTAATAAAAAATTATTTTAGCCTGAAGGATTTATCTGACATCAAAGTTGTTACCCAGGGGGGAACTTTTACCAGTTTGCGAATTGGAGTGATTACGGCAAATGCCCTGGCTTTTGCCTTGGATATTCCAGTACAAGCGATTGATAAGGAGGGGAATGTTGTAAAGGAAGATATGCGTAGTGCTGGCGGTGTTACGATTGCTGCGCCGCATTACGATGCGGAGCCTAATATTGGAAAGAAGAAAATTGACAAAAAATAACCCTCGTGCTAATTTCAGGACACAATAAACCAGGTTTTTTAACAATTAAAAATAGCAATAAATGAAAGCAATTAAAAATTTCTTTTCCTTTTTATGGTTTTGGCGACCAAGACCAAAAAGAGAAATTATCAAATTAATTTCAAAAGAGCCGCTAGTTTTAGATGCCCTCAGTGGTGATAGCAGAATCACTAAGAATAAGTATTCAATTAGTTATTCCAATAACTGTGAATTCTATGACCCCTATGGGAGAGTTATCTTGGGTAGCGTCGGCAAGCCGACTGAAAAATCCCCATTTCAAGTCCACAAGTTGGTTCGATCGGCGTCTCTATTAAAGATATTTGGTGCCTTGCCTGGAAAATGGGAGCAAAAATGGATGACCGAAAATCAAGTGGAAAGTTTTTGCCAAAAATTTCCCGAATGGTTAAACCAGGATAGTTGCGGGGTGATGTTTCTTTGTAAAAAAGAAGAACTCATGCCAGTCAATGAAGAAAATCCTCGGGAAAATTTATTTGTAATAATAAAATACGGAAAATCTTTTTGGAAATCCTTTTTGGAAGATTATACAATTTTTACCAGCAAAGAAAACAGCCGAATTGTTGCCCGGATGGTAGAATAAAAATTTTTAAAATCCTCTCTTAAAAAAGAGGATTTTTTATTTTATCGCCTTGTTTTTGTCCCGAGTCCCTCTGGAAAGTTTTCCACAGGGCTTTTTTGTTGACGCCTGGGTATCGGTGGGGTATAATAACACTTGATAGGTGAATTGTGGTGATAGGTGGTGAATTTAAAAAATATATGTTCATCGGCGAATACAATCACAACTTAGATGACAAGGGACGCTTAGCAATTCCTGCGAAGTTTCGTGCCATCTTAAAAAAAGGAGCGGTGGTTACCAAGGGTTTGGATAACTGCCTGTTTTTGTATTCCAAAGAGCAATTTGAAATTATCGCTCAAAAATTTGCTGGCTTGCCGGTTAGCCAAGCCAAAGCACGAGCCTTTGCTCGTCATATTTTGGCCGGTGCGATGGATGTTGATTTTGATGTTCAAGGGAGAATAAATTTACCTGAATATTTAAGAGTATTTGCTCGGTTGAAAAAGAGCACGATTGTTGCTGGATTGTATAACCGTCTGGAAATTTGGGACGAACGACAGTGGAATAATTATAAGGCTAACGCAGAAAAAAATAGTAATGCCATCGCTGAAGAGCTCGGCGACTTGGGGATTTAATATATGTATTCCCATGTCCCAGTAATGTTGCCAGAAGTTTTAGAATATTTACAACCGAAGAAAGGCGAAAAGATTTTTGATGGCACCTTGGGTGGTGCTGGATATTCTCTGGCAATTGCCAGAGCCGTTGGTCCAACTGGCGAAGTCTTTGCCACCGATTTGGATTTATTAGCGATTAATAATGCCAAAAAATGTGCCAAAGAAGATGGTATAAAAAATCTGACGGTAATTAATGATAATTTCGGCAATCTCGGAGAGATAGCCGAAGAGTATGGTCCGTTTGATGGCGCCGTGTTTGATCTTGGGCTTTCTTCCGCCCAATTAGATGATGAGAATCGAGGTTTTTCTTTTCAGGGTGATCGTCCGCTTTCTATGTCGTTTAATACCGATAATGCTGAGGGAGAAGAAACAGAGAATATTCTCCGCTACTACAATTTACTAAAACTAACTGAAATGTTTCGGGTTTATGGTGATGAACCAAAAGCGTATTATGCCGCTAAGTTAATTGTTGAATACCGCAAGAAAAAACCAATCAAAACCACCGGAGATTTATTAGAAGCTCTGGCGCCAATCATGAAGGGGCACCACCGAACCAACCCGGCAACCAGGATTTTCCAAGCTCTTAGAATTGAAACCAACAAAGAATATAAAAATTTAGAAAATGCGCTTAAGGCTTTGTCAAAGGTCTTGAATCCAGGAGCAAGAGTGGTGTTTGTTTCTTTCCATAGCGGTGAAGACCGAATTATTAAAAATTACTTCCGCCAAGAAAGCACCGACTGTCTTTGTCCTCCGAATTTTTTGCAATGCGTTTGTCGCCACCAGAAAACCCTAAAAATTATCACTAAAAAACCATTAATCCCCGGCAATCAAGAAAGTGCCGAAAATCCTCGGGCTCGCAGTTCTAAACTCCGGGCCGCTATCAGAATTTAATTTATGTCCGCCACAAAAAAAACCACCAACAATCGAAAGCCCTATAATCGTGTCAAGAAAAATGACGTTTCTTCCAGTTTTTTTCGGAAGCTAAATATCGGCTTATTCTCATTATTCATTTGCGTCGGGTTTTATTATTTGGTGAGCGCCAATGATTTAGTAGTAAAAGGTGTTGTGATGCAAGGTTTAAAAAACCAGGCCAAAAATCTCACTGAGGACAAAAGAGCTTATGAAAACAAGATACTTTCTCTGCAGTCCTATGGCAGTTTGAAAGCTAGGGTCCAGGGGTTGAATATGGTGGCAGTTGGTAACGTAGATTATTTAACTATTAAAACACCAGTTTTGGCAAAAAAATAGTTTCAGTCTTTCCTAAAAATATATGTGGCGTGACTCTGAAAAATTTGCCCGTCAAGATAAAAAAGAATCCAATAGCCGCCTCCGCTTAGTGATGGCGGTGGTTTTTTTATTGTTAGGGGCGGTCGTTTGGCGGCTTTTTTTATTGCAAGTAAAAAATAGCGATTATTATACAGCCCTAGCAGTTAGCCAACAGCAGATTTTTAGTAAATTAAGCCCAGAGAGAGGGCAGATATTTTTTAGTAGCACGATGCCTGGTGAAAATGATGGAATGCTTTTTCCTTTAGCCACCAACAAAAATTTTGCCTTACTATACGCCATCCCAAAAGATGTTGATGATCCGCGTGCTATGGCCGAGAAATTATATAATTTTTTTGATAAGCCTCTTTTAGAAAAAGAAAATAAAAAAGAAATTGAGAAAAATGAGAAAAAAAGATTAGAAGCCATTCAGGCAATTCAAGAAGATAACTCTTTGAGCGCCGAAGAAAAAACTGCCAAAATCACAGCCATCGCTACTGATCCGATTTTTTCCGCCGACTCAAAAAAAGAGGAAATCATTACAAATTATTTAAAACGTTTAGACAAGCCAGGAGATCCTTATGAGCCGTTAGTTAATAAAATGTCCACCGAAGATTTGATGGGACTTTATGCGGCAATTTATTCTGAATCAACCACAACGCCAATCAAGGCCGAAGACCTGGATATCGTTCACAATCAATTAGTAGATAAAAAAAACAATGACACGCCAGTGGTCATTAAAGGCTTGGGGTATGAATTTATAAAGTATCGTTATTACCCAGAAGGAGATAACGCCGCTCATTTGGCGGGGTTTGTCAGTTATGTTGACGGGCAGGGTATTGGCCGCTATGGCTTGGAGGGTTATTTTAATGAAGAACTTTCTGGGAAGTTTGGTTTTTTGAAGGCGGAAAAAGGTGTTGGTAAAAATATGCTGATTGTTAATGATCAAGAATATGTAAAACCAGAAGATGGTAGTGATTTGGTTTTG
>CAYSIJ010000014.1:5435-7686 GCA_964431155.1 uncultured Gammaproteobacteria bacterium
AGAGAACTGTTAACCGATAAAGCACAAATCAGCCTGTTCCTGGGAGTATCCCTCAGCAGGTTGATGTTAAAGATATTTGTGGAATTTTCCCCTATCAGCTGAAGAAGGGAATAGAAGATTATCATTCCACTGGTGGCAGTGTGATTGTTGGTGATCCAAAAACTGGAGCAATTATTGCCATGTGTTCCTATCCAGCCTTTGATCCAAACGATTACAAAACCGTGAGTGATATAAAATATTTTAATAATCCGATTATTTTTTATCAGTATGAACCTGGGTCAGTAATGAAAACAATTACAATGGCTGTGGGAATTAACCAGGGGAAAGTTTCTCCTAGTTCTACTTATAATGATCCCGGACAAATGTTTATTAAGGGCTGGTCAAAACCGATTAGCAATTCCGATTATTCCACAAAAGGCAGTCATGGAATAGTGGATATGAATTTTGTTTTAGAAAATTCTTTAAATACGGGAGCAATTTTTGTAATGCGCCAGGCTGGACCGAAAATTTTTGTGGATTATGTGAAAAATTTTGGCTTTGGCCAAAAAACCGGCATTGAATTGGAGTCAGAAGTTATTGGAAATATAGGTAATATTTTACAGCGTCGGGTGCCGGAGATTGATTATTCCACCGCTTCTTTTGGCCAGGGAATTTCGGTTACCCCCCTGCAGATGGTTGTTTCTTATATGACTCTTGCCAACAAGGGATTAATGATGAAGCCTTATTTGGTTAAGGAAATTGTTAGTCCTGAAGGAGAAAAAACGGAAGTCAAACCAAAAGCGGTCAGACAAGTAGTTTCAGAAAAAACGGCTAGTACTATTTTGGCGATGTTGACAAACGTTGTTGAGAAAGGGCATTCTAAAAAAGCGGCGGTCAGTGGTTATTATATTGGCGGCAAAACTGGTACCGCCCAAGTTGCTTCTGGCGGTTCTTATAGCAAAAGCGATTTTATCCACACTTTTGTCGGTGTTGCGCCGATTGAAGACCCAAAATTTGTTATTTTAACGAAAATTGATAATCCGAAGGGAATTGAATACGCCGAAGGGACAGCCGTTCCGCTGGCGCAAGGGATTATTGATTATCTTTTAAAATATTATCAAGTGCCAAAAACCAGAAAATAATTTTATTAAAATTTATGAAAAAGATCTTGCAATTCAAACTGAAAATTTTAGCCGGCTTGATCTTGAAAAAATATCAGCCGGAAGTTATCGGAATCACCGGGAGTGTCGGGAAAACTACTGCTAAAGAAGCAATTGCCGCTGTCTTGTCTTCAAAGTTCGCTGTTCGGGCTCCTTCCAAAAATTATAATAATGAAATTGGCGTCCCCTTAACGATTATCGGCGTTGACTCCCCCGGGTCTAGCCTATTGGGTTGGTTTGGAGTTTTTCTCTTTGCCTATCGCTTATTGGTTTGGCGTGACAAGAATTACCCAAAAATAATTATTTTGGAATTAGGAGTTGATCATCCAGGTGATATGCGCTATTTGACCAAGATAGCAAAGCCACAGGTCGGTGTTGTTACTGCTGTTAGTCATTCCCATTTAGAATTTTTTGGCAGTTTGGAAAAAATAAAAAAAGAAAAACAGGGACTAATTGAATCTTTGCCACCGAAAGGACTTGCTGTTTTGAATGCCGATTCTGAATTGGTGAACGAAATGGCTGAGGCAAGTCGCGCCAAGGTTTTGACTTATGGCTTTTCCCCCGATGCTGACTTGCGCGCCGTTGATTTGCGTTTTAATTTTGAAAAAGATGAGGGTTTTTTGCCAGGACTTTCTTTTAAATTAGAGTATAGTGGTTCAAGTGTTCCAGTTTTCTTGCGCGAAGCGATTAGCGACAAAGCAGTGCTATCTGTTTTGTCGGCCGCCGCTGTGGCAATTTATTTTGATTTCAATTTAGTGGAAATTGCCGCCGCTCTTGAACATTTCAATTTACCAAAAGGCCGTTTGCGGGTGCTTCGTGGCATTAAGCAGTCATCTGTTATCGATGATACTTATAATGCTTCTCCGGACTCCACTACCGCTGCCCTGGAAGTAGTTTCTAAAGCGATTTTACCTGATTTAGCAGTAAAGATTGCAATCCTTGGAGAAATGTTGGAGCTCGGATCTTACACTGAAGAGGGGCATCGGTTGGTTGGCAAAAAAGTTGTTGAAGCGGGAATTTCTCAATTGATTCTTGTCGGTGAAAGAGCGCGGCACATTGCTAGCGGTGCTAAGGAACTCGGATTTAATGAAGATAATATTTTTTATTTCAGC
>CAYSIJ010000014.1:7696-8222 GCA_964431155.1 uncultured Gammaproteobacteria bacterium
GGTTCCCAAGGAGCAAGAATGGAAAAGGCTGTTTTGGAAATTATGGCCGAACCGCAACGGGCGGATGAACTGTTAGTCCGTCAAGGAGAAGAATGGGAGAAAAAATAGGATTATGAAAATTTTAATTATTGGTTCGCAGGGAAATTTGGGCACGCAGCTCGTTAAAGCTTTTTCGGAAAATGAAGTAGCGAGCCTTGATTTTGATAACTTTGATTTTCTAGATTTTTCTTTATTGGACAAATATTTATTAACTGGGAAGCCGGAACTGATAATAAATTCCGCTGCCTATAATGCGGTTGATAAATGTGAGTCTGAAGAGGCCGAAAAAACTTTGGCAATCAAGTTAAATATTTCTTTGCCGGATTTCTTGGCTAAATTTTGTTTATTAAATAACTCAACTCTCGTTCATTTCTCTACGGACTATGTCTTTTCTGGTTATAATGAAGAAGATGTTTTTGTTGAGGATAGTCCGGTAAATCCAATTAATTTTTATACTGGACAAGATAGTTATCTTATAACTGCCCAG
>CAYSIJ010000014.1:8232-16861 GCA_964431155.1 uncultured Gammaproteobacteria bacterium
CTCGGCGAGAAAAAGATCTTGGCGTTAGCCGAAGAAGGTTTGAAATATTTTTTAATCCGCACCTCAAAATTATTCGGTCCATCTGGTGGTAGCCAATTTGCGAAGACTAGCTTTTTTGACATGATCATAAAATTGGCGCAAAATGGTAGCGTTATTAAGGCAGTGGACGAAGAGCGGGGCTGCTTTACTTATACACCAGATTTAGCGTTAGCCACCAAAGAATTAATTTTAAGTCATGCTCCTTCCGGTGTTTATCACTTGGTTAACGAAGGGGTGGCCACTTGGTATGATGGCGCCGTTGAAGCGCTTCTAAAAAAGGGAATGGCAGTTGAAGTAACTCCAGTTTCTAGCACCACTTTTCCTCGGCCGGCGAAAAGACCATTTTCTTCAATTTTAAAAAACACCAAACGCCCGTTGCTTCGTTCTTGGCAAGAAGCTCTGGGAAAATATTTAGAACAAGATTAATTTAATTATTATGCGAGGAATCATTCTTTCCGGCGGCAGTGGCACTAGGCTCCGCCCCCTAACCAAAATCACTAGCAAGCAGCTTTTGCCGGTCTATCATCGGCCGATGATTTATTATCCCCTAAATACTTTGGTTAAGGCAGGAATAAAAGAAATTTTGATTATCGTTTCTCCGGAGAGAGCCGGCGATTATTTGAATCTTCTGGGTAGTGGGAAAGACTTTGGTGTGAAGTTTACGTATGAAATTCAAGACAAACCAGAGGGTTTGGCTCAAGCCTTCATCATTGGTAGTAATTTTATTGATAATGAAAACGTTGCGATGATTCTTGGCGACAATATTTTTGAAGATGATTTTTCTGAAGAAATAAAGAATTTTCAAAGTGGTGCCAAAATTTTTGCCAAGGAAGTTTCTGATCCGGAGCGGTTTGGCGTAGTGAAATTTGACGATAAAAGACGAGCTGAAAAAATTGTTGAGAAACCGAAAGAATATCTTAGCAACTATGCGGTGACCGGGTTATATATTTACGATAAGCGAGTAGTTGAAGCGGCCAAAAGTCTCAAACCGAGCGAAAGAGGCGAATTAGAAATTACCGATTTAAATAACTGGTATTTAGAAAAAGGAGAATTGGAGGTAGCGATGGTTGAAGGTGAGTGGCTGGATGCCGGAACTTTTGATAGCTTATTGCATGCCCAACAAATCGCTAAAGATAAATTAGCAGATAAAATGGTGATTTAATATCCGGGGATTATGAAAATATTTGTCGGTCTAGTTACTTACGGCGAATCTTCGCTCAAATATCTTGAAAAAAGCCTAGCTGCCTTGGCCGGTTCTCTGAATTTTTTAAATCCAGTTGATTTTTCGGTAGCTATTTTTGATAATAGCGAAATCGGTGATGTGGGGAATAAGGATTTTATCACCCAGAATTATCCAGATTTCCAAGTTATTTCACGAAATGGCAATCTTGGGTTTGCTAAGGCCTATAATATTCTTATTCAAATTGCTCGGCAAAATCAGGCCGGGTATTTTTTAATGATGAATCCCGATGTTCTTTTAGAAAAAGAAACAATCAGTAATTTAATGAAGTCTTTGGACGAAAATGGTAATTTGGCTTCTGTGTGCCCGAAACTTTATCGTTGGTCATTCCCAGACAACTCAGCCCAAAAGATTATTGATACTTGCGGTTTAATTCTTTTGCCTGGTCTCCGTTTTATGGATTTAGGGCAAGGGAAAATTGATGATGGCCGTTTTGATGATTTGGAAATTCTTGGTCCATCTGGTGCCGCTGGGCTTTTCCGGTTGTCGGCTTTGAGCAGAATTGCTGTTGGTCCGGCTGGCGAGGAGCAATATTTTGACGAACGAATGTTTATGTACAAAGAGGATTGTGACTTGGCCTATCGACTTTTTTTGGCCGGTCAAAAATCCTTGTGTGTGAAAGAGGCAATTGCTTGGCATGACCGCAGTGCTGCTGATCCTGGTCGTGGCTTGCTCGCCACCCTCAAGGATCGGAAAAGTAAGAGCGAAAATGTCCGTCGCTGGTCTTTTGTTAATCAACATCTAATTTTTGAAAAATATTTCAGGAAACAGAGCCTAACTTCAAAATTAAGAATTATCAAATCCAGTGTTTTGATGTTCGGCTTTGCCCTTCTGAAAGAGCAGTTTTTAATCAAAGAATATAAAAATATTTTAGCTAAAATAAGGAAAAAATGACAATAAAGGCAATTTGGGGCTTTCTCTATTGACTAAAAAATGTTATTGTGATAAAGTTCTTATTGAATAAAAATTAGCGTGTCAGTCAACTATATTTTTTTGAGTGACCATGATAAATATGGACAGTATTTTAGAGACTTTAATTAAAGAAAAACGCGGCGAAGAGGCTTCAAAACTGAACGCGGTAAAAATTGTTTCTAGTCTTTTTAACGATTTAATGGATCGTGAGAAAGATGTTTTGGTGCGTCGTTTTGGTCTAAAGGGTGAAAAGAAAGAAACTTTAGAAAAAATTGGCAAACTTCATCAGTTAACTCGCGAAAGAGTCCGTCAGATTGAATCTTCTAGCCTGAAGAAAATTAAGAAACTTGAAACCCTGGAAGAAGATTTGTCCGTTTTACGAAGTGTAGTTGAATCTTTGCTTGAACAGCATGGTGGTTTGATGCGTCGCGATTATCTCTTGGATATTTTGACGGTTTTCTGTTTAGAAATTATTGAAAGTGCTGATGAAACTGACGAAAAAGAAAGAGCTTCTTTCCGTAATCACTTTGATTTTTTGCTCTCCCGAGTTTTAAATGGACATTTTGATTTGGTTTCCGAATCAGAGAAGTTTAATTCCTCCCTAAAACTAAAAGAAACTTCCACGGATCATCTTGAAGAGTTAGCCGAAGATTTGATGGCTAAAGTTGAAAAAATTCAAAAGACTCTTAGCACTGAAGAGTTGCTTAATTTGTTAAAAGAATTAGATTCTTATAATAAAAATCAAGAAAAATTAACCTCCAAAGATGATGTTGATATGTCATCTATCTTAAAAAGTGAAACTTTTCCAGACAAAGCGGAAGTGATTAACAGCAACAAGATTCTTTATTCTTTAATGCAGTCAATTAAAAATTTAGAAAGAAACAAATTTGGTCATTGGGGTGTTGCTTCTTGGCAGGAAGTTAAGCCAAAAACTATCAATGATAAGATTTTCTTGGTTCTGAAGAATGCTGGCGAACCATTGCATTTCACCGAAATCGCTAGTCGGATTAATGAAGTTGCTTTTGATAAAAAAGTTGCCAATCCTGCCACCGTCCACAACGAATTAATTCTTGATAATCGTTATATCTTGACTGGCCGCGGTATGTATGGCCTGAAAGAATGGAATAAATAATTTTAATCTTACTTCTCAATAAAAAATCACTCCGAATAAGTTCCGGAGTGATTTTGTTTTTGTGGGCTTATATGATAAAATAGAAGATAATTATAAGTCATCCTCCTTATGGATATTGTTATTGATTTAATGCCAATTACAAATTTTTTTAGCCTCCCTCCTGACCAATTGCTTTGGAAGTTTTTTTTGTATTTTGGCTGGATGATTTTGGCCTGGCTATTTATTTATGGAGCTCTTCAGCTCTGGTTGATCCATCTTCAAGCCAAATGGTCAGCTACTCACAAATTTATTCTTCTAGCAATTGATATTCCCAGGGGGAACGAGCAGTCTCCAAAAGCGGCCGAAAATCTCTTTACTTATCTTGCTGGTGCACATGGTGCAATTAATTTTTTTGAAAAATGGTTTGAGGGGATGTATCAATTGTCGTTTAGTTTTGAAATTATTAGCATTGATGGCTATACACAATTTTTAATTAGAACTCCAATTCAATTTAGAAATTTAGTTGAAACGGCGGTTTATTCTCAGTATCCAGATGCCGAAATTACTGAAGTTGATGATTATACCGAAGGGGCGCCCCTGAGATTTCCAGACGAAGAATATGATATTTGGGGGGCGGAATTTATTCAGCAAAAACACTTCTGCTACCCAATTAAAACCTATGAGCAATTTGAGCACAAAATGGGTCCAAGTGAAACTCAATTCAAAGACCCGATGGCTTCGTTGATGGATCTTTGTAGTTCTCTTCGTTCCGGGGAGCAGTTTTGGTATCAGATTTTAGTAAAACCCTGCGGTTTTGATTGGGCAAAAAAAGCTGATGACGAAGTCAATAAAATTTTAGGGAAAAAGCCAAAGGCTGGTTTTGATTTTTTGGATTGGCTGGCGCCGATTATCCATGGAATCAGCGAAGGTATTTTTGAGCTGTTTGGCACTTATGAGCCAGACAAGAAAGAAGAAAAAAAAGCTCTTTCAATGATGGAGCTAACTCCAGTGCAAAAGAAAAAAATTGAATCTATTCAAAAAAAGGCTGCTCAGCTTAGCTTTGAGGCAAAGCTTCGCGTTGTCTATCTATCAAAGAAAGAAGTAATGAATAAGTCAAAGGTGGGTAGTGGTTTCGTTGGTTATATCAAGCAATTTATTGACCTTGATTTGAATAGTTTCAAGCCCGATACCGAATTTACCATGACAAAAACTTCTTTTTTCGATAAGTCCGCCCGTTTATTAGCAAAAAAAACCTCTTTAATAAATAATTATATTGGCCGGTCAGTCAGCGCTGGTCGGGTTGCTGGTGTCTATTCTATTGATGAATTAGCAACGATTTGGCATTTTCCGATTGAAGCCTCGGTTAAAGCGCCGATGATCCAAATGGCTCCGGGAAGAAAGGCCGAAGCTCCGGCAACACTTCCTTTGTTTGTTGAGGAGAAGTATGTTCCAGATGATATTTTTAATGAAAAACCAAAAAAGCAACCGGTAGAAGTTGAAAAAATTGATAACGCCTCAGAAAAGGAAACTCCACCGGAAAATCTCCCTTTTGCTTAAGTCGGAAAAAATGGAAAATCAAAAAAAAATAAGAATTGGAATTGATGCTCGTTTTTATGGCCCCCTCGGAAAGGGGTTGGGCCGTTATACCCAAGAAATTACGGATCGTGTTGTGGAGCTTGATCCAAACTCAGATTATGTAATTTTTTTGAGTCCGGAAAATTTTGATAGCTTTCAGCCGAGAGGAACAAATTGCAAAAAAGTGAAAGTGAATATTCGCTGGTATTCTTGGCGGGAGCAAGTTTTTCTGCCTTTTTGTTTTTACCGCGAAAAACTTGATCTTTTGCATTTCACGCATTTCAATGTGCCAATTTTTTATCGCGGTGCCTTTGTAGTCACTATTCATGATTTAATTCTCACCAAGTTTTCTTCCCTGAAAGCAACTCTTCTTAGTCCCTGGCTGTATCGTTTGAAGAATCTGGCTTACAAATTAGTAATCAGGCACGCGGTTCATCATTCGCAAAAAATCATTACGGTCTCAAAATTTACCGCCGCTGACATCGCTAATCAATTTAAAATTTCTGCCGAAAAAATTGAGGTTACTTATGAGGGGGTAGCTGATAATTTTTTGTCCGTTTCAGCTAGTGGTTCGGGAATTTTAGAAAAATATCAAATCAGTGAACCATTTTTTTTGTATGTTGGCAGTGCTTATCCCCATAAAAATTTGGAAGGCTTGCTCAAGGTTTTTTCTCTTTTTCAAAATCAACACGCCTCAAAACACATCTCGTTGGTCTTGGTTGGAAAAGAAGATTATTTTTATCTTCAAATAAAAAAAATGGTTGAGCAGTTAAGAATAAATAAGGTTTTTTTCCCGGGGTATGTTCCCGATCAAGATTTGTCAGTGTTCTTTTCCCGAGCGCTGGCCTATGTTTTCCCTTCATTGTACGAGGGCTTCGGACTTCCTCCCTTGGAGGCGATGTCGCAGGGTTGTCCGGTCCTCAGTTCTAGCGAAGGAAGTTTGCCCGAGATTTTGGGGTCGGCCGCTCTCTACTTTAATCCCTATTCTACTGAAGATTTTTTAAAAAAGTTGGAAGAAATATCTGACAATCAAGAGTTAAGAAAACAAAAAAAAGAGGCGGGCTTTGAAAGAGTCAAATTTTTTAATTGGCAAAATTGTGCCAAAGAAACCCTGATTATCTACAAAAAATGTTTGCAAGCTAATGTCAAAACCAAATCGCAAAAATAAGAAATTTTCTTTATCAGTTTCTTTGGACCAGGTGCAATCAGAGCACTCTGGGTTTTTGATAGATTTGCGCAAAAAAGAAGAAAAGCAAAGAGAAGCGCAAAAGAAAATCTCAAAAAATAAGAACCAGAATATTCTTTTTTGGAAAGCAAAGAGAATTACCTCTTCCTTACCTTTCTTTTTTAAACCGCTGACTCGTTATTTTCGGGGAGGGATTTTTTTGGATTGCCGAGAAGAGGAGCTAAGAGACAGGCTGGGCGCTTTTGAGAAAAAAGTTTTTAAACGCACTTTTTTGGGGAGACTATCTTCTTTTCTGCTAGTGCTCCTTGTCATTTTTATTCCCTTAAAATTATTAGCCTATTATAAATTATTTGATCCGCAAATTTTAAAGGAAAGAATTAGCGCTAATTCTCATTTGGCGGTTAACGATTTAATGTCTGCAGCCTTTGCCGCTTCCAAGATGGACATGAAGACGGCTTCTAATGATTTTTCCGGTGCAGTCGGTCATTTTTTGCAGGCGGAAGGAGACTTAAAAAATATTGATGAATCACTCTTGCAACTCGCGGCTTTATCCGGAAATAAAGAGCTTCAGCTCGCGGCTAATGGGAAAAAATTTCTCTCGGCTGGCGTGGTTGCATCATCTCTTGGTCAACATTTATCTTTGGCTTTTGACAGTTTGTTTTCAAAAGGTGACTCAAAAGATTCTCTCCGTGTTTTTATTAAGGAGGGGAATAAATCTTTAGAATATTCCAGGGAACTTTCTAAAATTTTGTCTGAAATTAACCCCGAATCTTTACCAGATGAATATCGTCAGCGATTTTTAGATTTGAAAAAAAGTGCCCTTGCTTTAGATGAGGCGCTGACCGAAATTATCCCAATGGTTGATGAGTTGGGAAAATTGCTTGGTGTGGATCGCGACCAAAGGTATCTTTTAATCTTTCAAAATAATACAGAATTACGTGGCGGCGGTGGTTTTATGGGAAGCTATGCCTTAATTGATTTTAGCGGCGGAAAAGTAAAAAATTTGGAAATTCCCGGTGGGGGAACCTATGACACAAAAGGCGGACTGACAACTTTTGTGAAGTCTCCGGCCGCTTTGCGGTTAATCGCTCCACGTTGGTTTTTCTGGGATGCTAATTGGTTTCCGGATTGGTCATTGTCAGCTGATAATATTCGTTGGTTCTATGAAAAAAGCGGTGGGCCGACTGTTGACGGGGTAATCGCCTTTACTCCCGATATAATTTCCGGACTTTTGGAGATTACTGGCCCGATTGATTTAACAAATGAATACGGGGTCGTTGTTGATGCTAATAATTTTTATGAAATAACTCAGCAAATTACGGAAAAAGATAATTTAGTAAAAGACGGTCAATTGTCGGCTGAGAGTTTCAAAAAAGCGTCTTCTACTCCTGAAATCAAGAAAAAAACAGCAATTGAAATCAAACAAGACTTAGAAAGGAATCAGGGGAAAAAGCCGAAAAAAATTATTGGTGATTTAACCGCCAAAATTTTGACCGAACTGCCAAAGAAAGTTGATCGCGCCAATATTGCCAAACTTCTTTCGCTATTTGATCAGAGTCTTTCAAAAAAACAATTAATGTTTAATTTCAGCAATCCTGAATTACAAGCTGAAGCGGAAAGTCGTAATTGGGCTGGTCGGCAAGAGAAAACTTCTGGCGATTATTTAATGGTGGTAAATTCTAATATTTCCGGCGGGAAAAGCGATTATAAAATTTCTGAAAAAATTGAACAGACCACCGAAATCAAAATAGACGGGAAAATTATTAATACAGTTAAAATTACCAGGAAGCACAACGGAATTAAGGGAGAAAAATTATTTGGTATGAAAAATGTAGATTGGCTAAGAATCTATGTGCCGCAGGGTAGTCGATTAATTTCTTCTTCTGGTTTTGAGGCACCAAGCGATGATTTATTTAAGTCCGTCGAAGAAAACTGGTCTTCTCGACCGGTAATTAGCGAGGGGGAGGACCAGGCTTTTCGGGAGGAAAACGGCACCATGGTTTATGACGAAAACGGGAAAACAGTTTTTGCTAACTGGCTGATGGTTGATCCAGGAACCGAAGTAAGTGTTGAATTTTCTTATTACCTTCCTTTTAATCTTACTTTTCCACAAGAAGAAAGCGATTGGCGTTCAAAATTAAGTCGCTTTGTTCTTGGTGAGACTGAAAAATTAACGAGCTATTCTTTGTTAGTTCAAAAACAGCCCGGCGCTAAAGCTTCTGAATATTCCGGCCGTTTAATTCTTGATGATGCTCAGCTCAATAATGTTTGGGTTTATCCGGAGGAAAAAAACTTGAATCGCTCTGGTTGGCTACAAAATATTTCATTGGATCAAGATCGCAGTTTCGGGGCGCTTATTAAAAATAATTATTAAAAATATGCCAAGAAAAAAAATTGAACCGCATTTTGTGGAAAAACCGATGCCATCAGAGGAGGAAGTCCGAAGTTTTGAACGTCAAGTTAGAAGAGAAGAGCGT
Source organism: uncultured Gammaproteobacteria bacterium (assembly GCA_964431155.1). Classification (GTDB taxonomy): domain Bacteria; phylum Patescibacteriota; class Patescibacteriia; order Patescibacteriales; family UBA12465; genus CAINDR01. Next base: position 16,773 of record CAYSIJ010000014.1, read on the forward strand.
GGCGAAGATATCAATGGCCGTTTATCGGAAATTTATCGCGATGAGCGCGGCCGCTTGGTTGATGTGAAAAAACTAGAAAAAAGGGCGCG
>CAYSIJ010000014.1:16871-19368 GCA_964431155.1 uncultured Gammaproteobacteria bacterium
GCGGTAATCTGGAGGCAGCGTTCACATCAATGTTTTCTGGGCCCGTGGCCATGCGGAGGCGCATGCACGGGCACAGGCGGCAACTATGAGGTTTCTTGCGTCAGCGTTGGTTTTTGGGCTTGTCTTTTGTTGGCTTGGCAATTTGGGCTGGCTTGCTGGTCTTTTCTCCTTCACAAAAGAATGGCGTTGAGCTGTCAATAAATGCTCCAGAAAAAATTCAAGCTGGGCAGGAGTTTTCTTATCAAGTTGTTTATCAAAATAATTCTGAGCTACCAATTAATTCTTTAAAATTAGAGCTCGTTTATCCGGAAAATTTTATTTTTAGTAGCGCAGACATCGCTCCGGCATCAGAAAATAATTATTGGACCTTGGCGGATTTGCCGGTTGGTGCCGAAAAAACCTTGGAAATAAAAGGGCGGATAATCAATCAGGAAAATTCGGCTAACACGATTTATGCCAAGCTAACTTATCAGCAAACTAATTTTTCTAGCGATCAGAAAAAAGAATCATCAGCCTCTACTTTAGTTGGTTCGTTGGGCTTCCGTGCAGAGATGGATTATCCAAGCGCCGCCTTGGCCGGTGCAGAAAATGACTTGTCATTAAAAATTTCCAATTTTGAGATGCCGCTAATTAATAAGTTTAGAATTGATTTTGAGGTTCCAGCATCAGTTAGTATTATTGATCCGCAAATTTCTTCTTCCTCGGTCTCAGTTATCAAAAAAGTAGACAATTATTGGCAAGTGGAAGGAATCAATGCTTCTTCAACAGATTTAGAAATTCCTTTCCGCTTCAAGATTAAGGATGCTAGCCAAAATCGCTTGGAAATTGTTGTCCGTCTTTCTTATCAAGATCAAGATGGCAATATTCTAACATTTTTTGAAAAGCGTGCCGGCGTGGATATCATTAAGAATGATTTGAATTTAACAATGATGGTTAATGGCAGCCAGGGAGATCGTTCGGTTAATTTCGGCGAGACCTTGAATTATTCCGTTTCCTATTCAAATAAAGGCGCCTCTCCCCTGAGCAATATTGCTATTAGTGCGGTGATTGATAGCCCATTTGTTGACTGGGGGACTTTGTCGGCAGAGTCCGGCGGGAAATTAAAAAATGGCATTATCACTTGGACAAAAGATGAAGTTCCGGCCTTGGCGGAAATAAAACCAGGGCAGGAGGGTGATCTGAATTTTTCAGTTCGTTTGAATAAATTTTCTACTGCTGATTTGGGAAATAATTTTCAAATAAAAAGTTATGCTCAATTTAATGTTGACAGTAACACCACTTCCAGCGAAGCGAACCGCAGCAATATTATCAGCAGTAAACTGAATAGCGACTTAAATTTTTCGGAAAAGATTTTATATTTTGATGAAAATAATTCTCCGGTCGGAGAAGGACCATTGCCACCGGAAGTCGGCGAAAAAACCTCAGTCAGAGTTTATTGGGGCTTAAACAATACACTTCACGAGCTTGATAAAGTTAGGGTGTCTCTGCCACTGCCGCCTAATACTAGTTTTGAAGGGCGAGTGAAAGTTCAGGCGGGCAGTATTTATTATGACCAGGCATCAAATCAAGTAATTTGGGAGCTCGGTCGGATTCCATTGTCGGTAGCGGTAGTTAATGGTGAATTCAGCTTGAGTTTAATTCCAAAAAGCAGTGACCGGAACAAAATTCTAATTATTTCTCCCGGATCATTAGTTAGTGCAATTGATCTAGACAACAACTCAGAGATTAAATTAAGTAGCTTGCCAAAAACCACCAAGCTGGAAGATGACGATATTGCTGGTTTGAGCAATTCCGGAAAAGTTCAGTAATATTTTTTTATGTTTAACTTTAAAGATAACCGTCAATCTAATTTGCGTCGCGGGAAATTGAAGACTAATCACGGGATTTTAAAAACTCCATTTTTTATGCCGGATGCCACGCGCGGATTCGTGAAACTTTCCACCATGAGAGAAGTTTTGGATACAAAAACCGAGGCTTTAGTGGTTAATACTTTTCATCTTTATCTTCAGCCTGGTCTGGATTTAATAAAAAAGGCTGGCGGGGTCCATAATTTTATGGCCTGCAAGCAGCCCCTATTGTCTGATAGCGGTGGTTTCCAGGTTTTTTCCTTGATTCATCGCAGTAGTAAGATGGGGAAAATTGATGAGTGACTTTCAAGTCTCCGCTTGATGGTTCATACCACGAACTCACCCCAGAAAAATCAATTCAAATTCAGTTTGCCCTTGGAACAGATATGATTGTCTGCCTGGACGATTGTCCGCCCAATGAATTCTCGCGCGTTCAAATGGAGAAATCTGTCGCCAGAACACTGTCTTGGGCTAAAAGATGCAAACTGGAATATTTGCGTCAAATAAAAAAAAGAAAAATGACTGACAAGAATCGTCCGCTTCTTTTCTCGGTTGTTCAAGGAGGGGTGGAGGTGGACTTGCGACGGTATTGCGCTAGTGAATTAGCAAAAATTGGCTTTGATGGTTTTGGTTTTGGTGCTCGTCCGGTT
>CAYSIJ010000014.1:19378-21650 GCA_964431155.1 uncultured Gammaproteobacteria bacterium
AATTTTTTGGCAGAAATTTTATTTGAAACTGCTCAAGCGATTCCAAAAAATGCCCTGCGCTTTGCCTTGGGAGTTGGGACGCCGGAAGATATTTATCGTTGCGCCTTGATGGGCTGGGATATGTTTGATTGCGTTATTCCGACACGCGAAGGCCGCCATGGAAGATTATTTTATTTCAAGAAAAACTTTTCCGGATTTAAGATTCCAAAAAATGCCCATGGCCCAGTGGATAAGGCACCAAATTTTTATGAGACAATAAATATCAGCAATACTTCTTGGTCTAACGATTTTTCGCCAATCAATTCTTTTAGTAAAATCCCTGAATTGCGCACCCACTCCAAGGCTTTTCTTCATCACCTTTTTCGTCTCAAAGAACCACTTGGTCAAAAATTAGCCGCTCTTCATAATCTGGAGTTTTTTCAAGATTTGTTGGCGAAAATTAGAGAGGATAGTCCACAAAAATCTTGATTTTTATCCTGCTAGCCCCTTTTCATTTTTTTATTTTTAGTTTATACTGTCTCTAGACATCCGGAAAACATGTCGTTTTTATTTTTAAAAGATAAATAATTTATAATATTTTATGTCCACAAAAATCGTTGCTACTATTGGTCCTCGCTCCGAGTCGCCAGAAATGCTCAATGCTTTACTGAAAGCAGGAGTTGATGTTGTGAGAGTTAATTTTTCTCATGCCGCTTATGATCAGTACAAAAGAATCAAGCATCAAATTGATGTTTATAACAAGGCCAATTCCACTAAGGTCGCCATTTTGTTAGATCTCCAGGGTCCAAGAATTCGGGTTGGTAAAATGCCAGAAACTGGCTTGATTTTGAAAAAAGGTGATACTTTCCGCTTTGCTTATTCAGACAAACCTTATGAAAAAGGAGGAATTATCCCAATTGATAATTCTGACTTAGCAAAAGACATCAAAAAAGGCGAGCCGTTGTTTCTCTGTAATGGAGCAATTGAACTCAAGGTTACCGAAATCAAAAATAAAATTATTAGCGCCAAGGTGACAATCGGCGGTACGCTTTTATCTCGGAAAGGAATCAATGTTCCTGACACCAACTTGAAAGCTGGTGGTTTGACTCCAAAAGATATTAAAGATTTGAAATTCGGTTTGAAAGCCGGGGTTGATTATGTCGGTTTATCTTTTGTTCAAACCGAGGAAGATGTTTTGCGCTTGCGAAAATTAATCGGTAAAAATAAAGCAAAGATTGTTTCCAAGGTTGAAAGAGCAATCGCTTTGAAAAATATTGATAAAATTATTGCCGCTTCTGATGTGATTATGATTGCCCGCGGTGACTTGGGAATTGAAATTCCGATTGAAGAATTGCCGATTGTCCAAAAGAATTTGGTTCGCCATTCTCATTGGCATGACAAACCAACCATCCTCGCAACTCAAGTGATGATGTCTATGATGACCAACCCAACGCCAACTCGCGCTGAAGTCAGCGATATTGCCAATGCGGTTTTTGATGGTGCGGACATGGTGATGCTCTCCGATGAAACAGCAATGGGTAATTATCCTCTGGAAGCTGTTAAAATTTTAAAGAAAGTCATTGATCGTACCGAAATGAGTATTTATAAGCGCAACGTCGCTGAATAATTTTGGAAATTAATCGTTTCACACTTATGAAAATCAAATCAATAAAAGCTTGGGAAATTCTTGATTCTCGCGGTAATCCAACAATCGCTGCTGAGGTCGCCCTGGAAAACAATTTACTCGGCCGCGCCTGCGTTCCTAGTGGCGCTTCCACTGGTAGCTATGAAGCAGTTGAGCTTCGCGACGGTGATCAAGGCCGTTATAATGGCCTTGGAGTTTTAACTGCCGTTAAAAACGTTAATGAGATTATTGCTCCCGCTTTGATTGGTTTTGATGTTGAAGATCAAAAAGGTTTGGATGAAAAAATGATTGCTCTTGATGGAACTGAAAACAAAGCCAAGCTCGGCGCCAATGCGATTCTCGCAGTTTCTTTGGCTTGCGCTCGGGCGGCGGCCGCTTCTCTTGGGCAACCTTTGTATCGTTATTTGAGCAAATTCAATCCTCGCTTTGCTGGTCACTTTGAATTACCAGTACCGATGATGAATGTTCTCAATGGCGGTAAACACGCTAATTGGGCGACCGATATTCAGGAATATATGATTTTGCCGATTGGTGCAAAGCATATTTCTGGTGCCGTTCGAATGTGTGCGGAAATTTATCAAGCGCTAAAGAAAATTTTGAAAGATCGCGGTTATAGTATAAATATTGGCGATGAGGGCGGTTTTGCGC
>CAYSIJ010000015.1:0-587 GCA_964431155.1 uncultured Gammaproteobacteria bacterium
TATTTAATCAATTAATGAGTAACGCTGTTGCGTTAGATTCTAGAAACTAAGTAATTAGATAAAATATTTTTTGTAAAGAAATTGGAAAATCCGTAATATAAAATTATGAAGAAACAAGAGAAGGAAAAAAATAAGCCTGTCGTTTTTCGGGGAAAAAATGGTGCGATTGAACTTCAAGCTGATGTTGCCGTGGAAACAATTTGGGCAACACAGGCACAAATTTCCAATATTTTTGCAATTGAACGTTCTGTTATCACTAAACATATAAGAAGTTTAATAAAAGATGGAGAATTGAGCGAAAAAACAGTATGTGCAAAAATTGCACATACTGCCTCTGATGGTAAGGTATATCAGGTCAATATGTATAATTTAGACGTGATTTTATCTGTTGGTTATCGTGTTAATTCTGGTCGCGCGATTGAGTTTAGAAAATGGGCTAGCAACGTGTTGAAACAATATATCACAGAAGGATACGCAATTAACAAGGCTGTTATTAAAAAAAATTACAGTCAATTTTTAGAAGCCGTTAAAGACATAAAGAAACTAATCCCAACGGAGTCATCAGCGGTTGATGGCACAAGTATTTT
>CAYSIJ010000015.1:597-5560 GCA_964431155.1 uncultured Gammaproteobacteria bacterium
ACTGCATTTGCCGATACTTGGTTATCGCTTGACGCTTATGATAAAGACGAATTGGTGTCTAGCGGAAAAACAAAGAAAGCAGTTATCTTATCTGTCAGCCAATTGGGAAAATCTTTAGATGAATTTAAATCAGAATTAATAAAAAAAGGAGGGGCGACTGAGTTATTTGGCAGAGAAAGAGAAAGAGGGGCTTTGTCTGGTATTATTGGCAATGTAACGCAATCTTTTGGAGGGAGAGTTTTATATCCGACAGTTGAAGAGAGGGCTGCACATCTTTTATATTTTATTATAAAAAACCATCCTTTTGCCGATGGGAACAAACGGAGCGGAGCGTTTGCATTTATTTGGTTTTTAAAAAAAACAGGCCTCTTGGATTTGTCAAAGATTACTCCGACAGCCTTAACTGCGCTAACTTTGTTTATTGCCGAGAGTAACCCAAAAAATAAAGATAGAATGGTAAAAGTTATTTTACAGTTATTAAAAAAATAGAAAACCCTCACCTCCCTTGCTCCCACTTCGCAAAAAGTGTATAATACAAGACGTAAAGAAATTAACTTATTTTTATTATGAAGATGAAAAGATCATATCGCTCTTTTTCTTATGGCCCGATTATTACTGCAGTAATTTTGGCTCTCTTGGTCGCCACGACTTTGTTTTTCTATTTCCAACTCCGCAGCCTTGATAAAAGAATGACAAAATTAGAGCCGCAAATTGTGGATAGCCTTCAGAAAACCGATGCCGTTGTCAATTTTATTAACAGCTCATTGCAAGCTCAAGCCCAAAAATAATTAATTTTAAAAAATAATTTACTCCGGATTTTCCGGTAATTAATCTTATGAGAAGAGAATATATCGCTCCATTAGTAATCGGCATCTTAGTTGGCGTTGTCGTGATGTTTTTTGCCCAATTCACCGTCAAACTCAATCAACAGAAAACCCGTTTAGACCAAATTGAAACCGCTGTTGCAAATAATGGCAAAGCAATTTCTGAAGTCGTTACTTTCATCCAAAAAGCCCAGGGCAGCCAAGCCGGCACTCAAGCTCCAGCCGCGACTCCTGAAGTCAAGTAATTATCCCCCTCAAAAACCGTTTTTCTCTCCAGAAAAGCGGTTTTTTTATTGCCAAATTCGTGCTACAATATTTCATATGACAAGCGAACAGGCAAAAAATAGAATTGAAAAATTAAAGGCGGAGATCAATATTCATCGCTACAATTACCATGTTTTAGACCAAGAAACCATTTCTCCGGCGGCGCTTGATAGTTTAAAAAATGAGCTTTTCAAGCTAGAAAATGAATTTCCAGAACTCATTACTCCTGATTCCCCAACTCAACGGATTGGCGGAAAGCCCCTCTCAAAATTCAAAAAATCTCTTCACTCCCGGCCAATGATTTCTCTGTTTGATGCTTTTTCCGACGGCGATTTGCGTGACTGGGAAGAACGGAACCAACGCTTTCTAGGTGGAGACAATATCCGTCATCGTTTATTTTCTGAAGCGCGCGAATTTATTTCTGGAAAAATTCCTGAATATTTTTGTGAATTAAAATTAGATGGCTTGGCGGTAAATATCAATTTTCATCAAGGGCTTTTGGAGAAAGCCGCCACCCGTGGCGATGGCAAAGTGGGCGAGGATGTGACAACAAATGTCCGGACAATCGCCAGTATCCCGCTATCTTTGAGGCAAATTTCCAAAAAAGATTTGAGCAATTTGGATTTTCCCGAAAAAACAACGGTAGTAATTTTAGCTTTAGCGGCCGAGGGTGATTTGGAATTTCGCGGCGAAGCAATCATGACCAAAAAAGTTTTTGCCGGCTTAAACGAAAAATATGGAAAACTTGGCAAGGCCCTTTTGGCAAATACCAGAAATGGCGTTGCCGGTTCTTTGCGCCAGCTGGATTCAAAAATAAGTGCCGAAAGGAAACTTGATTTTTTTGTTTATGATTTTTTAATTCCCGACACCGAAATTAACCGAAAAATTTTTGAACGTTTTGAACTAACAGCCGGTGATCTGCAATCCGCTGATCGCGGCGGGTTAATAATTACCCGTTTCCAGGCCAATATTTTAGCTTCAAGGTTCGGCTTCAAAACCCTCAATGCTAATCGTCCCTGTCTTGGTTTGAAAGAAGTTTTTGCTTTTTTTAAGGAAATTGAGCACAAGCGTGAAAAATTACCTTTTGACATTGATGGCGTGGTAGTAAAGTTTAATGATTTGCGTTTTTGGGAGACTCTCGGAATTGTTGGCAAGGCGCCACGTTACATGATGGCCTATAAATTTCCAGCGATTCAAGCAACCACGGTTGTTGAAGATGTTGTTTGGCAAATCGGTCGGACTGGCGTTTTGACGCCGACAGCGCTTCTTGCGCCGGTGGCAGTTGCTGGAGTGACAATTTCGCGCGCCACTTTGCATAATTGGGACGAAATTGAAAGACTGGGATTAAAAATCGGTGATACCGTAGTGATTGAAAGAGCGGGGGATGTGATTCCCAAAGTTTCAGAAGTTTTAGTTAATTTGCGCTCCGGCAGTGAAAAAAAAATAAATTTCCCCCGGGTTTGTCCGCGTTGCGAGGGGCTTGTGGTAAAAGAAGATGGGGAGGTGGCTTTTCGTTGCATTAACAAAAAATGCTATGCCGTTAATCTTCGTCGCTTAACCCATTTTGTTTCAAAAAATGCTGCTGGCTTGGATGGTTTGGGAGTAAAAATCGTTGAGCAATTATTTATCGAAGGATTAATTAAAGACGCTGCCGATTTGTTTTTTCTCCACGAGTCCGACTTACTTTCCTTGCCACGTTTTGCCGAAAAAAAAGCCAGCAACATCATCACGGTAATCAACGAGCATCGAGCACTATCTTTGAGTCGTTTCATTTTTGCCCTAGGAATCCGCCATGTCGGCGAAGAAAGCGCCAACGCACTAGCCGCCTTGTTTGCCAAATCAAAAAACAAAAATTCAGAAGATAATTTTTCCATCAAAGAAGCGCAAGAGTTTTTTGCCAGCTTAAAATTAGAAGATTGGCAAGAAATTGAAGATATTGGACCAAAGGTTTCGGAGAGTTTGTTTGAATTTTGGAACGATGAGCACAACAAAAAACTTTTAGAAAAATTTATCGCCGCCGGAGTTTCTTTGTTTTTAGATAGTGTGTCATTGGCGGCAATTTCCGAGTCAGGAGCTCTAAAAGGGAAAACCTTTGTTCTCACCGGCTCTCTTTCTGGTTTGACAAGAGATGAGGCAAAAGATAAAATAAAGGCACAGGGAGGGCAAATTTCCTCTGCAGTCAGCCGAAAAACAGATTTTGTGGTCGTTGGTGAAGCTCCGGGCGACAAGTATGAAAAAGCCAAGGAGCTGGGGGTAAAAATTTTGGATGAAACGGGGCTCTTGCGGCTTTTATCGGAAAAGTAAAAACAAAAACCCGCCTAAGGGCGGGTTCTTGAAAAACTTATTTTTCTCGTGTGGTTATAATGATGAGCTCAACATTGACTGTAATATTTTATCACATTGAACAAAATAGTCAAACTTAGATGTGGACCCGCAGGGAATCGAACCCTGGAGACTCAAGTGTCAATGTTGGGCTCGTGACCACACCGGGCCCATAAAAAAATTATTACACAGCAGTCATAAAATAAGATTAAATAGATGTTAACTTCCGAAGAAATATTTCATATTGCCCAACTGGCAAAGTTGGAAATCAGCGAATTGGAGGCCGAAAAATACAGTCGGGAGCTTTCGGCTATTTTGACCTATGTTGAACAATTGGACGAAGCGGATATTAGCCAGGTGAGTAAAGAAACCAGAATTTCGGATTCTGAAAATGTTTTTCGCGATGATCAAGTTGAAACTTGGAGCGATGAAGAAAGAAATCTAGCACTTAATCAGGGAGAAATTGCCGACGGCTTAATCAAAGTAAAAAAAGTTTTATAAGATATGCTTCTTAACGAATTGACAATCAAGGAGGCTCGCAAAAAGTTGGATGCCAAAAGCATTAGTTCTTTTGATTTAACTGAGGCTTGCCTTAAAGCAATTGAAGAAAAAAATCCCGAATTGAATGCCGTTTTGACTATCTGTCACGAAGAAGCGTTAGCAGAAGCAAAAAAAGCTGACGAAAGATTGAAGGCTGGTGAAAGAGCGCCACTCTTAGGCATCCCTTATTTGGCAAAAGATATCTTGATGACCAAGGGGGTAAAAACAACCGCCGCTTCAAAAATTTTAGAAAATTATATTTCGCCATACGATGCGACCGTAATTGCAAAATTACGAGAGGCGGGCGCAGTTTTACTTGGGAAGACGAATTTAGATGAATTTGCTCATGGTGCTTCAACGGAAAATTCTGCATTTGGCGTTACAAAAAATCCGCGCGACAAAAGCCGGGTTGCTGGCGGATCTTCCGGGGGCAGCACAGCCGCAGTAGCCGCAAACCTTTGCCTGTTTTCTCTCGGTACTGACACTGGCGGCTCAATCCGCCAACCAGCGTCTTTTTGTGGGGTTGTTGGTTTCAAACCAAGCTATGGCCGAGTTTCTCGCTTTGGCTTGTTATCTATGACTTCCTCCACTGATGTTATTGGTCCAATCACCAAAACCGTGGAAGATGCCGAGCTTGCTTTCAAAATTTTAGAAGGAGAAGACCGGCATGACGCCACTTCAATTCAGGTCGCCCAAAAAAATGATTTCAAAAATCTATCTTCTCTAAAAATTGGTTTACCGAAAGAATATTTTTCTGAATTAAAAAATGAAGATGTAAAAAAAGCACTAGCTAGTGCCATTGAAAAATTAAAATCAGTTGGAGCAACGGTGGAAGAGGTTTCTTTGCCAAATGCTCGTTTTGGAATTCCGGTTTATTACTTGGTTACGCCAAGTGAGATTAGTTCAAATCTTGCTCGTTTTGATGGCATCGCTTGGGGCGCAACCAATGAACAAGCAGAAAGCCTGCACGATTTTTATTTAAAAACTCGTGGCCAAGGATTTGGAGCAGAAAC
>CAYSIJ010000015.1:5707-14013 GCA_964431155.1 uncultured Gammaproteobacteria bacterium
TACAAAAAAGCCCAGGCGGTTCGGTCTTTAATTATTGAAGATTTTAATCAGGTTTTCAAAAAGTTTGATTTAATCCTCAGCCCGACTTCGCCGCATCCTGCTTTCAAAATCGGTGCTCAAATTGACGACCCTTTGACGATGTATCTGGAAGATATTTTTTTGACCGGCGCTTCCTTAGCGGGCTTGCCGGCAATTTCACTCCCTGGTCTACCGCCAGAAGTTGACGGAAAATAATTACCAGTTGGTTTGCAACTAATCGCTCCAAGATTTAAAGATCAAAAATTATTATCCGCCGCTCAGGCGCTTGAAAAAATATTAGCTTAAAAAAATTATGAATCCAATGCATTCTTTAGAGAGGCCACCACAAGAAAACAAAAAAATATGGTGGCTGGTCGGCAGTTTGGCGGTCATGTTTATTCTAATTTCGGTTTGGCTAGCTTGGCCAAATCATTCAGAAAAACAGACGCAAATTGAAGGGGAAAAATTAATCAAAGAAAATTCAGAAACAATTATCAGCGCTAGTTTTAAGAATTCGTTAATGCCAGAAATTTCTTCTCAGGATTATTTGTGGGGCAATCAGGATGCCAAACTTAGCTTGGTGGTTTATGAAGATTTGTCGCAATCCTTCTCAGCCGATCTTGATCAAAGCCTTGAAAAGTTGAAAAAAGATTATGGCAACGATTTGAAGATTGCTTATCGTTCTTTCCCGGCGAGCGGTTCGTTCGGCCTGAAAGCCGCCCAAAATTTCAGATGTGCTTTTGCTCAGGGGAAGGGCTGGGAATTTCGTCAGGAAATCTTGTCTATTGTGAAAGAACGTTCGCTGCTAGAGGAAGATTTTTATTTGATTGCTAAAAAATTGGAGTTAAATCAAGAAAAATTTAAGAGCTGTCTTGGGGACCAAAAAGTTACCAACGATTTAATTGAGCAAACCAAAGAAGCCGCGCAATACGGAGTTATTGGCTCGCCAACCTTGTTTATCGGCGATGAAATGATAAATGGTGCTCGGCCATTAGCTGATTTCACTGATTCAAGCAACGACAAAATAGAGGGTCTTGAAACGATTATTCAGCGAAAATTAAAATAATTTAGCTATTTTTTCCCCTTCTCTTGCCAGATTTTTGATTAGCGTTTATTATGGAGAGGTGCTTTCTGGTGAAGCAGGGAAAAATTGGAGAGTTCGCATACCCGCCCGAGGCGGGCCCGCCTTGGGCGGGGTGGTAAATCTACTCGTGTATGTATTACGTGTATATAATATACAGTGTTAAGTTGTCTAAAAAATATATCGGTTTTACAGAGGATTTGCAGCGTAGAATAACAGAACATAATAACGGGAAAGATGCGTTTACTTCAAAGGGCTTGCCCTGGAGACTGGTCTATTACCAGGCATTTATTTCCAAGAAAGATGCAATGGCAGAAGAAAGGTTCTTGAAGACAGGCAAAGGAAGAGAAAGAATAAAATTTCTTTTTACAAATACAAATTTTGGAGAGTTCGCATAGTGGTCGAGTGCGCCCGCTTGGAAAGCGTGTATACCGCAAGGTATCAAGGGTTCGAATCCCTTACTCTCCGCAGTTAGAGAAAGTAGAGTCTAGGCTCTATTTTTTTGTTGTGTATCTAAATATTAATGAAATAATAGAAAGCTTAAACTTGCCCAGCGTTCCCCGGGAGCGCTTCGTCGTTTTAAAAAATTGTGATAAAATATTTTTGTATGGACAAAACCACGGCAAACAACTACGCCTTTATTGATAGTCAGAATCTTAATCTTGGCATCAATAAATTAAACTGGAAGCTCGATTTTAAGAAGTTTCGTGTTTATTTAAAAGAGAAATATAAAGTTTCTCAGGCTTTTTTGTTTATTGGTTTTATTCCGGAAAATCAGGACTTATATTCATCATTGCAGAAGGATGGCTATATTTTAATATTTAAACCAGTCCTATTTAACGGCGAGAGACAACCAAAGGGGAATGTTGACGCAGATTTAGTGTTGCAGACAATGCTAGAGTTTAATAATTTTAATCAGGCAATCATTGTCTCTAGTGATGGTGATTTTTATTGTTTAGTTAAATATTTATACGAGAAAGGCAAATTGTCTCGAGTTATTAGTCCGGATGTAAAAAATAGCTCAAAATTATTAAAAAAGACCGCAAAAGAAAAAATAGTGTTTATGGATAACTTGAGAAATAAGCTGGAATATAAAGTCAAAGAAAAAAGCACCGCTTAAAGACGAAACTTTAAGAGGTGCTTTTCAATAGAAATTCTATTATTAAGATAGCATAGATAAATTAAAAAAGCAATATGCCCGAATCAAATAATGTAAAATTAGTTGTTTTTGTGCCAATTTCGCACAGCGATATAGTTAGAAAGGCCTTGGGTGAAGCTGGTGCTGGCAAAATCGGTAACTATGATTTTTGCTCGTTTTCATCTCGTGGTGTCGTTCGTTTTTTTAGGTAAGGTTTAAAGGCCTTATTTTTATTTAGTCTTCAGTTGTTTTTTAGTTTATGTTATAATTAAAATACCAGGTATTTTTGGCCTTGGTTAGCCGTTTTATTGTCAAACCTTTATTTGATTATAAAATACTAAAAGTATGAAAATGAAGAAAAAAATTCTTATTATTTTAGCGATTATAATTCCGCTCGTTATTGTGGTTTCCGGATTTTGGTATCTATATTTCAGGGAAACCGACAACTCCCTTGCTAATGTCCGAAAAAGCGGAGTCCTGAAGGTTGGTAGCCAAATCCCCTTTGGGGTAATGGAATTTTTTGATGAAAATAACAATCCTGATGGTTTGGATGTTGATATCGCCAAAGAGTTAGCTTCTCGTTTAGGAGTGAGATTGGAATTTAATAATTATGACTGGGATGATCTTTTTTCTAAAACAAAAGCTAGCGAAGTAGATTTGACGATTTCTAGTATCACAATCACCCCAGAAAGACAAAAGGAGTTGCTTTTTAGCGAGCCGTATTTTAATGGCGGTCAAGCCATTGTCGTGCCAGCTGGCAGCCAAGACATCAAAGGAGTTAATGATTTAACAAACAAGAAAATCGCTGTTCAGAAGGAGACCACCAGTTTTAGCGAAGCAAAAAAATACGGGAAAGAAAATTTAATCTTTAATTATTTGGATAGTGATTCCAAAATGGTTAATGACCTAAAAGACGGCAAAGTGGAAGTAATTATTGTTGATTATACTCAGGCTCTCAGTATGATAAAAAGTTATTCCGGTTTAAAAATAGTCGGTGTTCCTTTCACCAAAGAAGACTACGGCATTGCCACCAAGATTGGTAATAATTCTTTAATGCGGAAAATAAATTCTATCTTAGAAGACATGGAGCAGGATGGAACCTTACAAAAAATAAAAACAAAGTGGACTAAATTTTAATAAACATAAAAAAACTATGAAAATCTTAATCATTGATGATGATGTTAGTGTGACCGTAACTTTAAAAGCTCTTTTGATGAGCCAGGCTGGCTACGAAATAGATGTCGCTTTCAGCGGGCAAGAAGGTTTGAAAAAGATGATTGCTAGCCCCGACTACGATTTGTTAATTCTTGACGTGATGATGATGGGCTTTAGTGGCATTGATGTCTGCAAAGCAATGGCAGCGGATGAGAAAATAAAAAAAATTCCAGTTTTGCTCGCGTCCGCCTTGCCAATTACTTCAAAGGAATTGGGAGGGTTGTTAGACGAATTTAAGGCCTTGAAGGTAGTTAAGGGGGCAATTGAAAAACCTTTTATTTTAGACGAGCTATTGGTAGAAATAAACAGAATTACTCAGGCGGCATAAGGGGAAATAATCTTTTTACTTTAACTAAATATGAAAAAAATCATTATTATTGTGGTTTTTTTTGGCAGCGCGGTTTTGGCGAGTATTTATTTTTTAAACCGTTTGTTGGTTGAAAAACAAAATTTATTATCTGGTAAAAATCCGGTAATTATTGGATTTTCTATTGGGGCGACCAGAGAAGAAAGATGGTTTGAGGACCGAGATTTATTCATTGAAAAGGCCCAGGAACTGGGAGCAGTGGTCAGCGTTGCTTTGTCTGATTATGACGTGGATAAACAAATTGAGAATCTAATCAGCCAAGGAGCCAAAGTAATTGTCGTCATTCCTTCTGATGCCGAAAAAATTGCTCCTGCCGTTGAAAAAGCCAACCAGGCTGGAGTGAAGATAATCGCTTATGACCGCTTGATAAATAATTGCAAAATAGATTTTTATATTTCTTTTGATAATAAAAAAATCGGCGAGCTACAAGCAAAAGATATTTTAGCCCAGAAAAAAGAAGGGAACTTTGCTTATTTGGGAGGAGCTTCAGATACTAATGTTTCATATTTATTAAAAGAAGGAACAATGAGCGTTCTCAACCCAGAAATAGAAACTGGTAAAGTTAATCTGGTTATCAACCAATTTGTTGATGGTTGGAAGCCAGAAATCGCTCAGGAAATTATTAAAAAATATCTAGATTCCGGGAAGCCTCTTGATGCTGTCATTGCCGCAAATGATGGAATTGCTTCAGGGGTTATCAAGGCTTTGGGGGAGAAAGGTTTGAGTGGAAAGGTGCCGGTTTCTGGGCAAGACGCTGAGCTCCCGGCAGTCCAAAGAATTGTTTCCGGTGTTCAATCTTCCACAACCTACAAGCCAATAAAATTATTAGCCTACAAAGCGGCTGAAATTGCCGTAGCAATTGCCAATGGAAAATCTCCAGAAGTCACTGGCACAGTTTTTAATGGAGTTATTGATGTCCCGGCCCACCTTTTACCGCCAATTTTAGTGGACAAAAAAAGTTTGGTTCGGACCGTAATCAGGGACGGTCTTTATACCCCCGAGGAAATCTACACAACGTCTACCAGATAAATTCCAATTAGAATATCTATGCAGGGAATCAAAAAAAAGCTTCTCACCTCATTTTTTACTGTTATTTCAGTCCTTCTCATTTCAGAAGTTTTTTTTGTGGTAATGAATTCAATAATTTTAGCAAAATATACTTCATTGACCAGTAATATCACTTCAGAATATCGACTGATTGAAGAGACCTCCTCTTTGCTCTCCTCTTTTAATAAGCGCTTAAAATATCCCGCCGACACAGTTGAGGTGGAAAATTTTAATTTGGTTTATTCAGGAATTAAAAATTTGTTGTCTCAACTGGAAAAAAATATTAGCGACAATGGCAGTCGGGCAGTTTTTATTAGATTAGAAAATAATATTAATGATGTTTTTTTTGATGTGGAAATCGGGGTTAGCAGCTTAGCAACTGGCGATTATTCAGAGGCAGCAAACCGCTATGAGATTGCTAACCGCAAAAACAGTTTTATTCGCGAAAATGTTGTTGATCTTCTTTTAAAGGAAGCAGAGTATGCTAAAAATTTGCAAGTAGAAATTGAAAATGTCCGAGTGGTTAGTGAAATAATTGCTTTGTGTTTGTTATTACTGACTGCTGGTGGCTGTGTTTGGTATGCGATTGCTTTTTCAAACAAACTAGTTGCTCCGCTGATTTCTCTGAACAAAACCGCAAAAATAATTGAAGATGGAGACTTAAATGTAGAAATGGAAGAAGGTTTAATGGACGGGGATGATGAGATTTCCAGTTTGGCAAAATCCGCCCATACCATGGTGGAATCACTGAAATCAAATATCAAAAAATTACAGGAATATAATAACGAAATAAAAAATTCTCAGAACAATCTCAAAGCCGAAAAGAAAAAGCTCCAACAATATTTGGATATTGCCGGGATAATCGTTTTAATTTTTGATTCAAATAACAATGTTTTATTGATTAATCGGAAAGGGCGTGAAATTTTGGGTATTGAAACTGCAGAAATTTTTGGCAAAGACTGGGTTGAGCGATATGTTCTGAAAAAAGACCAGACTAGAACCAGGAGTTTTCTGGCGTCTTTCTTGGGAAAAATTTCTCCAACCGACACTCTGGAAAATGTTTTAGTTTCCAAAGATAAATCAGAAAAAAATATTGTTTGGCATTTTAGCGCTTTTCAAAATGAAAAAAATGTTTCACCAGCTGTTTTGGCGACTGGCGTCGATGTCACTGAGTTGACCAGGGCAAGAGTAACAATTGATCAATTAAAAGAAGTTGATAAATTAAAGAGTGAAGTGTTAAATATCGCCACTCATGAGTTAAAAACTCCGCTAATCTCCATTGTTGGTTTGTCGGAGGTGATGGAGAAACAGCCGAAAGAAATCCCCGAAGAATACAAGGGCTTTATTTCCATTATTCATAATGAGGGAGTAAAACTAACCAATCTAATCAAAACAATGCTGACTGCCAGTCGGAACGAACTAGGAAAGGCGTCCGCGGTCATTGAAGAGTTTGATTTAGTTGGTTTTGTAAAATCGCTGGAAATATCTCTTGGAATTATTGCCAAAAGAACCGATTCTCAAGTCAAACTCAATCTTCGGGCCCCAGAATTAATTATTGAAAGCGACAAAGCAAAAATTTCCCAAGTGATTTATAATTTTGTTGATAATGCCATAAAATACGGGCCAACAAACCAGGTGGTTGGGGTTAATTTGTTTTTAGTGAACAACAAGTCTGTCAGGATTGAGGTGCGGGGAACTGGGGAGGGAATTCCCAAGGAGAAGCAGGAAAAACTTTTTATGAAATTTTCTCAGCTAGAGCCTTCTTTGTCTCGTTCGCAAGATGGGATGGGGCTCGGCCTTTATATTTGTAAACAGAATATTGAAAATCTGGGTGGCCAAATTGGCGTGGAAAGCGAATTAAATCAAGGAACCAATTTTTTCTTTACTTTGCCAATAAATTCAAAAACAAAATTATGAAAATTTTAATTATTGATAACGATGTTAGCACAGTCGCTACCCTTAAGGCCCTTTTAATCAGCCAAGAGCCATTTCAAATTGACGTTGCTTATAGTGGGCAAGAGGGCTTGGATAAAATGATGGCCAATCCAAGCTACAATGTTGTTTTGCTTGATATTATGATGCCGCAGATTAGCGGAATGGATGTTTGTCGGGCGATGGCTCAAAACGGTCGTCTTCGGGAAATTCCAGTCTTGTTAATGTCTTCAGCCCTGCCAATACCACCGGAAGAATTTCATGAATCATTTGAAAAATCCAATAGTCTCAGTGTAATTAAGGGAGTTTTGGAAAAACCTTTTGCAATTGATAGCCTCCTTGAGCAAATTCATAAAGTTGCCAGAAGAAGTAATAATCCAATATTTTAATTATTATCTTTGATCGCTTTGCCAGCATCTTTTCTTTCTTGTATACTGAAAGAGTAGACGCTTGTCCCCGTAGTTTAATGGATAGAACGCTGGCCTCCGAAGCCGGAAATCCCCGTTCGAATCGGGGCGGGGGCACTAATATTACATAAAATGCTTAGAATCCATTCAATTGAAACTTTCGGTACCCATGAAGGGCCGGGCATTCGCCTGGTGCTTTTTTTACAGGGTTGTAATTTTCGCTGTGCTTATTGTCACAATCCCGACACCATTGAAAAAACTGGTGGAAAAGATTATTCGGCCGAGCAAATTATTAATTTATTAGAAGAACAAAGGCCATATTTCACCAGTGGTGGCGGTTTGAGTATTTCCGGCGGTGAGCCATTATTGCAAACCAAGAAGCTCTTACCACTATTTGAAAGCGTAAAAAAACTTGGTTTTAATACGGTTTTGGATACTAATGGAAGCATTTGGACGCCCGAGTCCAAGAAACTTTTGGCGATGGCTGATTTGGTAATTTTTGACATCAAGCATCTGGACGGGAAGAAGCACCGCGAATTGACTGGTGCTAGTAACTTGGCAGTTTTGGAAAATATTGAAGAATATGACCGCCTGGGCAAACCTTTTTGGGTTCGCTACGTTCTAGTCCCCGGATTAACTGACAAAAAAGAAGACTTGGAAAAACTTGGGGTTTTTTGTGCCAACTTAAAAAATCTGGAATGTTTAGAGATTTTACCTTATCATAATTTGGGGGTATACAAATACAAAGAATTGGGATTGCCCTATTCTTTAGAAAACGTGAAACCGCCGACCAATGAAGAAGTAGAAACAGCAAAAAAAATTTTGGAAAATTTTTTCAAACATGTTATTATTAGAAATTAATTTTTAAGTCATTTTTATGTCAGAGCAATTATTTTTTACTCCGCCGGAAATTTTGGCGCGCGCCGAAGAAGGTGCTGAAAAAAAGTTGAAATTGAAAAACAAAAAAGTCTTCGTTCTCGCCGTCTTAGCCGGTCTTTACATCGGTTTTGCCGGCGTTTTGATGGTTTTGGCTGGCGCTGGCACTTTGACTTCTTGGCCTTATGGTGCCGCAAAATTGCTAATGGGCTTCGTTTTTACGAT
>CAYSIJ010000015.1:14023-19700 GCA_964431155.1 uncultured Gammaproteobacteria bacterium
ATTTACTGGGAGTACCATCGTCTCCTTGGCCGCCGCAAACCGCCGTGCTTCCTGGAAGGCAGTTTTTAAAAATTGGGCTTTGGTTTATGCAGGTAATCTTGTCGGCTCAATCTTGCTAGCTTTAATGATTTTTTATTCTCAACATTATTTGTCTGGCAATGGAATTATCGGCGAAACAATGTTTAAGGTAGCTCTCGGGAAAATTCATTATTCATTTTTTTCAGCTTTGGTTCTCGGAATTCTTTGTAACATGTTCGTTTGTTTGGCGGTTTGGCTAGCTTATGCTTCAAAATCAATCGGTGATAAATTTCTCGTTATTTTGCCGCCCATCACCGCCTTTGTTGCTTTGGGGTTTGAACATTCAGTGGCTAATATGTATTTGCTCTCCTCTGCTTGGCTAGTCAAAGTTCTTGACCCGAGCTTTGCCGCTGCCCATCATCTAATACTGACGGATTTGAATTTATATACAATAATAATTAAAAATCTGATTCCCGTGACTTTGGGAAACATTATTGGCGGCTTGTTCATTTGGTTCGCCTACCGATCTGCTTATAAAAAATAAAAGATATTTATGAAGAACTTTGATGCGATTTTTAAACCGGCAAGCATTGCCGTGGTTGGTGCTTCCACTAAAGAAAAAAGTGTTGGCAATGATATTGTCAAAAATTTAGCCAATTCGGGGTTAGCAACCGAAAAGGTTTTTCCTGTTAATCCAAAAGCCGAAGAACTTTTTGGTCTGAAATGCTTTCCTTCTTTGTCATCAATCGGTCAGCCGGTAGATTTGATGATTGTTGTCGTCCCGGCAGCAGTTGTGCCAGCGGTGATGGAAGAGGGCGGTGCCCTGGGAGTGAAGGGAGCAATTATAATTTCTGCCGGCTTCAAAGAAGCTGGTCATCCAGAACTGGAAGAACAAGTTCAAAAAATTTGTGAAAAATATGGCATTACTCTCATCGGCCCCAACTGCTTGGGGGTTATTAACCCTTCGGAGAGTCTCAACGCTTCTTTCGCGGCGGTAATGCCGGACGCTGGTTCGGTGGCTTTTATTTCTCAAAGCGGTGCTTTATGTACGGCAGTTTTGGATTGTGCCAAAAAAATGGGAATCGGTTTTTCAAAATTCATGAGTGTCGGCAATAAAGCCGTGGTTGATGAAGAAGCAATTCTAGAATATTTAGCCGAAGATCCAAGCACCAAAGTTATTGCAATGTATGCCGAACAACACAGCAACCCCGAATCGTTAATGGCAATTATTAAAAAAATTTCTAATGGTGCCAACCCAAAGCCAGTTATTATCCTCAAGTCTGGGAAAACCAGTGCTGGTGCCGGAGCAAGCGCTTCTCACACTGGTGCTTTAGCTGGTAATGATGCCGCTTATGAGGCGCTTTTTCGTCAGAGTGGGGTGGTGCGAGCCGACAATGTGAACGAACTATTTGATTATATTAAGATTTTTAGCACCAATCCTTTGAAGGCGGCAAAAAATATTGCCGTTATCACTAATGCTGGCGGCCCAGGCGTTCTTTCAATTGACGCTGTTGTCCAAAATGGTTTATTGCCGGCAGTTTTAGACCCAAAAACAATTAAGGTCTTGGCCACTGCCTTACCACCCGCTGCCAATTTCCACAACCCGATTGATGTTTTGGGTGACGCCAAGGCAGATCGCTACCAAATTGCCCTAGAACAGGCATTAGCCGATAAAAATGTTGATGCCGCCTTGTTGATTTTAACTCCGCAGTCAATGACGGAAATTGAAGCGACCGCTGAGGCATTAGTGGCCGCAAAAACAAAATTCGGCAAGCCTTTGGCTGCTGCTTTTATGGGTGAAGAATTAGTTCTTCCAGGAGTTGAGATTCTTAAGAAGTCCAACATTGCTGTTTTTGATTTCCCGGAACAGGCTGTCAAAGCTCTAGGTGCTTTGAACAAATTTTTTGAACACTCTCTCCGACCAATCGGGAAATTTTTGGATTTTTCCGATGTAAATCGGGATGCGGTGGCCAAGATTTTTTCAGAAGCGCGTGCGGCCGGTGTCTTTTCCTTCCCAGAAGCCAAAGCCCTCGCTATTTTAGAGGCCTATCGTTTGCCAGTCTTAAAAAGTAGAGTAGCAAAAAATTCTATTGAAGCATTAGAAATTGCCAAAGAAATCGGAGTAAAAATGGTATTGAAAATTGTTTCTCCAGAGATTCTTCACAAGAGTGACGCCGGTGGAATCATGTTGAATGTGATGCCCGAAGAAGCTGGCGAAAAATTTGAAGAAATGATGGCTCGGGTGGCGATTAATCGTCCTGATGCTCATTTGGAAGGGGTTCTTTTGGTGGAAATGATTACTGACTCAGGAACAGAATTAATTTTGGGAAGCATCAAAGATCCTTCGCTGGGCAACACAATCATGGTTGGTTTGGGCGGTATTTATGTAGAAATATTAAAGGATGTCGTTTTTGGTCTAAATCCTTTAACCAGAGAGGATGTACTAGTAATGCTAGATTCTCTTAAATCAAAAAATATCTTAGCTGGTGCTCGCGGTGCCAAGCCGGCCGATCGCGAGGCGATTGTTGAGGCAGTGTTGCGCCTAGCAAAGCTGCTAAAAGATTTTCCAGAAATTAAAGAACTGGACATCAACCCGCTTTTGGCTTTAGAAGAAGGTAAGGGTGCAAAAGTGCTGGATGCCCGCATTGTAATTGAATAAACTTTTTGTCTTGTTAATATCTATGAGAACTGTTAAATCAAAAATTTCTGATAAAAAAAATCTATCATCTTTAGAAAAGGTTGGTGTTTCATTGAACCAATTAGACGTCAGGGCTTTTGTTCATCAAAATGCTAAACCTTATAACGGCGATGCTTCTTTTTTGTCTGGTCCTTCTAAAAAAACTAAAAAACTTTGGGGAAAATGCCAAAAACTTTTGCTTCAAGAAATCAAAAAAGGCGGGGTTTTAAAAATTGACCCCGAAACCATTTCTAGCATCACTAGCCATAAGGCTGGATATCTTGATAAATCTCTAGAATCAATTGTCGGCTTGCAAACCGATGAGCCTTTAAAGCGAGCAATCAAACCGTTTGGTGGAGTGAGGATGGTGGAAAAATCTTGTGAAGAGCACAAAGTAAAGCTATCTCCAAAAGTTTCTGAGATTTTTAGCCGTTACCGAAAAACTCACAATGACGGAGTCTTTGACGGCTACACCGAAGAAATGAGATCTTTACGTAAGACGGGAATTTTGACTGGTTTGCCAGATGCTTATGCGCGCGGCCGGATTATTGGTGATTATCGTCGAGCCGCTCTTTATGGGGTTGATTATTTAATTGCGGTTAAATTAGAAGATAAAAAACGTCTAGATTCTGCAGAGTTCAACGAAGAGGTTATCCGCTTGCGAGAAGAAATTAGCGATCAAGTCCGAGCCCTGGAAGATATAAAAATAATGGCCAAGTCCTATGGTTTTGATATTTCTCGCCCAGCAAAAAATGCCAAAGAGGTGATTCAGTGGACCTATTTCGCTTATCTAGCAGCCCTGAAGGAGCAGGATGGAGCGGCAATGAGTCTTGGTAATGTCAGTAGTTTTTTTGATATCTATTTGGAAAAAGATTTGAAGTCGGGAGTGATTACCGAGGAAGAGGCCCAGGAATTGGTGGACCATTTTGTCATGAAATTACGGTTAATCCGCCATTTAAGAACCGATGAATACAATCAACTTTTTGCTGGTGACCCAACTTGGTTAACCGAATCAATCGCTGGTTCTTGGGGAGATGGACGTCACAAAGTGACCAAGACTTCTTACCGTTTCTTGCAGACTTTATATAATCTCGGCGCTTCACCTGAACCAAACTTGACGATTCTTTGGTCAAAAAATTTGCCACTTAATTTTAAAAAATTCTGTGCCAAAGTTTCTGTGGAAACTTCGTCTATTCAATATGAAAATGATGATTTAATGAGGGAAGTCACGGGAGATGATGACTATGCAATTAGTTGCTGTGTTTCTAAATTGGGAATTGGCAGAGAAATGCAGTATTTTGGCGCTCGCTGTAATATCGTTAAAGCGCTTTTATTAGCTTTGAATGAAGGGCGGGATGAAATTAGTGGTCTGAAAATAGTTTCAAACATTGCGCCATTATCTGGAAAGACCCTTGATTTTAAGGCAGTGATGAAAGAGTACCAGAAGACCACCGCTTTTTTGGCTCAAGAATATGTGAAAACGATGAGTGTTATCCATTACATGCATGACAAATATTACTATGAGCGCGCTCAAATGGCTTTTATTGATACTGATGTAAAGCGAATCATGGCTTTTGGGATTGCTGGTTTGTCAGTCGCTGCTGATTCTTTGTCGGCGGTTAAGTACGCAAAAGTAGTGCCAATTCGCGATGAACGGGGAATTACGATTGATTTTGAAATTAACGGCGATTTTCCAAAGTATGGCAATAATGATGAACGGGTAGATGTTTTGGCCGCCAAATTAGTTGAAGATTTTAACCAAGAACTTTCAAAACATTGGATTTATCGTGAAGCAATACCCACTTTATCCGTTCTCACTATCACTTCTAATGTGGTTTATGGCAAAAAAACTGGTGCTACTCCCGATGGTCGCCAGGCCGGGCAAGCATTCGCTCCAGGAGCCAACCCAATGCACGGGCGAGATACCAATGGAGCAATTGCTTCTCTGAATTCAGTAGCAAAAATTGATTATCGCTACTCTCGTGATGGCGTTTCTAACACTTTTTCTATTACTCCAAAAACTTTAGGAGTGAATGAGAAAGAGCAAGTTGCCAATCTAGTCGCTTTATTGGACGGTTATTTTTCAAAAGGAGCCCATCATTTAAATGTTAATGTTTTTAATCGGGCCACTCTTGAAGATGCCATGAAACATCCAGAAAATTATCCGCAGTTGACCATTCGGGTTTCTGGTTATGCGGTTAATTTTGTCAAACTCTCTCGTGAGCAACAGCAAGAAGTTTTGGCTCGAACTTTTTTTGAGAGGATGTAGGCTATTTTTAGCTAATTATAGAAAAAATATTCTGCTTTTTACGCATTTTTGCTTCTGGCCGTTATAAAGTAAAATATTGAATAGTCTTGACTTTTTGATATTTCGGTGTATAATAGTCATATATGGATAGACAACAAACAAAACAAATTATCGCCGATTTAAACAAAAAAATTGTTTTTTTGGTTGGACCAAGACAGGTCGGTAAGACTTGGTTGGCGAAACAAATTGGTAAGGAGTACCAGAAGACCGTTTATTTAAACTATGACCGGCTAGAAGATAGAAATATCATAAAAAAAGAACAATGGCTGGAGGACACCGATTTATTGATATTAGACGAATTGCATAAAATGAAGGGCTGGAAGAATTTTTTGAAGGGCGTTTTTGACACCAAGCCAGAAAATCTCAAAATATTAGTCACAGGAAGTGCAAGGCTGGAAACCTTTCGTCAGGCCGGCGACTCTTTGGCGGGAAGGTTTTTTGTTCATCATCTAATGCCTCTGTCCTTATCTGAATTAAAACAGGAAAAAGAAAGTTTAGATCTTGATAAATTAATAAGAAGAGGTGGTTTTCCGGAGCCATTTTTAGCTGACACGGAGACAGATATTGATCGTTGGAGAGCGCAATATATTGATAGCTTGATTAGGACCGATGTTTTAGATTTTGAAAAGATAAATGATTTTAAGGCGATAAAGCTAGTATTTGAATTATTAAGA
>CAYSIJ010000015.1:19748-20237 GCA_964431155.1 uncultured Gammaproteobacteria bacterium
TATGTTTCCATTGCTCGCGATGCCGAAATTTCTCCGCTGACCGTCAAAAAATACATCAATATTTTTGAGTCGCTTTTTGTTGTTTTTAAAGTAACTCCATATTCCAAAAAAATTGCTCGTTCAATTCTTAAGGAACCAAAGATTTATTTTTACGACAATGGTTTAGTGGTCGGAGACGAAGGAGTTAAATTGGAGAACTTGGTTGCCAACGCTTTGTTCAAAAGTATTATTGGTCGCAATGATTATTTGGGAAAAAGTGAAAAATTACATTACTTAAGGACCAAAGAAGGGCGAGAGACCGATTTTGCTGTTGTTGACAGTGATCACGAAATTTCCGAAATATTAGAAGTGAAGTTATCCGACAATAATCTCAGTAAAAATTTAAAGTATTTCTCCGAAAAATATAATTTGAAAGCCGTACAGTTAGTTAATAATTTAAAAAGAGAAAAGTCTCTCGGAAAAATTTCAATTGTTAGAACTAAAAATTAT
>CAYSIJ010000016.1:0-19932 GCA_964431155.1 uncultured Gammaproteobacteria bacterium
CAGCTCGCCAGGCCCATAACCTGGAGGTCGTCGGTTCGAGTCCGACTCCCGCAACAATTTCAGGAAGACTGAAAAAAGAAACTGAAATGCCGCCTCGGTAGCTCAGTGGTAGAGCAAAGGATTGATTTTCGATCCACTCAGCGGAAACGCTGGGTCGCAAATCGGGTGAATTCGGGGAAACCTGTCGTCAACGTTGACTATGGCAATCCCGAGCCAAGCATCGGCTAGGATAAAGGGCCGATGAAGGTGTAGAGACTAGTGGGTGAGCCTAACAATAATCCCACAGACAGCGCCCGACTCCTTCTCCTTTTTTTAAAAAGGATGGAGATGATATAGTCCGATCCTTAGGGAAACCTAGGTAGTTATACAAGGAAAATCCTTGTGTCGTCAGTTCGATTCTGACCCGGGGCACAATTAGACAAAGAAATGGCCCTATGGTAAAATTATCCTGTTACCGTAGGTTCATTTTTTTTATGCGACGAGATAAAAGTATTGCAATAAAATTAAGGATTCAAGGGAAAAGTTATAGCCAAATCAGTGGCGAACTTAAGGTACCTAAAAGCACCTTAAGCCTATGGCTCAAGGATGTTTTGCTAACCGAAACTGCAAAAAATAAAATCCAGTCAAGAATAAAATCTACAAGTCTGGAAAAATTAATTAAGAGGAATAAGAGCAGACCAGCTCTTGTTGAGGCTCAACACCAAACGATACGTAAAGCAGCTGAAATAGAAAGTAAAAAATATTTTAAAGACCCCCTTTTCGTTGCTGGACTAGCTCTTTATTGGGGTGAGGGGTATAAGAGGGGCGCCGAAGGCAGCAAGTGGAAAAGTATTGATTTTACCAATTCAGACCCCGAGATGATAAAGGTAATGACAAATTTTTTTGTTAAATTTTTTGATATTTCCCCAGAAGAACTGAAGGCTCAAATTCAACTTCATGATTCTTCAAAAACAACTAAGGTGGTTAAATATTGGAGCCAAATTACTGGCATTCCAGCAAACAACTTTATTAAAACTTGCCATTCTATAAGTGTTGCGAGCAAGCAAAGGGTTGCAAAAAAATTAGAGTTTGGTACAATCCATTTGAGGATAAACAATGTAAATAAGTTCTTTCGCCTAATTGGCTGGATGGATGGACTTAAAAAATATCTATAAACGGGGTGTCGTATACCGGTAGTACGCATGCTTTGGGAGCATGTTGACTGGGTTCAATTCCCAGCACCCCGACAAACAGAAAAAACCCGTTAGGGTTTTATTTTGGAAAGAGCTTTGTAAACCCAAAAAGACTCCAACAAAAATCCTTAAAAATGAATCAAGCGCATCTTGTTAAATTAATCGATGCCCACGAAAAACCGCATCGCAAAGCGGTTAGCACTCATCTTCCGGCTTTTAAAACACTGATTATTTTAGCGCGTCGTCTCGCTAAAAAAGCGCAAAATATCACAAACTTCAAAATCGCCAGAAAAAAAAGTGCAGTCTTTTTTACTTGTGTTGTTGCTCGTCACCAAAGTGTTTTGCTGCGTAGTCTAGGTAACAGCGAGGAACGCCTACAAAAAAATAAAATAACCAATCTGAGGCGTGCCTGCGAAGATTTAAACGGCCTAATAATCAAACCAAAAGAAATTTTTTCTCTTTGGGAATCAATTGGTCAACCGACTTATCGCCGTGGCTATGTTGATGGGATGTTATTATCTAATGGTCAGGTAATAGAGGGCATCGGCGGCGGATTGTGCCAATTATCAAATCTTCTTTGCTGGCTATTTTTACACGCCGATACAGAAGTCGTGGAACGTTATCATCATTCTCTAGACGTTTTCCCTGATTCTGGTCGAGTTTTACCATTTGGAAGTGGCGCAACTTGTTTGTATAATTTTGTTGATCTAAAAATAAAAAACAGCGGCCAGCAGCCCCTGCAATTAAAAATCTGGATTGCTGACAAACATCTCAAAGCTCAGTTATTATCACCCGAACCAGCGACAGAAAAAATGTCTATTCAAGAAAAAAATCACGCTTTTATTAAAAAGGAAAAAAAGTTTTTCCGCTATAACGAAATTTGGCGGATTAAAAAAACCGCTGGGAAAGAAACCGACCGAGAGTTAATTTTCCAAAACTTTGCTCCGGTGCTTTACAAAATTAGCGGAAAAGAGATTAAAGATAACGGACACAAATTAATTGAGATTAAAATTTAGAATAAGTCTTATCGCTTCTTCTCTCAATCGCCATATGTGCGTGCACATTACCCAAAACCCCCTTGTTTTTTCCCAGTATTTATGCTACCATCTTATTACTTATAAAGAATTGCAAAAAACTAATTATTTTTTGACTAATAAAAGCAAAATTATTCTATGCCAAACAAGAAATCGGCTCAGAAAGAGTTGCGCAAAAGCATCAAGCGCAATGTAGCCAACAAAAAACAGAAAGAAACCGTTAAAAAATTAGTAAAAACTAATTTAAAGGCGATTGTTGCCAAGGATGCCGGCGTCAAAGAAGCTTTACCAAAAACTTTCCAGGCCTTAGACAAGGCTGCAAAAAATGGCGTAATCAAAAAAGGCACTGCTGCCCGCAAGAAATCACGCTTGATGAAAAAAGTTAACGCTTTAAGCAAATAATTATAAAAAAATAACTGCACCTTTTCTCGGAAATAACCCCCGTCTTAGGGATTATTCCTTGGTTTAGGCGAAGAAATTTATGATGACCAAGAAAGACAAAGAAAAATTAATTAAAAAATTCCGTACTCACGACACCGATACTGGTTCTCCTCAGGTTCAAATTGCTATTTTAACCGAGGAAATCAAGCAATTGACTGACCACCTGAAAATGCACAAACATGATTTCTCTTCCCGCCGCGGCTTATTGAAGAAAGTTGGCGAAAGACGCAAATTGTTAAAGTATTTACAAAAAGAAAACGCTGCCGCCTTCCAAGAATTAGCAATCAAATTGAAATTGAAAATTGCTACCAAATTAATTGCTGAAGAAGAAGAGGCAAAAGCCAAGGAAAGAAAATATGTCGTTGCGGATGAAACTGAAGAAATCGTTCCGGAAGAAATCGTTCCGGAAGTCTAAAAAAATATATGATCAAACATCCTGAACAAAGAATCGGCGTCTTAGTAGATATCTCAAACATCTATCATTCTGCTAAGAACTTATACGGTAAGAAAGCCAACTTTAAGGAGATACTCAGCACAGCAGTGGCCGGCCGGAAACTTATCCGGGCCACTGCTTATGCTATTCGGACCGAAAACGAAGAAGAAACCCCATTTTTTGAAGCTCTCGTTCAACAAGGATTTGAAGTCCGGATGAAAGATTTGCAAATCTTTCCTGACGGCTCAAAAAAAGCTGACTGGGACGTTGGAATCGCGATTGACGCCGTAAAATTATCAGAAAAACTAGACGTGATTGTGATTGTTTCCGGTGATGGCGACTATTTGCCACTCGTTTCTTACTTGCAACATAACAAGGGATGCCTAGTTGAAGTTCTCGCATTCCGCAAAACTACTTCCTCCCGCCTAATTGAAGAAGTTGATGATTTTGTGGATCTTGGTAGTGATCCAAAATATTTATTGCGCAGCCCTTATTCCAAGCCTGCATCAAAAAATAACCGAAAAAGATAAAAACTAATTAAAGCCTGACCATTAGATAGTTAGCACTGTAATTATTTTACAGTTCTCAAATTTATTGGCCAGGCCCACCTAAAATATATGGAAGAGAAAATCTTCTCCGGAGAGTGGCTTGGCCGCACTCTAACCATTAAAACCGGCAAGCTCGCCCTTCAGGCTGATGCTTCGGTTTTGGTACAATACGGCGAAACCGTCGTGATGGCCAACGTTGTCCAATCAAAAACAGAAAGAGAGAATATTGATTTTTTCCCACTGATGGTGGAATTTGAAGAAAAACTTTATGCCGCTGGAATCATCAAAGGTTCTCGTTGGTTAAAACGTGAAGGTCGTCCGACTGACGATGCTGTTTTGACTGGTCGCATGATTGATCGCTCTATTCGCCCACTTTTTAACCAAGAAGACCGTCGTGATATTCAAGTTATTACTTCCGTCATGTCTTATGACTTAGTAAATGATTATGATGTCACTGCTTTAATCGCGGCTTCTGCAGTTTTGGCAATTTCCGGCATTGACTGGAAGGGCCCTCTTGGTGGCGTTCGTGTTGGTTTGATTGACGGACAACTAGTTTACAATCCAACCATGGAGCAACAAATTAGCAGCACTTTAGATCTCATCGTTTCTGGCACTGAGCACAAATCAATTATGATTGAGGCTGGTGGCAATGAAATCCCTGAAGATTTAATCTATGAAGCGATTGTTGGCGGACAAAAAGCAATGCAGCCAGCTATTGAACTCATCAAGAAAATGCAGGCCGCTTTACCAAAAAAAGTGAAGACCGAAAAGAAAGTTTTGAAGAGTGAATCTGAACTTGAAAAAGAAGCCGTAAAGAAAGAATTGCTGGTGATTGGTGAAGAATGGTTAAAGGAAAATATTAACAAAACTTTATTTAATAAAGAATTCTATACCACCAAAGGAGAAAGAAAAGGCGCGGTTGTTTCAATCAAACAACAGTTAGATGAATTTCTTTTTGAACGTGGCTACGAAAAAGATCAACGGGCCTTTGTTATCAAAAAATTAGTAGAATCAATGGTTGATGAAGCGGTTACTTCGGCAATCGTTAACGACAAACGTCGCGTTGATGGTCGGGCATTAAATGAAATTAGAAATCTTTCTGCTGAAGTGCAAATCATTCCTCGTGATCACGGCACAAGTTTGTTCTCCCGTGGCGAAACTCAGGTAATGTCTATCGTTACTCTGGGCGCACCTGGCCTTGAACAATCTCTTGAAGGACTTGATGGTCAAAGCAAAAAGCGTTATATGCACCACTACAACTTCCCACCATACTCTGTTGGTGAAGTTTCTCCTCTTCGTGGCACTGGTCGTCGCGAAATCGGTCATGGTGCTCTCGCTGAAAAAGCTTTGATTCCAGTTTTACCAGAAAAAGTAGACTTCCCTTATACTATCCGCGTTGTTAGTGAAACTCTTGGTTCCAATGGCTCGTCTTCAATGGCTTCTACTTGCGCCTCCTCTCTCGCTTTAATGGATGCTGGTGTCCCAATCAAAAAACCGGTAGTCGGAATTGCGATGGGTCTTGCTTCTAATAAAGATATGAGCAAATGGGAAGTGTTAACCGACATCCAAGACCTTGAAGATGGTGATGGTGGAATGGATTTCAAAATCACTGGCACTGATGCTGGTTTAACAGCTATCCAACTTGATACAAAAACCGACGGTTTAACAATTGAGATTGTCAAAAAAACTTTGACTCAAGGTCGTGAAGCTTTGAATCAAATTCTAGAAGTTTCCAAGGCGGCGATTGCTGCTCCTCGCGCTGAATTGTCAAAATATGCTCCACGGATCATTAGTCTAAATATTGACCCAGCCAAAATTGGTTCAATTATTGGTCCTGGCGGTAAAATTATCAACGGCATTATTGAAGATTGCGGTGGTAATATCAGTATTGATATTGATGACGAC
The DNA here is from genome assembly GCA_964431155.1 of uncultured Gammaproteobacteria bacterium. Lineage (GTDB taxonomy): Bacteria > Patescibacteriota > Patescibacteriia > Patescibacteriales > UBA12465 > CAINDR01. Next base: position 5,534 of record CAYSIJ010000016.1, read on the forward strand.
GGTTTGGTAATGGTTTGTGGTGTTGACGCCGCAATGGTTGAAAAAGGTGTTAACCAAATCAAAGAAATTGTTCATGAATACGCAGTCGGTGAAATTATCAAAGGAAAAGTAGTTCGCATGCTGGACTTTGGAGCTTTTATTCAACTGAACCAAAACCAAGATGGCATGGCTCACGTCAGCGAACTTGCTCCTTACCGCGTTGATAAACCGGAAAACCTTTTGAATATTGGTGATATCGTAACTGTCAAAATTCGCGAAATTGATGATCAAGGAAGAATTAACCTAACCATGAAGGGTCTTGATGACAATTTGCCTTTATGGAAGGATGAAAAAGGAAAATCCACTGGCATGGGTGGCGCAGGATTCGCTCCTCGCGACCGCGGTCCAAGACGTGACGGCGGAGCAGGCGCTCCTAGACCACCATTTAGACCACGCGTCTAATTCTTGACTTTTACTCACGGATAAGCTAATATTTTTTAGTAAATTCACTAAAATTATCAGAAAATTATGTTAACCATCAAACTTGCAAAAGTAGGTAAAACCAACAAAAAAGTTTTTCGCTTAATTATCGCCGAAAAAGGACGTGATCCATATGGTGATGTTTTGGAAATCTTAGGTTCTTACAACCAATACGCCAAAGTTTTACAAGCCAAAAAGGAACGTATCCAATATTGGTTAGACCGCGGCGCTCAAATGACTCCTTCTGTAAACAACCTGCTTGTTGCCAAGGAAATGATTGAAGGTTCCAAGGTTAATGCCTCCAAAAAAGGTGAAACTAGCGAAAAAAGAAAGACTCAATTAACTGCTAAGGAAGGCAAAAGAAAGGCCGCTGAAGCAAAACCAGTTGAGGAAGCTAAGGAAGAAGTAAAAGAAGAGGCTCCTGCTGAAGAAGTTGAAGCTGTTGTTGCTCCGGAAGAAGTTAAAGAATAGTTTTTAACTAATCTTAAACAAAAATTGACAAAAATAGCCTTTCTGCTATAATATCATCAAAGCCATTTGGCTGTGATTTATAAAAAGTATAAGTTCTAAAAAATTGGCAGAAATTCCAATTCACAGAACCGACAAAAACCACTATGGAAAAAGACAAACAGTTTTTGGAAATGATCGTGAAGTCCATCGTCAGTGTTCCTGATGCCGTCGTCGTTGATCGCACCGTTGATGAAATGGGCGTTCTGTTAACCTTAAAAATCGATCCAGCCGATATGGGCTATGTCATCGGCCGCCGTGGCCAGACTGCTCAGGCTATCCGCACTCTCTTGAAGATTGTTGGTGCAAAGAACAACTCCCGCGTCAACCTGAAAATCTATGACCCGGAAGGTGGCAAGCACGTGAAAGTTGAGCGCGAATACAACAACGCTCCTCGCACTGATGCTCCTGTTAGCCAAGTACCAGAAATTGATACTTCCGCTATCGATGATTTGAACATCTAAATTAAAACTCAGAAAAACAAAAAACCCGCGCTTTCTTATGCCGGGTTTTTTGTTTATAATGGAGGTATATGAAAAAATTCAAAATAATCACCATCTTCCCAGAAATTTTAAACTCCTATTACGGTGAGAGTATTATTAAACGCGCCTGCGACAAAAAAATAATTAGCATTGAAAGTTTCAATCTGCGCGATTGGACGACCGATAATCACAAAACCGTTGACGATACACCTTATGGTGGCGGAGCAGGAATGCTCATGAAGATTGAACCTCTTTACAAAGCACTACAAGCCATCAAGAAAGGCGGCGCGAGCAAGAAGCGAAAGATTGTTCTGATGGCGGCAAGTGGCACTACCTGGACCCAAAAGAAGGCTCAAGAATATTCGAAGTTAGACGAAGTGATTATAATTTGTGGTCGCTATGAGGGGGTTGATGCCAGGATTAAAGAGTTTATTGATGAAGAAATTTCAATTGGTGATTATGTCCTGACTGGCGGCGAACTTGGTGCGGCCGTGATGATTGATTCTATTACACGTTTGCTCCCTGGCGTTCTTGGAAACGAAGATAGCGCGGTTGAAGAATCTCATAGCGAAGAAGGGGTGATGGAATATCCTCAATACACTAGGCCAGAGATTTTTAAAGTCGGAAAGAAAAGTTATCCTGTTCCAAGAGTCTTGCTTGAAGGAAATCATAAGTTGATTAACGAGTGGCGGAAGAAAGAACAAGGGAGGAAATAAAATAAAAATTAACAATATGGAAGAAAAGTTTCAAAAGATTAAAGAAATAGTAGAGCAAGAATTGAATCAAGAAAAAGATTCAGCTCATGATATTGATCATATTATGAGGGTTTATAATTTAGCGATGGCTATTGCCAAGACTGAGGATAATGTTGATATGGATGTTTTACAAGCCGGAGTTTTACTCCATGATATCGGCAGTGCAAAAGAATCTAGCGACCCAAGTGGGCAGACTGACCATGCCATAATCGGAGCACAAATGGCTAAACCGATATTAGAAAAATTTGGTTTTTCTGACGATAAGATTAAGCATGTCCAGGAGTGCATATTGACTCATCGCTATCGTACAAATAACAAGCCAAAAACAATTGAGGCGAAAATTGTTCATGATGCCGATAAATTAGAAACTGTTGGCGCCGTTGGTATTGCCAGGGCCTTTTCTTGGATTGGCAAACACCACGCTAAAATTTATAAGAAAGTGGACAATATTGAAAATTATGCCAAAGAAAATCTAACTGAAGGTAAAATAAATGGACGAATAATAGATAAGTCAAAACACAGCGTTCATATTAATTATGAGACTAAAGAAAAATTTTTGCTAGACAATCTTTACACGGAATCATCAAAAATAATTGGCAAAGAAAGAATGGCTTATTTCAAAGGATTTTTAGATAGACTAGATAAAGAGGTTGTTGGGGAATTATAAAACACCATTTCAAGTTCTTGCCACCATCCCCGCATATAAAAAAGCGTCTTATTTTCTAAGACGCTTTTTGGTTGTTGCTAGACTTTTACCAATTTTAGATTAACTTTTTTCTTCATTGGAAAAATCCATTCTTCAATGATAGCGTTTGGACCCATTTTTTTCCAAATTTTTAATTTCCAATTAAATTTTTTGGCGCCAGAACGTATTATCGGAACGTCTGCATATGATCTTAATTGATACAAGTCGTGCATCTTGCGTTCTTTGTCCGCCAAACGATTAATATTGACCGCACAGTCTTGAGCTAAAATAAATGCTATCCCTTGATTGGAGTCTGCATCCAAAGGTTCCACGAACCACTGAAAAATAATTTGTCTTGCCATGATTTCTAAATTTATTAAATTGTTAAAAAATATTTTAATTACTAATTTTATATCTAAACCACTCTCCACCCCTCATCACTTTTTTCCAAATCTCCTGCCAGTTCAAATCCCGAAGCTTTCGCATGCCCTCCCCCACCCAACTGCCTGGCTAACAGAGAAATATCAACTTCATTATTTGCCGTTCGCAAACTACCTTTTAATTTTCCTGACGTATCTTGTCGAAGCAACATTACTGCTTTTGCCCCAGAAATATTACTCAAAAATCCTGCAATATCACCGAACAAATCACTATGCAAAATTTTAGAAAAATCTTCACGGTCTACGTCTTCTTTGTGGCCAGCGGCTACCATCGCATTTTTCAAATCCCCCCGAGTTAAAACCGAAAAAGCAAAACCGTATTTTGAATTGAAACGTAAATTTTCCAAAGCCAAACCCCAAAGTTTTATTGTTAAAAGGTCTTGATTATTTTTTAGCCGACCAGATATTTTTGCAAAGCGAGCACCAAACTCCATCATCTTAGAAGCGATGGTAATAGTTTCCGAGCTCGTGCTGGGATAAAGAAAATTTCCCGTGTCAGTCAGGATGCCAGTCAAAATACTATCAGCCAAATCGCGACTGAATTCAATTTTTTGGCTTTTACAAAAACGATAAATCACTTCACAGGTGGCAGATAATTCTGGCTGTCTAATTTCAAGATCCGCCCAGGCGTGAACTTGCGGATGATGATCAAATTCAATAAAAAACGGCCTTTCGCTCGGCGATTTTTTTAATTCTTCCTCAATTAAATCTTTAATCCCTGTCCGGCTTGGTGCGCCGCAATCAACAACCACAACGACATCGTAGTTGGATAATTTTCCGGCGAAAGATGAAAAAATTTTATCAGTGAATGGTAAAAAATTAAAAGGCTCATCTTTCTTGCCAATACAAAAAGCGTCAATCTGGCGATTGAAGCTTTGAGCGATTAACGCTATTGCATTAACCGCAGCGATGGCATCGCCATCTGGATTAATATGACCAATTACCAAAACGCGATTGGCAGTCTTAATCTTGTTGGCGGCAGTTTTGTATTGATCTTCAAAACCCATAATCATCGTCGGTAATTTCATCTTCACGTCCCTCACTAATTTTGCGAAGCAAATTTTCAATTTTGGAAGCGTCTTTCTCGGTTGGATCAAAAACCCAAGAGAGTTTTGGCACTTCCCGCATTTTTGTTTTCGCCTGTAGTTTTTTGGCCATACCAGCCGAACCTTTCCGAAGAGCGGTTAAAGCGCTGCCGGTGAATTTTTCCGGAAGCACAGAAATGCCAACCGAAGCATAACGTTGGTCAGAAGAACAGTTAACATACAAAACGGTAACCAAAGCATCGGGAAATTCCAATTCACGCGAAATAATCGCGGCTAATTCCTGAGACAATAATTCATCAAAACGGAGTTTGGACATATAAACAGTTTACAATTTATCAATAATTTTTTCTTCGCGATACATTTTTAAAATATCGCCTTCTTCAATAATTGGGTTGCCCTCAAAACGCAAACCACACTCCAGGTCTTGTTCAACTTCTTTCACATTCTGTTTGCCAGACTGAAGCTGAGTTAATTTTCCCAGAGCAATCATTTCATCGCCTCTCATTACTTCAACCAAAGTATCAATCAAGGCGCGACCATCCAAAACTTTGCCACCCACAATCTGGGCGCGTGGTTCGGTGCGGAAAATCGCCAAGATTTTTATTCTTCCTTCATCAATGCGATTAATTTCTGGCTTGATGAGTAATTGCATTTCTCCTTTAACAAACTTAATCAAATCATAAATTACAGAAAAAGTTTTTACTTTTACTCCTCGTTCACGAATCAAATTTTCAATAGCTGGTGTCAGACGAATATTAAAACCGATTAGCAACGCTCCAGAATCTTCAGCCCGCTTCACGTCACCCTCAGTAATATTTCCTAATCCTTTGGAAATAATTTTGGCTTTTACTTTTTCGGTATTTATTTTGAGCAATGATTCTTCAATCGCTTCAGCAGAACCCAAAAAATCAGCCTTAATCACTAAATTTACTTTAGGAATATTTTCATCATTCGTGTTATCACTAACAACTGGGTGTGAGCTAGCGCTCGGGCGCATATTTCTCATCTTTACTTTTACGCCCTCACCAGTTTCCAAAATATCACCAACCGCTGGCGAGAGTTTTAGACCTAAAATTTTCACTGGGGTGCTTGGACCGGCAGACTCAATGCTTTCGCCTTTATAATTTTTCAGAGCTTTCACTTTGCCATAGATTACCCCATTAAAGCAAAGCTGATCGCCAAGAACCAAAGTTCCATTCTGAATTAAAATAGTAGCAACTGGCCCAGCCGCTTTATCAATATTTGATTCAACAACTGTTCCGGCAGCACTAGCATTCGGGTTGGCTTTCAAAGAATTTCCAAGCTCCGCTTCGGAAACAAGCAAAATCATATCCAACAGATTTTCAATCCCCGTTCCTTCTTTTGCAGAAATCGGCACGCAAATTGCTTTTCCGCCCCAATCTTCGGGAGTAATGTTCAGCTGAGTGGCTAATTCTTGTTTGGTGCGGTCAAGGTCGGCATCGGGTTTGTCAATCTTATTAATTGCGACCACATAAGGAATTTTTGCCGCTTCAATAATACGAAAAGCTTCAACGGTTTGTGGTTTAACGCCATCATCAGCAGCCACCACCAAAATCGCAATATCAGCAACCTTAGCCCCACGACTTCGCATCGCGGTAAAAGCTTCGTGTCCTGGAGTATCAATAAAAGTTAAAACTTTTTCTTTTCTAGTTACTTGATAAGCACCAATGTGCTGAGTAATACCACCCGCTTCACCGGCAATCACATTCGCCTGACGGATGGAGTCGAGTAATTTTGTTTTTCCATGATCAACGTGGCCCATCACCACAATGACTGGCGGACGATCTAGTAAGTCAGCTGTTTCTTCTTTGCCGAGAATATCTGATAATTTGTTTTTTTCATCTTCAGTTTCATCTTCACCAACTTTTGGCTGAACATCCAAAAACAAATCGCCACCGATAATCATCGCGGTGTCAAAATCAATCTTTTCATTGATAGATGCAAAGACGCCATTTTTCATCAGCTCAGCTAAAATCTTATTAACTGGTACCTGGGAAATTTCGGCAAAATCACGGACGGAAAGAGCGTGTGGTACAAAAACCACCTTTTTCTCACGCTTAGCATCTTCTTCTTTGAGTTTCTGGGTCAGAGCTGCTTTTTTGATATCTAATTGATGCTTCAAAACCTGCCAATTTTTGATAATTTTTTTGGCAGTGTTGTTGTCAACCTTAATTGCTCTTTGACCAATATTAAACCCCATTTGCGGCAGAAGGTCTTTGAGCTCTTGCGGGCTAATCCTTAATGTTCTGGCCAGTTCGGTAATATTCATAAAAAATGATTAATTTGAGTAATTCGCAGTTAAGCGTGCTTTTATACTACTTTATTTTTCCATATTCGTCAACCTGTTTCTTTCCAAATCACAGCCAATTATCAGCCTTTACAAGGACATAAATATCTGATAAACTTGAGATAAATCCCCGATTTGGGGTTTATAAATAATTTACTGTTTTCGAAACCGAAAAGCGGTTTATGGAAGGAACTGTCTAGTTTTGCAAAAAATAAAAATTCCACTCCGGTAGCTTCAAAAATCACTCCTCATGATTAAAAATATTCAAAAATTAGGCTAATTTTAAAACTCATCCTTTGAGCCTTGTTTTTAATCAAAAGATATTTTTTAGCAAAAAGAAGATTCTTCCGTTCGAAATGCAGACGCTAATACTATGATCTATTTCATCTCAGCGCTCTGTCTTGTCGGCGGTTTTTTTGTTGGCTTTTTTGCCTATCGCACCTCAGCGGGGAAAAAAGTCGGCCATGCCAAAGTGCAGGCCGAAAAAATCACTAACGAGGCAAAAAGCAAAGAAAAAGAAACCCTTTTGAAAGCCCAAGACAAGGCGCTCGCAATCATTAATGACGCCAAAGCCGAGGAAGGAAACCGCCGAAAAGAAATCTCCAGCCTTCAAAACCGCCTGGAACAAAGAGAAAGCGCGTTTTCCCAAAAATTACTGGAGTTGCAAGAAAAACAACAACAACTTTATGACAAAGTTAATGAAGTCCAGGAAATTAAAGAAAAAATAAAGACCATCAAAGAAGAACAACTCACAAAATTAGAAGAAGTGGCCAAGTTGAATCAAGCGGATGCTAAAGAAATTTTATTCAAAAAAATTGAAGAATCGGCTGAAGAAGATTTAAAAGCACGAATCAATAAAATGGAACGTGAAGGCGATGACGTCCTGGCCGACAAAGCCAAAAATATTATGGCCCTCGCCATGCAACGAATGGTTTCTGATTATACTGTTGAACTGACAACCACTACCGTTGATTTGCCAAACGATGAAATGAAAGGAAGAATTATTGGTCGTGAAGGAAGAAATATTAAAGCAATTGAGCAGGCAGTCGGCGTTGAAATTATCGTTGATGATGCGCCAAATGCGATCACCGTTTCCGGCTTCTCTTTAATCCGCCGCCACATTGCGAAAAAAACGTTAGATTATTTGATTAAGGATGGCCGTATTCACCCAACCAAGATTGAAGATGCAGTGGAAGCTGCCAAAAAGGAAATCTCCGTTGATATCAAAAAAGCGGGTGAAGAAGCAATGTATGAAGTTGGCGTCGCTGGCTTTGATCCAAAGCTTGTTCAAATTCTTGGACGCTTGAAATACCGCACCAGCTATGGCCAAAATTGTTTGCGCCACAGCGTTGAGGTTGCGCATCTTTCAGCAATGCTTGCCGAAGAACTTGGGGCCGATGTCACAATCGCCAAGAAAGGCGGCCTACTTCACGATCTCGGGAAAGCAGTGGACCATGAAGTTCAAGGCAACCACACCGAAATTGGCCGTGACTTGGCAAAAAAATTCAACTTGCCGCAAGAAATTATTGACCCAATCGCTACTCATCATGATGACCATCCCGCATCTTTAATTTCGGTAATTGTTAAAGTTGCTGATGCTATTTCCTCAGCCCGTCCAGGAGCAAGAAGCGGCAGTTTTGAAAACTATGTCCAACGCTTGGAAGAGCTAGAAAAGATTGCCACATCATTTGAAGGTATTGATAAAGCCTATGCTATCCAGGCCGGCCGTGAAGTTCGCATCTTCGTTAATCCAGAAAAAATTAATGACCTTGAAGCTCATAATTTGGCTAGGGATATTGCAAAGAAGGTGGAAAATGAGTTAAAATATCCAGGAGAGATTAAAGTGAATGTTATTAGAGAATCTAGGGTCGTGGAATACGCTCGCTAGATTCTATAACTTCTAAAAATATGAACAAAGCACAACTCATTGAAAAGCTCCACCACAAAGTGGCCGGGCTAACAAAAAAACAAGCGGAAGAGATGGTGGAGGTGTTCGTTGATACGGTGATTGACGAATTAAACAATGGCCGCGAATTAACCATCGCTGGCTTTGGGACTTTCTTGTCTCGCATCCGTTATTCTCGTGGCGGTGTAAACCCTCAGAAACCAACTGAAAGAATCACTATCCCAGAAGTGCGCGTTGCCAAATTCAAGACTGGTTATCACTTGAAACAAGTTTTGAAAGGCAAAAGAGAGGCTTAATCTGTCACCCAAAGAAAACCGAAATTAGCTTTGGATAAAGGCTAGTTTCGGTTGATAGCGCCCGTAGCTCAACGGATAGAGTGCTTGGCTTCGGACCAAGTGGTGTGGGTTCGATTCCTGCCGGGCGCACACGGTTTGCCTGCCGATAGACAGGTTGACATCAAATAAAATGTCGTTTATAAATAAAGAGGACAAAGGACAAAAAATGGCTGGGTAGCTCAGTTGGTTAGAGCGTAGCACTCATAACGCTAAGGTCGAGGGTTCGAGCCCCTCTCCAGCCACAGAGCGCCTGATACTAAAGAATGCATCCATAGCTCAGTTGGTAGAGCAGCTCCCTCTTAAGGAGATGGTCGTGGGTTCGAATCCCCCTGGGTGCACAATTTAAAAAAGATAAAAATTAATAAGGGCCTCTGCCCTTATTAATTTTGCCCTTAACCCAAATAAAATTATGCTAAATCTCATCATCATTGGCGCACCAGGATCTGGAAAAGGCACCCAAGCTGAACTTATTCAAGAACATTTTGGCTTGAGACATTTTTCTACCGGCGCCCAAATCCGCCGAGAAATTGCTGCTAGCACCGAAATTGGCTTACAGGTGAAAGACTGCGTTGAACGAGGCGAATTAGTTTCTGATGAGTTGGTAAATAAAATCGTTGAATCGGCGATTATTCAAGACAAAGAAGGATTGATTTTTGATGGCTACCCGCGCAGTATTGCCCAAGAAGAAGTGTTGGATGAATTGCTGAAAAAACATCACGAAACACCAATTCGCGCTTTTATTTATTTGGACGTTAGAAAAGAATTACTTATTGAAAGAATTCTTGAAAGAGGAAAGACTAGTGGTCGAGCGGATGACACATTGGAAGTCTTTGAGGACCGCTACAAAGCCTACCAAGAAGAAACCGAACCATTAATTAACAGCTACCGCAAAAAGGGAATTTTAGTTGAGGTAGATGGGAATGACACAGTGGAAAATATTTATAACAATAGCATTAAGCCGCTCATGGAATCGTATTTGAAGTAAAAGAAAAAGGAAGCTGAAAAAGCTTCCTTTTTTGATTTAATCGTTTAGGGCACTAAAACTTCTTTTGTTGCAGAAATAATCTTATTTTTTATTTCGGAAACATTAGTAAGAATTAATTCTTTGCCTCCAGCACGGTTTGCGTGACCGCCGCCATTCAACTTTTCGGCGATTTTTCTGGCCACTGCTTTTTCAACCGGGAGCCAACAAATGATTTCAATCCGGAAATATTCTTCCTTCGTTGAAATAATAATTATTTCTTCTTTTTGGCTTGAAAGAAAATTTTGTAATTTTTTAATCTCAAATTTTTCTTCAGTTACCAGGATCCCCACAGAAACACCATAAATATTTTCAACGGTATAATTTGAAATTATTTTTGGCAAAATATTTAGATCCGCCAAAGTCCATTGTTTCTTAGCAACTGTTATTACGCCATCGATAGCCGTTCTGCCTTTTATCTCTCCAGCGAAAAAAAGTGTATTTGAAGATGTTTGTAGAGTAAATCCGGCAGTATCATCATACATACCAAGGTATAAGGCCTGTAGCATTTTATCACTTAACTCAAGATTATTTATCTGAGCTAAAAGAAAAATAATTTCGCAAGTGGAAGAAGCTTCCACGTCTAAGTAAACATTATCAGAGAAAGAGTTATTTAAATGATGATCAATATTTATCAAATTAAATTTTTCTTCTCCTGTTATTGTTAAATTAGCGGAAATTCTCTCTGGTCGAGAAATATCCAGCGCCAACAAGGCGTCAAAGCGTTTTTCAAAAATATTTTTGTTTTCAATTTCAGAAATAAACTCTGGTATAAAACTAAATTGACCGGGATTAAAATTGTCACCACTAATCAAGACTGCACTCTTTCCCCTATTTTTTAATAGATGCAGCATTACATAATTACTGCAAATAGAATCTAAGTCTGGGCTTGGATGTAGGGTAAGTAAAAAATTGTCATTTTGTTCAATAATTTCCCAAATTCTAAACAAATTTGCCCTTTTTGATAAATTTTCAAGCATTATTCCTCCTTTTTAAATTATTATTGTAAATTTACTATTAATAGAATATTTATATCACATATATTACTTATTGTCAACTAACCGAGGGGTACATTCAAACCAAAAATACTTAAATATAATTTACTAAAATTAAACAAAAAAGGTGGCCATTCCGACCTCCTTTTTTATATCTCTCAAGTTTTAATTATTTCACTGCTTTCGGCTCCGCCGCTTTCTTCTCATCAGCATCTTTACCTTTAATCACCGCCCAAATCGCTTTACGGATTACTTCCATTAATTTTGGATCGTCTTTCAAGAACTTCTTGGCATTTTCACGGCCAGTGCCAAGCTTTATTTCTTTGAAAGTATAAGAATTACCACTCTTCACAATCACGCCATATTCCACACCGGCGTCCAACATGTCACCAGAAAGGGAAATGCCTTCGTTGTACATGATATCAAATTCACAAGTTTTGAAAGGGGCAGCAACTTTGTTCTTCACAATTTTCACCTTCACCCGGTTACCAATAATATTTTCTCCTTGTTTGATTTGAGCGGCACGACGAATTTCCACGCGAACGGAAGCATAAAACTTCAAAGCATTACCACCGGTGGTGGTTTCTGGATTACCGAAGAAGACACCAATCTTATTTCTAATTTGATTAATAAAAATAACAACAGTGTTTGTCTTGGCAATTGAACCAGTCAGCTTGCGGAGAGCTTGACTCATCAAGCGAGCTTGCAGACCCATATGAGAATCGCCCATGTCGCCTTCAATTTCTTTCTGGGGGACTAAAGCGGCAACACTATCAACCACAACAACGTCAACGGCATTTGAACGAACTAAAGTTTCAACAATTTCCAAGGCTTGTTCGCCGGAATCTGGTTGAGAAATTAATAGCTCTTTAATATTCACACCAATTTTTGCGGCATAGTCAGGATCAAGAGCGTGCTCAGCATCAACGAAGGCAGCAATTCCGCCAAGCTTTTGAGTCTCGGCAACAATGTGCTGAGCGAGAGTGGTTTTTCCAGACGATTCCGGTCCATAGATTTCAATCACGCGACCACGTGGCACACCACCAATTCCGAAAGCAACATCCAAAGACAAGCAGCCAGTTGGGATGGCATCCACGTCAGTTTTTCTGGCGTCACCAAATTTCATAATGGCACCTTCACCAAATTTTGTTTTGATTTGCTCCATCGCCGACAAGGCGGCAGCAAACTTTTTGTCACTGGCACCAGACTCGTTTTTTACCGGCTCAGCAGCCGTGACCTTTTTCTCTTTTGGCATAAAAATTAAATTAAAAAATAAATCAGCTAAACGCCACCAAAATTATAACAGGGGCGTGATAAAAAAATAATAAAAAGAAAGACAAAAAATTATATCCTTCTTCCTATCTATTATACAACATTTATGGCTTTAACGAAAATAGCTTGATCTTATTTTTAGCTCCCTGAAAACCAAAATCCCACTGCTGGTTTTCTCCTTCACTAAAATAGAAACCGTTTTTCTCAAAAATCAGCTTTTTTTCGCTTAAATAACGGAAAATAGTGCCCTTAACACCCCCAGTAAATTGCAGTTTTTCTGGTGCTTCAGAAACAATTTTCTGGACGGCCTCGGTGGCACTTTCAGTTAATTTTTGACTGGTGCTACTGGAAATAGCGATTTTTTCCGAAGGCAAACCCTTGCTCAAATCTAAATTTACGTCCACAGTAGGAACACTTGAGAACAGATCAAACCCTTTTGATTTTTCCTCCCCCGGGAAAGAATGAAAATTGCTAGCGAAAGTGGCAATCAGCACCATCGCGACTGCAATGATAAGATAAAAAAACCAACCCTTGAAAATTCCCATATAAATTATTGATTATGGAAATATCTTATCATTTTCTGATAAAATAAAAAACCCTCATCTTCAAGGACGAGGGAGTTTATTTTTCATTTCTTGTAAAAAATTATTCCGACATTGACTTGCCGTTTAAAATCGCAAATCAATAAATCAATGACCTTCAAATTCTCGGCAGAAATCTTTTTGTTTAATTCTTTTATTGAATTATAGATGTCACCGAGAAGATTAATCATTTTTACCTTTTCAGTATAATCTACTTTCTTTTTTTGGTAGCCGATAATTATTTCGGCTTCGCCATTTTCGCGGACAGTTAAAGTCCGTTTTATAACTTCTATTTCTCCTTTATTTTTAGAGAAAAAACTATTAATTTCTTCTTCCAGGCCATTCTGAGGCATCCCAGTAAACACCGCGAAAGCATCAATTTCTCTTATTTCAGACATTTTTTAATTTTTATTTGTAAAATAACTAGCAACTCCTAAACTCTAACATTTTGAATGTTTTTTGTCAATCAACTTTTTCTGTACAAAAAAACACCATTATTCTGGCGGCGACCTATCTTCCCAGGGCTCAGGCCCAAGTATTGTCGGCGCTGAAGGGCTTAACTGCTGAGTTCGGGATGGAATCAGGTGTATCCCCTTCGCTTCAACCACCAAAATGATGATGTTTTTTTGTTACTTACTGTTAATTATAGCTTTGCAGCCACGAAAAAAGTAAGAAGATCTTTGTATAAAACAAAAGTGTGAGGAAATCATATGGTTTATTAGTACGTCTCAGCTGAATGTATTGCTACACTTACACTTAACGCCTATCAAGGTCATCGTCTTTGACCAACCTATGAAACCTAATCTTAGAGACAGCTTCGCGCTTAGATGCTTTCAGCGCTTATCTTAACCGAAGGTAGCTACCCAGCAGTGCCCTTGATAGAACAGCTGGTACACTAGAGCTTCGTCCTTCCCGGTCCTCTCGTACTAAGGAAGGGCCTCTTCAAGTTTCCACGACCACAGTGGATAGGAGACCGACCTGTCTTACGACGGTCTGAACCCAGCTCGCGTGCCGCTTTAATGGGCGAACAGCCCAACCCTTGGGAGCTTCTCCACCCCCAGGATGCGACGAGCCGACATCGAGGTGCCGAACCAGGCCGTCGCTGTGGACGCTTGGGCGTGACTAGCCTGTTATCCCCGGAGTAGCTTTTATCCGATGAGCTTCCACCATCCTATATTGAATGGTCGGATCACTAAGTTCCGCTTTCGCGACTGCTTGACCGGTAAGTCTCGCAGTAAAGCTGGCTTGTGCCTTTACACTATCTCCCGGGTTTCCATTCCGGGATAGCCAACCTTTGTAAACGCCTCCGTTACATTTTGGGAGGCATCCGCCCCAGACAAACTACCCACCAGAAACTGTCCCTCGTTACACGAGGTTAGAATTAAAAATAGACAAGGGTGGTATCTCACTGGTGCCCGAAGGCTCCCACCTATTCTGAACATGCATATCCCTAATTCAATATCAAGTTGTAGTAAAGCTTCACGGGGTCTTTTCGTCCGACTGTGGTTAACGAGCATCTTTACTCGTCTTGCAATTTCACCGAGTCCTTCGCTGAGACAGTGCTCAAGTGGTTAAGCCATTCGTGCAGGTCGGAACTTACCCGACAA
>CAYSIJ010000017.1:0-1148 GCA_964431155.1 uncultured Gammaproteobacteria bacterium
TACTACCGTCTACCAAACTAAATACTTGATTGCTAATCACAAAATTTGTGGTTTTTGCATAATAGGCTGGCCAATCGGGATATTGGCGGTTGTCAATTCTTTGCCAGGAGGTGTTTTTTATCACAAATTCATAACGGCCAGACTGCTCTTTTTGAGCGAGAGCGAGGAGATATTTTTCGGTGTTTGGTAAAATAAAATCAGTGCCGCAAGAAAATTCAACACCGCCAGCGACAAAACAATAATCAATGGAAGCAAAATTATTTTCGTTTTTATTTTTTAAATTAATTGCCAAATCAACCTTGTCATCTCCAGAAAAAGAAAGCGGTGCCGAGGCCTGCAGAGGAATAACAGTACTACGCAGATGAACTTCTTGTAAATTTACCCCCATTTCTGAAAAATTTTCGGTCAAGGATTTGTCTTGATCTTGGCCAACTAAAAAGTAATAAATAAAACCATAGGCTGAATAGACAAACATGCCGATGATACTAAAAATCAAAAGAGCAACAAAAATTTTGATTAGTCGCCGATGATTTTCAGTTAGCCAAAGGCCAAAATTTATCATTTTTAAACTCGGTCTGGAGTCATCATGATAATCTTCTGGACTGAATTTTTTATTTTTGGGCTCTTTGTCCATATTATGCTATAATAAAATTGTTTATAATAATTTCTATCATTATATCATAAATATGGATAAATTACAGATTCCCTTGAGCGTGCCAAAAAATAAGATTTCTGAATACAAAAAAAATTGGCACCGGGCAGCCGGAAAATCCGGAAAATTACTTCTGTTTGCCGGCGATCAAAAACTTGAACACCTAAATGACGATTTTTTTGGCACGGGAATTTCCCCAGAAGACAAAAACCCGCGCCATCTTTTTGAAATCGCCAAAAATATCAAAACCGGAGTTTTTGCTTCTCACCTCGGTTTAATCGCTCGCTATGGCGCGGAATTCAAAAATATTAATTATGTCGTGAAGCTCAACGGCCGAACCAATCTTTTTGACAACAAAGATGAATTACTCTCCCCGGCCTGGCACAGTGTCAAAGAGGTCTGTGATTTTGCCAAACAAAGTGGCTTGAAAATCGCCGGCGTTGGCTACACCGTTTATCTCGGCGGAAAAAATGAAGCAACCATGATTAGAGAAGCG
>CAYSIJ010000017.1:1158-3947 GCA_964431155.1 uncultured Gammaproteobacteria bacterium
CCCACCAGAATGGTTTGTTGGCGATTATTTGGATGTATCCTCGTGGCAGTAAGATAAAGAATGAAGATAACCCGCATTTAATTGCTGGCGGTGCTGGCGTGGCATCGGCTCTTGGCGCTGATTTTGTAAAAGTAAAATATCCCTACAAAAATAAAAAAGATGCTGACAAATTTGGCGAAGCCGTGGAAGCAGCTGGTAATTGTGGCGTAATTTGTGTTGGCGGTTCAAAAATGAACACCAAGGAATTGTTCACTGCCCTCGCCCAACAAGCGAAGCAAGGAACTCGTGGCGTTGCCCTGGGTCGTAACCTTCACCAACGACCACTAAAAGAAGCTAGCGCTCTCTTGGAGGCCCTGGAAGGATTCATGCAGGGACACTGCGACGAGAAAGAAGCCCTGGCTATTGCGGCAGGAAAAAAGTCAAAAAAGAAAAAAGGAAAAAACAGAATATTATTTTTCTTCTAAAAACCTTGAACAAATACAAAAAAATTCCCTTTCGGGAATTTTTTTTATTATAAAGATTTTGTTATTCAATATCACTCTCAGTACTAGTGCTTTCTGGATTAACGATTTCAATCTTGATTCGGTCAGATAAACTTGGGGCCTTACTAATAAATGAAGGTGAGAACTCTAGTTTATAAGCGCTAATTCCTTCAATTGTTTTTAGATAATCATTAATTTGATCGCGATTTAAATTAACGATTTTGTTGCGATCAATTATTTCCACTCCGGGGGCCAAGGTTGTTCGACCAGAGAAAGCGGCTTTGACTGAAGCAATTTTTGCCAATTCGTCAGTGCTTTCCAGGGAATAAGAAACGGAACTTTCGTTCAAACCAGAAAGAATCTGGCCTTCTGGGACGGAAACTTTGAGCTTCCCTTGAATTAAATTCATCGCTTCTGTTTGAGAAAAAGCAACCACTTGGACACTGCCCCGAGCCTTCATTTTAAATTCTTCTTTTTCGTCACCAGGCTTGGCATCAGTCGCCGTCACAATTTTGGCGATATCCACGCTATAAATAATTTTATTGTATTGTTTAAATTTACTGCCAGCCTCCAACTTGGCTTTTTCCATTAGTGACAGGCCGAGATCTTTTTTGGCGTTACTCAAATCTTCGGCACTAATAAATTTTTTGGTGCTAGAATTGAATGAAAATTCGGCGCGACTTTCAGCATAAATCTTAGCTTGCAGTGCTTGATTCAATCCAGGAATTGTAAATTTTGTCGGACTAATGGCCATTTCGGGAGAAGATTGATCTGGATAGACATCAACTTCCACTTCCCCGCCAGCTGGAATATTCACTGCCTTTTTGATGCGAAATAATTTGTTATCTGAGGTGAGGAGACGGGTATTTATTATTAAAGTCTGGGCGGCATTATTTTTGTTGATAATTGCCACTTTCCCGACAAAATCCTGGCTGGAAGATCCTTCGCCGCTGGAACTATAAATTTTTTCGTCTTCAATAATTAAGGATTGAACAACACCTTTCACGACATTCCCACTTTCAATAGTTGAGGAAGCATTTTCGTCCTGGACGGACATCATTAAATTTTCATTTATTAACGCTTCGTTCGGGACTACAGAAATTGTTAATTTTGAGAAAGAAAAGAAAGCAACAATGGCAATCAAAATAACTACAGCAACAGTGAAACGAATAGCAAACTTCCGATAAAAACTAACAGAACGACTGCGAGAATGGTTCACCAACTCTTCTTCTCCTCGCTCCTTGGCTTCGGTTGCGAGCGTGCGATAAAATTTTCTCTGAAAATCATAATCATCTCGGTTGTACGACTCTTTTCTCTCTTCCTCTTTGGTTTCTGAGAAATCATTTTCTTCTTCGGTTGGCGCTTCTATTTCTTGAGCTTCAAAAGAATCTTCCGGCTGATAGTTTTCGTCTTCTCCAATAAACTTCTGAAAATCACTTTCCTTGACGTGGCTAAGAATGGTCTTTGCTTTTGCCGGACGTTTGATGGTTTTTTTTATTGCTATTTTTTTTGCCGGCACTTTCTTAACCATAGAGTCACTCCGCTTGGTTTCAGATGAAGAGGATTTTTTGATTGAAGTTTTTGGTGCCGAAGAAGATTTTTTTTGCACTGGCATAAGAGCTAAAATAATATGTGAGATAAATAAAAGCTACTCATAAGTATAACAAATTTTTTATACTGAGACAATTTTTATTTTATTGTCAAACACGGCCTGCAGGTCTTTTTTTAGTTCATCGCTATTTGTAACTAAAAAACCGGACTTGATTATCTGATCCTTGCCGTTATTATTAACCTTAAAATAAACGGGATCTTTCCCGGGATAGCCACTCATTTTTAATCTCAAAGTATCTGTTTCTTCCGGCGACAATTCACTTACCAAAATAATCTTTAAGGGATTGCTGGTGGTAGGCAAAGATTCTGGTTGAACTGTTGGCTTGGAAACTATGGATTTTTGTGGAGTAAAACTTTCAGCGCGAGGATAATTTCCGCCAGCCCGATTGCGATAATTATTTTTTGGTGCACTGGCTTTGTAATTCATCACCGCTCTTTTTAAGTCATCAACTGATTTTTGCGGATCGTTGGCATCCAGAGGAATTGCAATGCTGGCCAGAACTTTTATTTCGCCATCTTTATCTGATAATCGTCCATAAATCCCGAGCATCGCCCCTTCTTTCCATAAATCCGGGTTAGCCTTCAAGACGCTCGGAAAAACTAAGACTTCGCCGTTGCCAGAAACGTCTTCAATTTTTACAAACATCATCGTTTCGCCAGCTTTGGTGATAATTTTTTTTATATTAGTAACTACTC
>CAYSIJ010000017.1:3957-14128 GCA_964431155.1 uncultured Gammaproteobacteria bacterium
CATTGTCTCGTCGTTCACACGCGAACTAAGCATTTTTAAAGATATTACAAAATCCCCAAAATAATTGTGAAAAATTGAAAATGGATGCTCAGAAATATAAAGACCGAGCAGCTCTTTCTCCCAAGCTAGTTTTTCCGCTTTATCAATTGGCCTCCCAGGATCAAGGGTGAGACGAAGAGCGTCGGTGTTTGGCAAATTGCCGAATAAACTACTTTGACGACTGTCTTTTCTTTTGGAGGCCTCTTTGTTAACTGATAAAATCTTCTCGGAGTTAGAAAGTAATTGGCCTCTTTCGCCATAATTATCCAAAGCACCACATTTAATTAAACTTTCTAAAGATTTTTTGTTTAAATCTTTGTCGGTAATTCGCTCTAGAAAATCCAATAGCGTTTTGAACGGCCCATTTTCTTTGCGTTCACTAATAATCACTTCAACGATATGCTCGCCGATGTTTTTCACGGCATTCAAACCAAAACGAATGGTGTCAATTTTTTCATTTTCCGCTACTACTTCATTGCTGGCAGTGCCAGGAGTAACTACTGTGAAGGAAGCAAAAGACTCATTGATGTCTGGCGCCATAATCTTTATTCCCATGTTTTTGCATTCATCAATCTCAATAGAAATACGGTCAGTATCGTGCTGGTCAGAAGTGAGCAAGGCCGCCATGAATTCTACCGGCCAGTGAGCCTTCAAATAAGCTGTCTGGTAACCAATCATCGCGTAGCAAGCTGCGTGGCTACGATTAAAACCATAGCCAGCAAAAGGCTCAATAAATGAAAAAACTTTTTCTGCTAATTCCAAATGGATGCCGTTTTTGACACAGCCTTCCACAAATTTTTCTTTCTGTTCGGCAAGTAAGGCAGGGATTTTTTTACCCATCGCTTTGCGCAAAACATCGGCCTGCCCCATGGTGAAGCCAGCGAGATCGCGAGCGATTTGCATTACTTGCTCTTGATAAATCGCAACACCATATGTCTTATCTAAAATCGGTTCCAATTTTGGATGAAGATAAACAACCTGCTTGGTTTGATGTTTCCCGGAAATATAATCAGGAATCCATTCCATCGGACCGGGACGATACAAAGCAACCATGGCAATAATATCTTCAAAAACCGAAGGCTTCAAATCCCTTAAATAACGTTTCATCCCCGAGGATTCAAATTGGAAAACGCCAGTAGTTTCTGCTCGCTGAAATAACCTAAAAGTTGCTTCATCGCCCAGAGGAATCTGATCAATATCTACTTTCAAACCGCGGGTATTTTTGATAATTTTCAAGGCTGATTCAATAATCGTTAGGTTTTTCAAACCAAGAAAATCCATTTTCAATAAACCAAGATCTTCAACCGGATGCAGAGAGTATTGGGAGATAATACTTTTATCAGAAGAAGAAGCGTATTGAATTGGTACATACTCCGTTAATGGTTTATCGGTAATTAAAACACCGCAGGCATGTGTGGAAGAATGTCTAGCGACGCCCTCCAACCTCTTAGCATAGTCAACCACTCGCTTGGCTGCCAAATCATTCTCATAAATCTCTCTGAATTCTGGTACTGATTTTATGGATCCGGAAATATCAAACTTCATCGGAATTGCCTTGGAAATCCGATCGCATAATTCATACGGCTCACCCAAAACTCGCCCAGCGTCACGCACCGCCGCCCGCGAAGCCATAGTTCCAAAAGTAATAATCTGCGCAACATGATCGGCACCGTACTTTTCGGCAACATAACTCAAAACTTCACCGCGACGAGTATCAGCAAAATCCAAATCAATATCGGGCATGGAAATTCTTTCGGGATTTAGAAATCTTTCAAACAACAAATCGTACTTGATTGGATCAAGGTTGGTAATCCCGGTCAAATAACAAACAATTGACCCGGCGGCACTGCCAACAACTATCCCGCGGTCTTTGGCCCAATTCACAAAATCAGCGACAATTAAAAAGTATGATGGCCAGCCCATTTTTTCTACTACGGACAACTCATAGTCCATTCGGCTGCGAATTATTTTTTCTTCTTCGCCGGACAATCCATCCAAGTAGCGCTTTTTTATTCCCTCCTCGCAAAGAAAACGCAAATAAGAATTGCCGCTGTAACCTTCTGGCACATTGAAATGGGGCAATTGGATGTTTCCGAGTTCAATTTCCACATTGCATCTTTCGGCAATTTTCAAAGTATTCTCAAGAGCTTCTGGCACATGGGCAAAGGCCTCCTCCATCTCTTTCGCCAAGCGATAAGAATAATTTCCGCCCATCATGCTCATCCGATCAGTATCAGTCTTTTTTTTCTTATTTTGGATGCAAAGCAAAATATCTTGCGCCTCATCATCATCTTTCTTCAAATAATGGATATCATTAGTAGCAACCAGGGGTACTCCTAATTCTTTTGAAAATTCAATTAACTTGTTGTTAACCGTCTCCATTTCAACCAGCTCCGGGTGATCCATGATTTCCAAATAATAATTTCCGGCACCGAACAACTCCTGATATTCTAAAATTCTTTTTTTCGCCTGCTCAAATTTTTCCGCTAAAATCAATTTTGGAATTTCCCCGCCAAGACAGGCTGAGCAAGCAATTAGCCCATCGTGATATTGTTCAAGTAACTCCCAGTCAATCCGTGGTTTATAATAAAAGCCTTCCAAGTGCGCAAGTGAAGTGAGTTTAATGAGATTGCGATAACCATCATTATTCCGCGCCAACAACAACAGGTGATAGCTGCGGCCATCAGCACGCGTATTTTTGTCGTGGCGAGAAGCTGATGCCAAATAAGCCTCAACACCGATAATCGGCTTGATTCCTGCCTTTTTGCATTTCTGATAAAACTCAATGGCGCCATACATAACGCCATGGTCGGTAATCGCTACCGCTGGGGCTCCATCTTCCTTGGCCAAATTAACAAGCTCGTCGATCTTGGTTAGACCGTCGAGCAAGGAATAGTGCGTGTGATTGTGAAGATGGACAAAAGGCATAAATTGATTCACCGAATGATTTTTATGATTTTAATTTGGTGATGAAATCTTTTAATTCTTCGTCGCTATAAAAATAAACCATAATCTGCCCACCGCGTCCCTGGCGACGAATTTCTACTTTGGTGCCCAAAACTGTTCTCAGTTCAGCTTCAATTTCTTGGTCATTGTTGGTTTTTGTTTTTGCCGCTTTAGTGCCACCGAGCTGTTTGATTGCTCGGTCAGTTTCACTGACTGTCCAATTTTGACGCAAGATTTTTTTGAAAAGGTTTATTTGCTGAGCTTCATTTTCAATTCCTAATAAATATTTGGCATGTCCTTCAGAGATTCGTCCATCGGCCAAAGCTCGTTGAATTTCTTCTGGCAAGGACAAAAAACGCAAGGCGTTAGCCACACTGGAACGGGCTTTTCCAACTCGTTTGGCAAGCTCCTCTTGGGTTAAATTAAACTGATCAATTAAGGCTTGGTAGGCGATAGCAGTTTCCACGGAGTTCAAATTTTCTCGCTGTAAATTTTCAATCAAAGCCCATTCTAATTTTTTTTGTTCATCTGCCTCTCGAACAATTGCCGGAATTTCTGACAACCCCAGAGCTTTTACACTACGCAAACGCCTTTCACCAGCAATCAATTCATATTGGTCGCCAATTTTGGTAACCACAATCGGCTGTAAAATTCCATGCTGACGAATGGACTCCATTAAATCGCGTAAAGATTCTTCGGAAAAATGACGGCGGGGTTGATGGGGGTTGGGAACAACCAAATTCGGGTCAAGACGACGAATCCGATCTTTGTCGCTTAAAACCGCCAAAGGCTCTTCAGAAAAAGAAGATCTGGCAGAAAAATTATCATTTTCCGTAAAAGTTTTTTTGGGAATCAAAGAACCAAGTCCCCTCCCTAAGCCTTGTGGCATATATTTTTTGTTATTATTTTTGATTAGCGTTCTAAACTTAACAATTCACGCGCCAGATTTTCATAGGCTTTTCCGCCGCGAGATTTTGGATCATATTGTAAAATAGTTCGGCCATAACTTGGTGCTTCTGCTAAGCGGACTGAACGCGGAATAACTGAACGAAAAATACGGTTTGGAAAAAACTGATACAAATCATCCATCACTGCTTCCGAGAGTTTGTTGCGTTTATCAAACATGGTAATCACTGCGCCAAGAATTTCTAATTCGGGTTTTAAATTTTCTTTAACAAGAGTAATTGTCTCTAGCAACTGCCCGAGGCCTTCAAGAGCGAAATATTCACTTTGAATCGGAATCAAAATCTCATCGGCAGCAACCATCGTGTTGACGGTCAACAGTCCAAGAGATGGCGGACCGTCAATAATGATAAAGTCATAATCATCCTTGATTTCCGACAAAATATTAGCCAAACGAAATTCTCGATCTTCTAGAGAAATCATTTCCACTCCCGCTCCAGCCAAAGAAAGAGTCGCTGGCGCAATAAAATAGCGTTCTTGAAGAGTACGTTTAATGATTTTATGAATAGTTTGTTGTCCCAAAAGGGCCTCATAAATTCCAGCTTCAAGTTTGCGATGCTCAATTCCGAGCCCAGAAGTAGCATTGGCTTGCGGATCAGTATCAATCAGGAGAACATTTTTGCCAAAATTAGCCAAATAAGCCCCCAAATTAACAGCAGTGGTGGTTTTGCCTACGCCCCCTTTTTGATTGACAACAGTAATGATTTTTCCCATAATTGATAAAGTTTTTATGACTACATTATAGACAATAAATATGTCTTTGACAATTTAATTTTTTGTCTTTATAATAAAAATGTTTTAAAAATGCCGCGATGGCGGAACTGGTAGACGCGCACGACTCAAACTCGTGTAAGAGAAATCTTGTGAGGGTTCGATTCCCTCTCGCGGCACAAACGAGAAAAAGAAAACCTCAATGGTTTTCTTTTTTTTGTTTTGCCCTAGCTTTTTTATTAAAAAAGCAAAAAGACGGTCAAATTATGATCGTCTTTTTTAAGAGTTTTTTACTTGAAATAAAATGGCAAATGCTTCAAATTTTTTATTACCGCAAGATGAAAGCCTTTTCAGTTCATTGGCCGAAAAAAAATCTTTTGGAAATTTCAATAAATCATGAAGCGCCGCTATAGATTCTAGACAGGTTTTATTATCCAAAAGATTAAAAAGCCTAGAAGCTTCTTGCTCTTTTTCAAGTCTTTCCTTGGTTTTCATAATTTTAAGATTTTTAAGTTACTATCCATACTTTAAACCTAAAATTATAAAAAATCAATAAAAGGAGGCCGATTTGGCCCCCCTCTCTTTGATGCCCCAATTTTATTTCATTTTCTTGAATTTCACCGAAAATTGCGGTTCATATTCAGTTTGATTATCGTCAATAATCTTTACTAATTCACCTTTTACCAGCTGATTAATCGCCAAATCGCTAAGAAGTTGGGAGTCGCTGGCGATATGTAATTTCAAACCCTCCAACTGATCAAATTCTTCTTTAAACTCGCTCTGGACACTAGATTCAATTTTTTTCTTATTAGCTTTTAGTACTTCCAGGTCGTCAATTGCTTTTTGATATTCACCATTAACCGAAAGAGCGTCGCGATAACGACTTTTCAATTCGCGGCGGCGCGCTTTGTATTCTTCCAAGCGAATAAAGATAGTTTTCAAATCTTGAGCCATAAAAATATTATCAATAGTTTATAAATACGACTCCCAGTATAACAAAAACTAATTGATTATTCCACCGCCCAAAACACGGGTTTTTTGATAGAAAACAATACTTTGCCCAGGGGTTACAGCACGTTGCGGTTTTTTAAATTGCACCTTCACGCTATCGCCATTAATTTCTACTCGACACACTTCCGCTGGGTGCCCATAACGAATAACTGCCAGACAGCTGAAGTTTTTTTTCGGTACCTCCCCGCACCAAATCAAATCACGAGCAACACACTCTAAACGATATAACAGTTTTCCATTCCAGTCTTTGACGACAAATAATGTGTTGGTTTCGTAATCCAGTTTCGCGGCGTAGAATGGGCCAGTGCCGCCAATTTCAATTCCCTTCCTTTGACCAATTGTATAAAGTGGCAATCCTTGATGCTCACCGATAATTTCTTCGGTTTCTAAAATTTTTATCGGCCCCGGTTTTAAGGTTAAATATCTTTTTAGAAAATCTTGATGAGCGCCGGAAAGAAAACAAATATCTTGACTTTCTTGTTTGCTGGCGGTTGGCAAGTCAAATTTTTCTGCCAATTTTCTCACCTCCGTTTTCTTTAAGTTACCAAGGGGAAATAAAAGTTTCTTTAATTTTTCTTGATTAAAAGAATACAAAAAATAAGATTGGTCCTTGGTGCTGTCCTTGGCGCGATAAAGTTTTGATTCGTGTTTTCCATGTTTAATTATTGCATAATGGCCAGTTGCCAGATATTCAAAATCCAAACCAGCCATCATTTCTAGTAAGCGACCGAGTTTTATTTTTCGATTGCAACGAACACAGGGATTTGGCGTTTCACCGTGCGCATACGAATCCAAAAAATAATCAACGACTTCTTTTTTAAATGGCTCAGAAAAATCAAAAGAATAAAGAGGAATACCAATTTTGCCACAAACCGCTTTCGCATCAAGAAAAGATTGCAAAGAACAGCATTTGTTTTCTTCAGTCGGTGCGGCTTGGGGATCTTTCCAGAAACGCAAAAAGACGCCAGCGACTTGATGACCTTGATTTACCAGGAGCTGTGCGGCAACGCTGGAATCAACGCCACCAGACATTGCAACTAATATTTTTTTCTTTTTCGGTTTAAGATTGAACATTGGAAAATAATTTTAAATATTCAGCCGCCGTCTTTTCCCAAGAAAATAAAGCCAATCTTTCTTTGCCAGCTTCTTGATATTTTTCCCTCACTTTTTCATCGGTTAAAATTATTTCCAAAGCTGAAGCGATTTCACTAGGAAAAACCGGATTAACCAGCAAAGCACAATCGCCAACGACCTCGGGAATAGAAGAAGTATTAGAGGCCACTACTGGTAAGCCATAAGACATTGCTTCCAAAGGCGGAAAGCCAAAGCCTTCATAAAATGAAGGAAAGACAAAAACTTTCGCGTTATGATAAAGATATATCTTTTCACTTTCGCTGACATAACCAGTAAAAATAATACTATCAGAAAATTTTGATTTCTTGGCAGCTTGATAGATATGCTTATTTCGCCAGCCGGGAGCACCTGCTAACACTAATTGGTTTTTGATACTAGGATTACTTTCTCGCAAAATATCGTAGGCCTTAATTAGCCCGTCCAAATTCTTGCGTGGCTCAATATTGCCAACCGACAAAATAAAACCGGTTTTTAGCTTATTTTTATTGACGAAAGACTGCTCTCCAGTGAATGAAAATTCAGCTTTTGGCAGATTTAAACCAGAGTAAATTACTTTTATTTTTTCAGCCGAAACGCCAAAAATATCAATCAAATCTAATTTGGTATTTTCGGAAATCGCCACGATTGTGTCGGCCTTTTTTATTAAATTCCTTACCCCCAGTAAAAGATGCCAACAGTTTTTCCGCCAAGAAAAAAATTCTGGGGTGCGCAAAAAAGACAAATCATGAACGGTTAAAATATTTTTTGAATCTTTGGAAAAACTTGAAAAATTAAAATGCGGCGACCAAAAAATATCTACTCCGCCAAGAATTTTATCCAAAAAAGGCCAGCCAAATATTTTTTGGAGGCCATAATTGAAAATTTTGTTCGGAAAGTGAGTTCCAATTATTTTTACCCTTTCGCTTTCCCAAGAAGAAAATCTCCCGGAAAGATTATGGAAGGAATTATAAAAAAGATAGTATTCGTTTTTTTGATCTTGGCGGATAATTTCTCGGAGTAATTGCTCAGCATAAGCGGACACGCCGCTATAGCGTTCGTCCATTAAAGCCCTGATGTCTACGCCAATTTTCATAATTAAGCTTTTTTTTCAGCAATAAACTTCTCAATCTGTTCCCGGAAATTTGCTACTGAAAACTTTTCGGCGTGCAATCTGATTGCTTGTGGATTAAAATCTTCGCTTTTAAAACGGCGCAAAACGTCAACCAGTGATTCAGCAGTTTGTTTATCAAAAAATAAACCAGTCTGACCGTCAATAACCGTTTCCAATACTCCTCCCTTGCGGTAGGCAATCGCTGGACGACCGCTTGCCATTGATTCAACAGGAGTGATGCCAAAATCTTCTTCTTGAGGGTTAATAAAAGCTAAAGCGTTTTGATAAAGCTTTGCTTTTTCTTCGTCGCTTACTCGACCCAGAAATTCAATACGCGGGTTTTCGTTCGCTATTTTTTTTAATCTTTTTTCATCAAGACCATCGCCAAAAATTTTTAGGTTATAGCCGTCGCCCAACAAATTAAAAGCCTCAATTACTAAATCTATCCGCTTATAAGGCACCAGACGGCAACCGGCCAAAAAATAAGAGTCGCTTCCTGTTGGCGTTTTCTCAGCAATGGAAAATTTTGTTGTTTCTACCGGTGGATAAATTACTTGGCTATCACGGCGATAATACTTTCTGATTCTCCCGGCAACCATTCGGGAATTAGCAATAAAATAATCAACCCTTTGAGCGGCATTGAAATCCCAAAGCCGCAAACGATTAAGAACTAGACCAATAATTTTCTTAAAAAATTTATTGTATTTCAGCTCATTCAAGTATTGATGCGTATCGCTCCAAAGATAACGAGTTGGCGTGTGGCAATAGCAAATATGAAGCGTATCCGGCAGAGTAATTACCCCTTTGGCAAAAGAACTGGTGTCAGAAATTACCAAATCAAATTCGCGTAAATCGAAAAACTCCACGGCCATCGGCATGAACTGAAGATACCAGCGATAATGCTTCACGCCGCCAGGCAGGCGCTGAATGATTGAAGTATCAATTTCATGGCCTTTTAAGTGGTTGATATTTTTTTGCTCATAAAGCAGGGTATAGATTTTGGCCTCGGGGTACATTTCCGCAAAAACAGCGAGCACTTTTTCAGCACCGCCGTCTTGAGCAAGGTGGTCGTGGATGAGCGCGACTTTCATATTATTTTATTCCGCATCGCGATGTTTCAAAACGGCAAGCGGTGTTTTAAACAAAATTGTAAAATCAAGAAGCAGTGACCAGTTTTCAATATAGAAAACATCCAACTTCACTTCTTCTTCAAACAGCAAGTCACTACGGCCGGAAATTTGAGCCATTCCAGTGATACCTGGCTTGATGGTGAGGGATTTTCGATGATGGTGTTCATACTTTGCTACTTCTTCCGGCAAATGTGGACGTGGACCAACAAGACTCATTCGGCCGATAAACACTAGAAATAATTCTGGTAATTCATCAAGCGACCAACGGCGGATAATCTGACCGACCCGCGTCACACGTGGATCATCTTTTATTTTTACCATCGGGCCATCGGAACGCAAATTTCGGTCGGCTAATTCTTGATAACGCATGTTATCGGAATTAGGAATCATTGAACGACATTTAAAATAATTGCAAAGTTTTCCGCCCTCTCCCACGCGAGTCACAGGAGACCCGTCATCGCAGTGTGAGAAAAAAACCGGACCGCGACTATCAAGTTTAATTGCTATGGCAACTAACAATAAAACTGGAGAAAAAATAATAATTAATAAGCCAGAGCCAACAATATCCATAGTTCTCTTCACAATCTTGCCCCACCCCTCCAGGGTGGTTCGCTTCACTTCCACGACTGGCACCCCATCAATATCTACAACCTCATTGCGCAAAACTTTTATTCCCAAAAGATCGGCAACGTATTTGAAAGTGATATGATTTTCATTAGCAAAGTCATAAAGGCGAACGAGCTCGGCCTTGCTGAGATTCGGATCACATTGAATTATTTCATCTACCCGTTTGCCAGTAATAGCCTCTGCCACCTCCTGAGAAGCTTCCAACGAAAAATCGCGCACCCGCTTTACAACATCATAACCAAAACGGCGGTTGGCGGAAAAATCGTGGATAAAATTGTCCGCTGTTTTGCCATTCCCGACAATCATAATTTTCTTTACTCCCCAACCGAACAAAAATGATTTTCTTTGCAAAAAACGAATTATAATATGAGCAAAACTAAGATAAAACACCGCCAACACCCAGCCGACCAAAACAATAAACCGCGAATCAAAAAGTTCGCGGCGGAAAAAAATATAAATCGCAATCAAGGCAAAGCAGGTGGAACAAGCCAAAAAAACTTTGGCTAATTCCTGCACGGTT
>CAYSIJ010000017.1:14164-16667 GCA_964431155.1 uncultured Gammaproteobacteria bacterium
CGACCAAAAGAAGTGAGCGCAAATAGTCGCTAAAGGGTAAATTAAAAATCACTGGCCGAATTTCGCGATAAAAACTAGCGAAACGCAAATAATAAGCGCTGATTCCTGCCAAGACGAGCATTAAATAATCAATCGGCACCAAAACAAAAGAAAAAAACAACTCGGGTTTTTTGATTTTCATAAAAAGTAAATAAAAAAGTTAGGGTTGGGCAAGCTATAAGCCGGATTCTGTCAACGAGGACGAACCTCATCGGACGGCTATTTATCTAGCCTGATAATTGCTTATCAGATCAAGCGAGCTACTTTTTCCCCGTAAAACGGGGTTTGCTCTTGCTCCAGATAGGGTTTACCGCGGCACGCCGTCACCGACGGCCGAAACTCGTAGTCGTTTTATCAACACCGAGTAACTTTTCACCTTTCATCCGCACAGGGCGGATTAGTATTGTCTCTGTGGCACTTTCCCTAGGGTCTCCCCTGGTGGACATTATCCACTATCTTTTCACGAAGTCCGGACTTTCCTCACTGTACCAAAATAGTCCAGCGCAACCGCCCACTTGCCCTTCTAACACTCCCATCGTACAAGAAAACTCCCAAAAAAGCAAATTTATTAAGAAAAAACCCCGTAAAAACGGGGTTTTATCTTAATTATTGGCCAGACATTGGGCGACCAAGGTTCACCAACTCCTGAACCGCTGACTGAGAGAGGGCTCCCTCCCAAAGACTAAAGTCGCTGAGCTGAAAAGGATAATTTTCAGCTTTAATCATGATTTCCTTAACTGGCTTTTTAAGCCAAACCGCCAAGCGGGAAAAAACCTCTTTCCCATCAATATACCAACGCACTCTCATTTCTTGAGAATTATAAGTTAAGGCAAAATGATGCCAAGAATTATTCGTGGGAATAAATGGATCATTGCTATAAAGCAGTCCTCCTTGGGGACTAAAATTCCAACGTGAGTACCAAAGAGAAATAACACTAGCCACCAAAGAATCTTCGCCACTCAAAAGAGCGGCAACAATTCGGCCATCCTCTGGATAAGAACTATTACGCCACCAAAACTCATAAGAAAAATCGCGCGGCATAAAATCGGCTGGTAAAACTTTTCTTTTTGGTTGGTCATTCCAACGGAATCGTGATTCAACTTCTCCTAAATGCCAATAATAGGCTTTCTGAGGGGTCATTAAGGGGTTGTAGAGATCCGAGGTGTAAAAAGGTTTACCTATCTGAAAAAAACCAAGTAGTTCTGCCGATAATAATGGACGATGCCAAAAAGCTAATTCATCAACTAAAATATTATAGCCAGATAAAGC
This sequence comes from uncultured Gammaproteobacteria bacterium, assembly GCA_964431155.1. Taxonomy (GTDB): domain Bacteria; phylum Patescibacteriota; class Patescibacteriia; order Patescibacteriales; family UBA12465; genus CAINDR01. Next base: position 15,473 of record CAYSIJ010000017.1, read on the forward strand.
AAAGTCCGCCAAAACTAGGGATTCAGGATAGGCGAGCCGAGAAACTTCCTGTCCGTCTTGATAAAAAATTACTAATTTACTTTGAGAATCAAAAGTAGCAACAATTTGATGCCACCCCTCATCAGCAATTAAGGCTAGCGAACTGGTACCAGAAAAACCATTGCCAGAATAACTCAAGCCACTTTCTTTGAGGTTTACTTTGATTGAATTAGCACTTGTTTGATTAAGAGCAAAAGATAAGCGAGCACCAGGCTTTGCTAAATAATAAAAAGCGAAACTGGCTTCATCCAAAGATAAGGGCGTGCCGAAAGAAACGTTGGTTGCCGAAGAACTGTTGGTTAATTTTAAAGCACAACCATTTTTACCAAAATCAAAAAGATAGTCATTTGGTAAAGTAATTAAATTGGCTGGTTGCAGACTGTTTTTGGCGTAATTCCCTTCACAATCATCAAAATGCCAGACATCAGTCAAATCAGAAGAGTCGGTCGCGATTGTACTGCTAGAAACTACTGGTCCAATAACCGGCGGCGTGCTAGTTGGCGTAATAATTGGGGTGCTGGTTGGGGTGCTAGAGGCTACCGGTTCAGTACTGGTTGGGGTGGAGGAAGGAGTGGGTTCATTGTTTGGCGTGGTGCTAGCGGTTGAAGAAGAGGTTGATGAAGGGGTGTTCGGACTCAAAGAAAAGAGTTGAAAATCCAAAAAATTATTTCCAGAATCGGAAAAACTGCCGTCAGATTTTTTTATTCTCCCGAGATAGCTATCGTCCAATAAGGCGGGGGCAGAGGTGGCGGAAAAATAAAGGGCATCAGCGCCAAAGCCAATTTTCTCCACAATATCTGAATCATCAGGAGCAGAAATCGGATTAAGACCGGAGTAGAAAGTATAACCGCTTTTTCCCCAAGTAAAATCGGGATTTAAAGCAACGGCATTGGCCTTGGAAAGCCAAGATTGTTCAGACTTTGAGCCAACAACCAAAAAGTTTCCCCGCGGCGCAATCAAACTTCCGGCAGAATATTGCAAATCACTAGCTTCTGAAAAACGAAGCATAATTGCTGGATCAAGAGCGGTTTTTGTTTTTTCTAAACGGTAATTATAAGCTGATAAATCAAAGGCTTGGCTGTTTGGATTAAACAGCTCCAACCAATGATTATCACCGCTAGAAAAAAATTTGGTAATAATTGGTGAAGCCAAAACG
>CAYSIJ010000017.1:16677-19825 GCA_964431155.1 uncultured Gammaproteobacteria bacterium
ATTTTGGTTTGTGGCTGGTTTCGTGGCTGTTGGAGGAGTGGTGCTTGTTTTTGCTTTTGTGGTGGTGGCAATTTTTGTGGTGGTGGTAGGGGTGGTAGTGGCGACTGGTATTGTGCTGGTCGGCGTGGTGGTATTAATTTTTGGCGGCACAACTATCGGCGGCGTAGTAGTGGCCTTGTCTTTATCTTTTTCGGCGGCTTTTTCGGCAGCGCAAACTGCAAGAAACCCGGCACGAGTGGCAGCTGCTCGAACCCCCGCTTCTTTGATAATTTGCCAACGAACCAAATCACCAGTTTCCGGACAGGATGGCTTGTTTGGTGGACAAAGATAGGGGTCGGCCAGACCAGATTCCACCAAAGCCTGATTAGCAAAAATTAATGAACCATCGGATTTTTGAAGATAGACATAAAACAACCAGCGAGAATAAGAATCTTTCTTGGCCAGCGGATCGGGAACGAGAATTAATTTTCCCGAGGACAAAAGCTGTTTGTTTAGTTCGGTGGCTTCTGGGCCGCGACATTCAGTGGTTTTGCGGGATGCTGAAGCAATTTCTGGCGCATCAACATCTAGATAACGAACTTTTCGGCCATCCTTTAAAACGAAAGTGTCGCCATCAATTACCCTTGCCACTTCCGGGTTATTGTCATATTTCGGTGTAGTGGTGGCTGGTGGCTTTTTATTGGTGGAAGAAGAATTTTCAATAATTTGATAATTTGGATTGGGAAAGAGCGAGTTCCAATCAGTTTCCGATTGGACAACGTCGGGCATAATATTTAAAGAGTTAGTGGAAACAGTGGAAGTGCTAATTCCACTGGCAATTACTGGCTGAGGAAAAATACTAGTGGTGATTTTCTTTACTAATAAACGAATACTGGAAAAAGGATTATTCACAAAACTCCATTTCACAATTAATTTCAGGGTTGGCTGTTTGCCTCTAATTTCTTGGTCTTTAAAATTACTTTCCAAAACAATATCTGGCGTCACACTTGCCAAACTGGATTGAGAAAATTGGGTAAAAGGAATAAAAAGATAGCGCTTGCCGTCTTTTTCAATACCAACGTTGTAACCAAATTTTTCGGCGGCGGGAATTAACATTTGATCACGAGCGGCGATTTTGGAAAATTCTTTGGTTTGAGACAAAACATCACCGAAAGGGTTGACTATGGTTTGATCATCAAAACCATCAGGCGTAATATTTACCCCATATTTACTAGGGTCATACTGCAAGGTGCGCAAATCATAGGGATTGCCAGTGTTTGAGCTTTCATAAATTTTTTCTGCCAAACCTGAGCAAATCCACTGTCCGCTTCCCGGCCCTTTCTGAGTGTAAAAATCAAAATCATAAGCTGGCGCTGTCGCGGCGATATTCTTTGCCAATAAAACGGCAGTTGCTCTTTCTAAGGGACTGGCTTTTATCGGCAAACGGGCGCCGATTAATACTTCACCGTTTTGACGATTAACAAAATTCTTGGCCGGAGTTTTCACAACGCCATTTGCCAAGGCTTCAACAACATAATCAACGCCATTTTCTTGACCGACATAAATTCCAACATGGCCCGTGTAAAGATGAGTCAAAACTCCATACTCCACTTTTATCAAATCCAGCCCGCTATAGCCATACATTTTCCCCTCGGAGGAAGTGCGATAAAGCAAAGACCCCAGAGGCATCGCCCGAGCTTCGCGCGGCCAGAAAAGAACTACCGGAAGAACCAGGGCGAAAAAAATTATCAAATATTTTTTCATAATTTATTTATTTTCAATTTATAAATTTTCTTGGGATAAATAGTTTTCCCAATCCTGCTCTTTGATTTCTGGCACCAAAAAATCTTTTTTTCCACTTTGCTGATTAAGAATTTCCGCCGCAAAATAGCGGGAAAACGGACTAAATTCCGCCGAAGAAAGGACTTTAATTAAAAATTTTTCAGCAATGCTTTCAGATTGATTAAAATTTGCGCGCGCCAAAAAAATGGCAAGATTTTTTTCCTGTTCCGTGCCAACTAACAGGCGCGGCCAAATTTTTTCAAAAAAATCTGGAGAGATTAGGACTTTATCGGACAAAGAAAGTAAGGCCCGCAAATAAGGCGTTAATAATTTTTTATCATCAATTAGCTTTTTCTCTTTTGACCAAGAAAAAAATTCTGGGTCTTTGCTAGCCAATAAAACTAGGGCTTGAGCACGCTTTTCTTCTGTTAATTTTTCATCAACGACCCGGAGCCTTTCTTCATCGCGCCAAGATGACAGCGGCAAGTTGAAATTTTTTTGGAAGAAACTGCGAAGCTCGGCATCTTCACTATTTTGAAAAACCGCTAACAATTCTAGTGATGGATTTTCCGAACCAAATGCTTCGCGCCAAGCCTTCAAAAGCTCTAACTTGAAAGCTAAATTTTCGTTTTGGTCATTGAGAGTGCTAATAATTTTTTGAGCTGTTTTCTGATTGCCATTTTTTAAAGATTCAACCAGCACGCCACGCGCGACTAAACGCCTCAGAGAGCAATCTTCATGACAAAGTGGTTCTTCAAAGGCTGACAAGCTAAGTTTTTGAAAAGCAAGTGGCGTTTTTAAAAACAAAGGATACTTCAGCCAGAAATTTCCAGCTACCGAATAAATGAACATTGAAATTAGAACGAAGAAAAAAACAATTGACGCCAAAAAATAACGCCATTTTTTTAACCACGAACAAAAGATTTTTAATTTTCCCATAAGATTAAGAGGCAAAAACGCCAATAAAAAAATATGCCTCCAGCATAGCACTGGAGGCATAAAGAAACTTTTACGAAAAGCTCAAGAGAAAATAAATTTTATTTTTTTGGAGAAATTTTCATTTCTAATTGTTTGATATATAAAGCCGAATCCGAGGCGAGAGTTGGTTCTAGTTCACCCACTCTTTGGGCGGCCATAATTGCATTTTCATAATAACCAGCGCCCTCATACATCCGGGCCAGTTTCACAAACAAGCGATAATCATTAGGCATTAGGACGGTGAGCTGTTTCACGTATTTTATCCCCTGCTGAAAATCACCGTTTGCCAAACTAGAGCTGGCGGCACTCAACAAAAGATTAGGATTTGTGGCATATTCCAAGCCATCTAGCCGGGTGCACTCCTTGAAGGCGACCAAAGCCTCGGCATCTTTCTTTTGAAAACTATACA
>CAYSIJ010000018.1:0-12482 GCA_964431155.1 uncultured Gammaproteobacteria bacterium
GAAATCTACAGCTGAGTTAGCGTCTTTGAATAGACAATAATTTGAGAGTTCTTCTTCGGAAAATTCTTGACGATTATTGACACCAAAAAAAATTATTGGGAACATCTCATGTTTGGCAGATAATAGGTCTGTCCGAGAATCGCCAATAAATAAGACATGCTCAATGCATTGAATTTCTCCTTTTTTTTGTAAATCGTCCCAAACTCTTGGAGACGGCTTACAATGATTTAAATTGTCGGCAGTACCAATAAAATCAAACAAATCTAAATTAATCCCAGATAACACTGAAGCGCTTTCCAGCGAACTAAATGTCCGATTAGTTAAAATACCCACTTTTAAATTTTGCTTTTTTAATTTTTTTATTCTTGCCAATAAATAATCTGGCACTAAAAAAGAGGTATTCAAAGCCTCTTTAGTGCTTTCCTCTTGAATTAAATCGGTCAATTCTTTTGACCAATTTAATTTTTCTCCCAGGAGCGGAAATAAATCCGGCCACCTCAAACCATTGTATTGATTCAAGTTGGACATTTTTATTTTCTGTCCATGTTTTTTCGCAACATTAATAATAATTGATTTTGATTTTTCAACAGAATCAACTAAAATTCCGTCAAAATCAAAAACGACGATTTTAATCCGCGTTCTTACCATGCGAATTAAATACTCAAAAATATAATCGTCCAAAACTTCCTCCTTTTTTAATTGTTAATGAAATTAATTGTTATTTTTTATTTTCTTAAATTTTGTTTTCTCAAACGAATATTGTGCGGAGTTACTTCCAGATATTCATCCTCATTCATAATACTCAAACCTCTTTCAAGGGTGATATCCCAAGGTGGGGTCAGTTGAATCGCTTCATCAGTTCCAGAAGCACGAACATTGGTCAGTTTCTTTCCTTTAATTGGATTGACATCTAAATCATTCCCCTTGGCGACATTTCCCAGGACCATTCCAGTATAAACTTCGGTGTTTGGAGAAATATAAAGAACTCCTCTTTCCTGAAGATTCCATAAAGAATAGGCAAGAGCCTTCCCAGCAATCATAGAAACCATGGAGCCAAGAGCGCTACGCTCAATTTCTCCAGCATGAGGTTTAAAACCAATGAAATGAGAGCAAAGAATTCCTTCGCCACGAGTATCAACCACAAATTCATTCCGATAACCAAGAATACCACGAGTTGGAATTTCAAATAGAATTCTCGTCTGGCCATTGTGAGTGCGGAGATCAATCATTTTCCCTTTTCTCTTGGACATTTTTTCAATCACAATACCGGACAGGCCTTCTGGGATATCAATGGTAATTTCTTCAAACGGTTCGTATTTTCCATCAGCTTCTTCGCGAATAATTACTTGCGGCTGAGAAACTTGCATTTCATAGCCTTCGCGACGCATATTTTCTAATAAAATAGCGACATGCAATTCTCCCCGGCCATATACTTTGTAAAAATTGGTGTCTGAAAAATCAACCCGCAAGCCGACGTTTACTTCCAATTCTTTTTCAAGACGTTCCTTCAGTTGACGATTAGTGACATACTTCCCTTCGCGGCCAGCAAATGGTGAATTGTTGACTAAAAAATTTAGACAGATAGTTGGCTCGTCAATTTTAATTGCTGGTAACGGAGCGGCATCGGCGCTAACACAAATGGTGTCACCAATATTAATTTGCCCTAAACCAGCAACCATCACAATATCGCCAGCTTCTGCAGACTCCACCTCTTTTCTTTCGAGCCCGGAAAAGGTAAAAAGTTTGGTAATTTTTGCTGTTCGAGCTGGTAAATCATGGCTTAAAATTACCACGTTTTGGCCGGAAATAATTCTTCCCTCATAAACTCGGCAAATAGAACAACGTCCGAGAAAATTATCATAAGCGAGATTAAATGGTTGGGCGGCTAAAGGTAATTCCGAAGCAGATTCCTTGGAGGCCGCAGGAACATGAGCAACAATTGTTTCAAGCAACGGGCCCAGATCTTTGTGTTCATCGTCAAGGTTATTAATAGCAAAACCTTGTTTGGCGGCAGCAAAAACCACCGGAAAATCTAATTGCTCATCATTTGCTCCAAGATCTAAAAATAATTCATAGACCATTTCCTGAACTACTTCTGGACGGGCAGCCGGCTTGTCAATTTTATTGATTACTACAATCGGCTTCAAGCCTAATTCTAAAGATTTTTTCAAAACAAATTTGGTTTGAGGCATCGGCCCTTCTTGGGCATCCACTAAAAGCAAAACGCAATCAATTGAACGCAAAATACGCTCCACTTCAGAGCTAAAATCGGCGTGTCCAGGAGTATCCACTAAATTAATTTTGGTATCTTGATAGACAACGCTGGCATTTTTTGAATAAATTGTGATTCCTCGTTCTTGCTCCAAGGCGTTGGAATCCATACTTGCCACAACATAACCCGCTTGCTGAAGCAGGGCGTCGGTTAAGGTTGTTTTCCCATGATCAACGTGGGCAATGATGGCAATGTTTCTAATATCCATAGTTTCGGAGTTTAGCCTGGCAAGATTAAGACTTGGTAGCGAATAGCTAGCAAAATGGTCTCACAAAAAGAAATACGCGCTCATTCGTCGCGTAGTTCTTGGCGAAAATTTAATATTTTATTATTGTTACAAAATTATAACCGAAAAATCATCTAGTGTCAATATCACGATAAATTACAGCTTTCTTCCTTGCCACTTTTCATGTTTTTTATTTTATATCGGCCAGAATCGGCTTCCTCTGAACCAAAAATAACTACTTGAGAAATTCCCTTCTTATTTGCATATTCCAGGGATTTGTTTATTTTTTGAACCTCAAAACCAACCAGAACCTCCTTTCCTTCCTTTCTTAATTCACCAGCTAATTTATGGACCTTAAAAATTAAATTATTATCCAACAACGGCAAATAAAAGATTTCTCTTTGTTTAATAAATTTATCTCCCAATAATTTCCAGGATTCCAAAAATAATCTGGTCGTTTCATCTCCTGGGGCAAACCCGACGGCTGGAAAACTAGCGGAACCAAAAAGTTCAGCTAAACCATTATATCGTCCACCACCAAACATTGCACGATTATTGTCCGGGTGGGTGTCAAAAACTTCAAAATTAATCCGTCATAATAATCAAAACCGCGAATTACCGCTGGATTAAAATAGACATTATGGTAACCAAGATTATTTAATTCTAAAATCTTTTCTTCAACTTCCAGCAAGCCAGGGTTGCCAGATAACTCGGGAAGCTTGTTTTTCAGCTCGCTGATTGTCTCACTATTCATGAATGTAAAAACTTTTTCAATCACCTTTTTTGTTAAACCAGCTTCTTCCAGTCTAGCTTCCAGATCTTTCTTTGATAACTTTTGCCATTTATCAAGAGTGCGAACAATATGCATTTTTTGTTCACTGGATAATTTTCCGCAAAGAACGAGCAAGCCGTCCAAAAGTCGGCGACTGTTTAAAAATAATTTGAATGACTCTTCTGGCGCACCAAATTCTCTCATAATATCAAGAGATAATTGCAAAACTTCAAGATCAGAATTTGCGGATTCGCTACCAAAAATATCACAATTTAATTGCCAAAATTCTCGATTGCGACCTCGTTGCGGTTTTTCATTGCGCATAAAATTCGCAATAGAAAAAAGTTTGAGTGGCTTTGGTGAAGCGGCATAGACCTTGGAGACCATCCGCGTCACCGACGGGGTCATTTCGGGACGAATACAAAGCTCACGACCACCAAGATCTTCAAAGGTAACTAATTCTTTACCGCCAATATCTTCGCCAGATTTTGCACGATAAACTTCGGCATATTCCACAAGCGGAGTCAGATATTCTTCAAAACCATACTGACGACAAACTTTGCGCCAAGTTTCAAAAATATAATGACGAATTGTGAACTCTTCTGGTAGCCAGTCACGGGTTCCTTTCGGTTCTTGGTTAGATAAGGTTTTGGTTTTCATATTTTGAGATTAAATAAATTTTTCAGATTTTATTTCTTCCGGCAAATAGCCCAAGTCGGATTTGCCATCAAGTGGTGTATATTTGTAACCTTCCCCGTACCCGAGATTTTTCATCAATTTCGTGGGTGCATTACGGATATGCAGAGGGATTGGCAAAGTTCCTTTTTTGGCCACAATTTCTGCCGCTTTATTATAACCAAAATAGGCGACGATACTTTTTGGTGATTTAGCAAGATAAACTGCCGCATGAGCCAAATTAACTTTGCATTCCGGCATGCCAATTTTTTGACAAGCATCGTACACGGCATTTGCCAAGAGAAGCGCACTATTATTAGCAATACCGATATCTTCACTGGCAAAACGAATCATCCGTCTTGCAACATACAAAGGGTCTTCTCCTGCCTCCAATAAACGAGCAAGGTAGTAGATAGCGGCATCAGCATCGCCACCACGCATTGTTTTGTGGAGCGCGGAAATCAAGTCATAGCGGTCATCACCCGTCCGATCATGAGAAAGCATCGGGCGAAGAGCAATTTTCTTAATCATCTCCTCAGTAATTTTTTTGTTGCCAGTAGCGAAAGAAATGAGATCTTCCAAAATATTAAGGGCGCGGCGGGCATCGCCTCCAGATAAAGCGGTGATGACTTCCAGGGCTTCAGTATTGATTCTTTCAGCCTTCCCTTTGCTAGAAAGGTCTTTAATCAGGGCTTGTTCTAAAATTTTAATAATTTCCTGATTGCTTAAAGTTTTTAACACTAAAACTTTGGCCCGCGACAATAAGGCGCCATTAACTGAAAAGCTGGGGTTCTCAGTAGTCGCTCCGATTAAGGAAATGGTGCCGTTTTCTACCTGGGGCAGAAGCGCGTCTTGCTGAGCTTTGTTCCAGCGATGAATTTCATCAATGAAAAGAATGGTTTTTGTCCCAAGGCGTCTGTTTTCCCGTGCCCGATCCAAAATTAATCTCAAATCCTTAATCCCGCTTTCCACGGCTGACAATTGCACAAAATTCGCCTTTGTTTCCTTGGCGATAATCAGTGCTAAAGTTGTCTTGCCGCTCCCAGGTGGTCCCCAGAAGATTAAACTGGGCAGATTGTCGCCCTTGATTGCACTGGCTAGCCAGCTTTTTGGACCAACCAAATCATCCTGCCCGATAAACTCCAAGAGATTACTTGGACGAACCCGGGAAGCAAGCGGAGAAAAGGAATCACTCATAAATTTAATCTAATCTTATCACAATAAGGCTGAAAATTCAAAAACACCCCTTGGGGTGCTTTGAAATATTCTAATTAGAACTTTTGCTTAATAATTTCTCTTTTTATCTTTAACTAAAGACATAAACAAGGTCGGCACGATAAATAGAGTCAAAAACGAGGACAGCATCAAACCAAAGATAACCGACCCTCCCAGGGCGCGCCAAGTTTCATCAGAAAAAGTGATTGGAATAATACCAAGAATCGTGCAAATAGAAGTAATAAAAATTGCTTCCAAACGAGATTTTCCAGCATCAATTATCGCTTCAGAGAATGGAATGCCACTATGCAAATTCAAGCTAATTTTATCAACCAAGATAATCGCATTTTTCACCACAATTCCGAAGAGTGCTAGAATCCCAATCAAACCAGGAAAAGACAAATTAATTCTCGCAATTGCCAAACCGAAGAAAACACCAATTAAGGCCAAGGGGATGGTCGTCAAAACCACGAAGGCTTTTTTCACAGAATTAAACTGAATAATTAAAGTGATGATAATCAAGAAAATTGCCACAATCATCGCTTGAAGAATTGAATAAACCGATTCGGTGTTTTGTTCATTCTCGCCACCATAAAAAATTGTATAGCCAGCTGGCATTTGGTAGTCTTTCATCCGCTTTTGAAATTCCGCTAAAATCGTGACAGTGTTGGCCTGCCCATCGGTCGCCGCCGAAAGCAACACCACTCGCTTCTGATCAATTCTGGTAATCGTTTCCACTGAAGGCTTCAACTCTATTTTGGCAACGTCTTTTAAGAAAACCGGCTGTTTGCGTAAATTAAGAATTTGAATGCCCTGGATTGCTTCCAGGTCGGGAATTTTGTCTTTCGCAAAACGTGCCATTACTTTTATTTCTTTGCCGTCTTGTAAGACAGTGGTGGCTTCCACGCCGGAAATTGCTAAGCGCAAAGTTGACCCAACATAAGCGGCATTCAAACTATAAAGTTCTAGCCGGGCTGGATCAAGAACAAAGGTGTAGTCAGCTGGCGATTCTTTTAATGAAACTTTTGGATTAACAACCCCAGGAATAGAAGAAAGAAATGGCTTTAAATCATTGGCAATCTTGTCCAGGGTTTGGAGGTCTTCGCCGGATATTCTTGCTTCAAAAGCAGCACCAGAGGGCGGACCGCCAGAGGGCGATTCCACAGTAATTTTTGCCTCTTGAATATCGGAAAGATCATCACGAATTTTGTTGGCGAGCAGGTAGGATTTGATATTTCTCTTTTCTTTTGAAACTAATCTGATTGAAATTGATGAGAGGTGTGAAGAGCTTGAACCACCAAAACCATCACCAGAAGCTGACGATCCAACAATTGTTGTGAAATTGGTAATTTCGGGATATTTCAATAAACGGCTTTCCACCACTCTCACAATTTTATCACTCTCCGCAAGTTTTAGTCCGGCGGGCGCTTCAAGATTAATATAGAGGTAGTCAGAATCTGAGGAAGGGAAAAATTCAGTCTTTACAATTCCGGTTGCCGGCAAAGCAACAGCAATAATAAATAATAGTGACGTAAAAGCAAGAGTTAAAAAGCGACTACGTTTGGTTGCCAACAAACGGCGCAGATTCTTTTCATAAAACGGCAAGACAGCATTGAAGTTAATAACCCCATGCATTAAACGGTCAAAAAAACCATGGTGACCACTCCCCTGTTCACGTAATTTTTTCTTAATCATTTCATCATCTTCCCATTCAGCGGCGACTAACGCGCTATTTTGTTCCAGCTTTTCCTGACCGCTACGACGATACCAACGAATCAAAGCATAAACTGGCACCAAAAATAAAAGAGTCAAAGAAAAAGCAATAATTTTATTTGGCAAGAACAACCAAGATAAAGCCAAAATAATTAAACCGAACAACAAAAAGGAAAAAGATTTTTTTGTTAGACGCACTCGCTCCAAAACTGCAGCCAAAGGATGATTGATAATCAGGGCAATAATCAAAGATGAAATTAAAGTAACTGAAACGGTAATCGGAATTGATTTAATAAATTGTCCAATAATTCCCGTTGCCATCAGCAGTGGCAAAAAAGCCCAAACGGTTGTCAAAGTGGTTGTCGTTAAAACCACTTTAAAATCATTTAGCACCAGCAAAACTGCTTCTTCGGGAGTAAATTTTCCTGATTTCAAATACTGCTTGGTCGCCGAAACAACGACAATCGCATCATCAACTAACAGACCAAGAGCAAGAATTAGTGAAAAAACTGATAAAAAATTCAAGCTAATTCCCGTCCCCAACATCACGCCGAAAGTAGCGAAAAAAACCAAAGGAATCGCCAGGCCAGCAACCAAGGCTTCTTTCAACCCAACAATCAGGAATAGAACGGCAAACACTAAAATTAAAGTCAAAATAAAATCATGAGTCAATTGATTAAAATTTTTATCAATGATTTCTCCATAATCTACAGAAACTTCATAGCTTAGACCAGCTGGCAAACGCTTGAGTGTTTCTTGCACCGCGGTATTTGCATCTGCCACGGTATCAATGATTGAACCGCCAGTTTTTTTTACAACCTGGATTGTTATATCCTCCTGAGGTTCGGATCCTTTAACTGAGGCACGAGAAAAAACTTTTTTTTCAATCGCTTTTTCACTCACTGCCGCTACGTCTTTCAAATAAATAATTGCCCCTTCTTCGGAATGAGTCAACGGAATATTAGCTAATTGTTCAGCATTGAAAAAACGGCCATCAATTCTCACGGGATAGTAAAATTTTTCCGACTCAAAATTTCCAGCCGGAATTGCCAAATTAGAACCCTTCACGGCGGCATTTGCCTGATCGGCGGAAATTCCATAAATATTTAATTTTTGCGGGTCATAAGCAATTTCAAATTCCCTTTCGTCACCCCCCGAAACCCTCACTTCACGGACTCCAGGAATTTTTTCTAATTCATCCTTAATATCATTTCCTGCCTGCCTAAGAGTAAAGCCGTCGTAAGGGCCAGTTAATGAAATAGCCCAAATCGGCGTATCATCAAAAGATATTTCTTGCACCAATGGCTCGTTGGCATCACTGGGCAAATCTTTTTTCAAATTATTGACCGCATCTCTTAGTTTGCGGATTGAGTCCTCCAAATCGGCCTTAGCATCAAATTCAACGGTAACCGCTGAAACCGAATTAGACGAATTGGAAGTAATTTTCTTAACATTTTTCAAACCGGCAATTCCCGTTTCTACTTTTTTGGTTATTAATTCTTCAATATCAGTTGGCGAAGCGCCAGGATAAGTGGTAAAAACAACCGCAATCGGAATTTTTACTTCTGGGTTTGATTCGCGAGGCAAAGACATAAAAGAATAAACACCAATACCGGTTAAAACCGCAATCAACAAGATTACTACTCGAAAACGAGTAATAAAAAAATTTAGCCAACTCTTCCGTAGGTTTGGATCAAATTCTAATTTCTCCAAATATAAATGATCGGAACTTTTATGCCCACTGGAAAAATTTTCTTTAATCGACGAATCCGGCAACCCAGTTTTTTGCGGCACCGGTAAATCACTAAATTCGTCTGGTTGATGAAGATTAAATTTGAAATCCATACAATAATTAATTTATTTTTGCTGAGGCAAAGTGCTGCTGGCGACGATTTTGATAACTGCCGAAACAATTGAGGTTTCTACGACAACTTCCGGAGAAACCAAATCCCCTTCTCGCACTAATTTGTTTCCGTCAATAATAATAAAAGTTTGCGGCGGATAATTTGTGATCCGAACTTTTGCCAAATCTCCAATTACTCCCAAAACTTCAACCGAAATTTTTTTAGCCTTGCTGTTTTCAACAATCATCACACTATTGCTGTTTTGGCCAACCTCTAAAGCAGATAGTGGCACAAGAATTGAGCCAACTTCTCCGGCAACGGACTTCATGACCGAAATTTTTACATCAACTACCGTTCCGAGATAAAGGCCGGAAGCATTTTCTAAAATTATTTCCACTGGAAAACGACGAGTAAGCGGATCTGCCTGCGGGGAAATAGAAGAAATAACACCATTAAAACTTTGAGCGCCGCTAGAAACCGTCGCCAAAAGACCTGGTTTCAAATCCGCTAAATTTTCCGGTTCAACAAAAATTTTTACTTTTATTTTATCAGTCTGGCTGATTGTCGCCACCAGCTGACCAGGAGCAACTGTATCGCCATTATTAGCTTTTTGGGTGATTGTGCCGACAATCGGCGCGACAATTGAATGGATATCATAAAGGCTTTGCAAACTCAGCAAAGCATTATTGTATTGGGATTCAGAATTTTCCATTTGAACTTTTGCTGAAGCAATTTGCGATTCAATTTTTACTTTGACGTTGTCATATTGATTCTGTGCCAAGCTAAAAACAAATTGCGATTGATCAGTTTGACTGGTGTTTCCTGCTTTTATGTTACTCAGTGCCTGAGAAGCACTGGCTTCTTGTTGCTTGGTTAATTCATAAGATTTTTCCAAGGTTGCTAACAGACTATCGTTGTTTAAAGCGGTATTTGATAAACCTTGTTTTGCTCCATTAACTTGATTGAGGGCGCCATTGATTTGTGATTGATAAGCAGCGACACTGGATTGTAAACCGGACAAAGAAGCGCCTGACAAAGAACTCTGAGGAAGGTTGCTGGAAGAAACTGTTTTTTCAAACATTAATTTGGTGTCGTCAACCATCACTTTCGCCGACTGAACAAGAGTGATTGTTTCATTGACCTTGGTTTCGGTACTAGAAAAAGATTTTTTTAAATAGGCCTGGTAATCTGATTTGGCTTTTTTGTATGAATCATTGGCCTTGCTGTAAGTTGCAGAATCCAAAGCACCGAGATTTGTTTTGTAAGCAATTGAGACTGTATTATCATCATCAAAACCAGCCAAAGAATTAACGCCGGAAATCATTGTACCACATAAATTTGCGGCGGAATCGGCGGAAATTTCCGCATTATCTTTTATATCGCTCGTTCCCTGAACACTTTGTTTTTTGCGATTTTCTAAAGTCAGCCGAGACTGCTCGGTAGCGATTTTTGCCGTTTCATAAGCAAGTTCTGCGCTTTTTATGCTTTCTGCGGCCGTCAAAGCCAAATTTTCTTGGCCCTTGGCTGCTTGATCGCGAGCAATTTCTGCCGATTTCAAATCCTTGACCGAAGAAACGAGCAGATTGTTGTAGTTGGTTCGTGCCAATTGATAAGCTGATTGCGCCTGATTAACGCCAAGCTTTGCTTGTTTGATTTGTGATGAATTGAGGTTTGCCGGATTGTAGGAAGCAGAATTAACATCATCAATTTTTGCCAACTCTTGCCCCAAACTAACTTTGTCGCCCACTTTTAATTTGAAATTGGAAATTGTGCCGGAAGTTTTGGCAACAATTTTGGCTTCCGACTCAGAAACAACTAACCCAGGATATTGCAAATCGCGGTTAGCAGAAAGGCTTTGAGAAATTGCCCGCACTTTTACTTTGATGGCTTCAGGGGCGGGAGTGGCGACTGGTTCTTCTTTTTTACCACAAGCCGATAAAGACAAGGCAAGTAATAAAAACAAGGAAGTTAATAAAATTTTCTTATTCATAATAGTTATAGAAAAATTGCTAATTTTTATTTTTCTTGATTAGCATGGTAATCAATTGAGGCGTTTAACTTTTTGGCGAAGGAAAAAAAATTTTGGCGCTCAGTTTCTGAAAAATTACTTTCAAGGTGGGCATTTACCTGTTTCAGAATCTTTAAAGTTTCTTTTACTTTTTTCTTTCCGGCGACCGTCAAATTAATAGTAATCTTCCGGCGGTCTTGCAGGCCACCGACTTTTCGTTCCACCAATCCGGCACGAACTAAAAAATCTAATCTTTGGGTCAGATTTGATTTGCTGGCACCAACCAAATCAACAATTTCGCCTGGTGAAACTTGGCCAAAATGATCAAGAATCGCCAGAATGCGAAAACTAGAGGAGGTGACACCCAGGGGTTTAAAAACAAGGCGATCAGCAATTAATTCCAAACGCAAAGCAGTCAAAGCAATAGTGTTGGCAATGGTTTGTTCTTTTGGTGAGAGGCGACATTCACTAATATTCATAAAAATAGTTTATCAATAAACTATTTTTTAGTCAATCAAAAAAACAGGATTAATCAAAAGGAAATTCTTCGGATAATTCTCCTGAATAATAGAATTCGTAAGCCAATGAACCAAAAAAATATTTTTCGCCATCAATTTCAATCGTTGATCCGCCAACCACCGGATTTTCTTTCGGGACAGAATGATTAAAACCGATATTAAAAAGCGTAGCCACAATTTCCGGACGGTAGGCAATGGAATAGCCTGATTTTTCCCATTGAGCTTGAATCTCTTTGATAATTAAACTGCCGTATAAATAGGAATAAAAATGATTCCGCTCATTTGTTAAACGATTGTATCGTTCTTTTGCTCGGTCAACGCCGACGGGAAAATCCAACAGACCGGCATAATCAGCGCCAAGATAAAAAGGAGATTGCTGATTTTTAAGATTTTCTTCAGTTTGGATAGCCATCGCCTCCTTAATTGACATTACTCCCCAAGCCATTTTATTGGCATTAGCCAATATTTTTAAAGGCTTAAAAACTTTTTCAAATAACTCCCTCTGCGTATAATAAAGCCGAAGCTGTTCAACTATCGCGACCGACAAGAGCAGGCGTGGCTGGATTCCTGCTTTCAAAGAAGCGGAGTTGAGATTTTCTTTGTCTTTTATTACCGCCTCTTTTATAATCTTCCAAGATTCGCTATTTTGCCAGGTGAAAAGGTTTTGTTTTTTTGGAGCCGCTAGTAGTGCGGACAGTTCTTCAAATGTTGGTGCTTCACCAATTCCTTTTTCACAATTCAATAACTCAACAGCAAAGTCTTCGCGATTTGGCAGGCGCAGCTTCATTGCCAAAATCATCCGGCCGAGCAGAATCTCGGAACGAGAATTTTGATAGGCCCGAAAAATCGCCGCCGCGTTATAATCATTATATTTACTAGCCACAAAAAGTTTGCAACGATTAGCTTTTTCATTTGGCCCATAAATTGATTCGCTGTTTGGAAGGCTGGCCTTTACTTCTTCACTGATTAAAATATTATCTTTTTTTGCTTCTTGATTATATTCAAAGGAGTCCAAATTCTCTTCTCCGGCAACGTTAGTCCAACCAAAACGTACCGCAAAAAAGCCGGCAGCAAGCAGAAGCAAAAATGCCAAAATTAAAGCTAGAGTAATTTTTAGGATTCGGCGGAGTAATTTTCTCATATTTCTTATTGTATCAGAGAGAAAAATATAAAAAAAGCCCCTAATTTTTATTAGGAGCTTAAAAGTTACAGAATTTTAATGGGTTAATTTTAATAAAC
>CAYSIJ010000018.1:12492-13723 GCA_964431155.1 uncultured Gammaproteobacteria bacterium
CACCAATTGTGGTCAAGCCTTGTGGTTGCAAATTAATGCAAAATTTGTCTTCCACTTTCATGGATAATTCAACGATGTCTAGACTATCACAGCCCAAATCGTCAATGATTTTAGTATCTTCCGTTATTTCTTCTCTAGAGCTGCTAAAAAATTTTCCGCTCGCTGAAGTGGCAAATCCTTCTTCAACTAAAATACCGCAAATCGTGGCAAAAACTTTGGTGTCTTCCATTATCTTGAGTTTTTAAATTACTATGGATATCCTAGTATTTTATTCGTATATTGTCAAATTTCAGCTTCAAACAAAAAAACCGGTTCTTTTGAACCGATTTTTTATAAAATTTCCGACAATGAGAGTTGTTCTAATTTAACTGCCAAATCGCAAAATTCAAAACGGTGGCAAAGCTAACCCAAAACAAATAAGGAATCAACAGCCAGGCCGCCAGCTGGTTGAGATTTTTAAAATAATAAATAGTAAGGATAATTGATAGCCACAAAACAATAATTTCAATAAAAGCCAAGAACGGATTTTGAAAAAAGAAAAAAAGAAATGACCATAAAATATTAGCAATTAATTGAACGCCAAAAAAAAGCAAAGCGGACTGGCGATAAGCACGAAAACTCTTCTTTTTCTTCTGCTCTTTTTGGTTCCAAGCCAAAAACAGTGCTATACCCATTGCGATAAATAGAACCGTCCAAACTGGAGCAAAAATCCAATTTGGCGGATTAAAGACTGGCTTAACAAGGTTTGGGTACCAAATTATTAAAGCATTATAATTTGCCAGCGAACCAAGAAAACCGGCGAACAAAGTCAAGGCGACAGAAGCCCCCAAACGCCAGAAGCGTTTTAGATTTTTCATATTTTTATTTTTCAACTACCGTCATCCGGTACTCGATCCGGCCATTTGCCTGATCATAGAGTTCCATTGAGGGAGCTGGTTGATAATTATGTTCTTTTACATAACGAGAGATCTTTGGATAAACTTTCATCACGCCGAAAACATAAGAAATTTTGTTGCGATACGGAAAAGTACCGATAATATTTTTCACAACCGGGTTGCGCTTGATTTTGAGAGTAGGGCTAACCTGAATTTCGTTGACACGAGCGAGCTGACTTTCTGGCAAAATACAACCGACTTCACTGCGAAGTTTTTCCACAGCCACTTCTTGCGGATTATCATAATAGATACCAAAACCAACCGCACATTCAATACCAAAATTATTTTTCAAATCA
>CAYSIJ010000018.1:13840-14168 GCA_964431155.1 uncultured Gammaproteobacteria bacterium
GAACCCCGGTTGTTATTTTATTTAAAACGTTTAGTTGTAGGCTTTCTTTTAATGGCCCGCGCGGGATGAACCGAGGGGCGGCGGGAAACCGCGGACTTGATATTTCTTTCTGGCAAAAGCTCTTTTTCAAAACCAAAAAGATTGTTGGTTGAAGAGTCTTTTTTGGCAAATGATGATTTTTGAGAAAATGGTTTTTGCGAACCAAATCTTTTCCCATTACTAGAAAAGCTCCTTTCGCTATAAGTTTTTTTGGCTTCTGTGCCTCGTTCCTCAAATTTGCGAGAAGACCCAGCCTTTTTGAATCCTGGGCGAGAAGAACCAAAACCGC
>CAYSIJ010000018.1:14178-18999 GCA_964431155.1 uncultured Gammaproteobacteria bacterium
CCAGTTCCCTCTCTACTGGAATAACTAATTTTCTTTCAGGAAATTTCAAGCCAGTAAGCTCCTTGAGTGGCAGGCTTTTGTTTATCAGTCTTTCAATTTCTCTAATCTGACGGCGCTCAGAAACTGCAGCAAAAGAAATTGCTTTGCCAGATTTTCCAGCACGGCCGGTGCGACCGATTCGGTGGACATAATCTTCAAGATTATCAGGTAAATTATAATTAACTACTAGCTCAATACCGTTGACATCCAAGCCACGGGCGGCTATGTCTGTCCCAACTAAAATCCGATATTTCCCAGATTTGAAACCGGCCAGGGCATCCTTTCTTTGATTGAGTGACAAATTTGAATGAATTTCCGCGGCTGAAAAACCAAGAACTTTCAATTTACTGACAATCCCCTTGGCGCCATACTTGGTGCGCATAAAAACTAAAACTGATCCTTTGTACTCTGCCAAAACGCTTTCCAGATGGCGAAGCTTGTCTTCGGCTTTCACTAAGTAAATTTCTTGATCAACCTGATCAGCGGTCGTGCCAGCAGGAGCAACTTCAATTCTGACTGGAGTTTTTAAATGCTTAGCGGCTAATTTCACAATTCCCACAGGCATTGTCGCCGAGAAAAGCATGGTCTGACGCTCTTTTGGTAAATAGGCCATGATTTCCTCTACTTGTGGCAAAAATCCCATGTCCAGCATCATGTCACCCTCATCAAGAACTAGAATACAGGTCTTATCTAATTTTAAAGATTTTCGCTTGAGATGATCTGCCAGGCGACCAGGAGTGGCAACGACAATCCGAAGCCCTCTTCTAATTAAATAGAGCTGGCGATCAATATTTTCACCACCAATTAGAACGGCGATTGGCAAGTGGGCTAGCGTGTTTAGCTTGCGAATGTTTTCTTCTACTTGCATTGCTAATTCACGAGTCGGCAAAAGAATCACTGCCTGACTATCTTTGTCTTTAACGAGCCGTTCTAAAATCGGCACTCCAAAAGCAAAAGTTTTGCCAGTGCCAGTTTGAGCAATGCCAATTAAATCTGAACCGGAAAGTGCCGGTGGAATCGCCTTTTCTTGAATCGGCGTGGGTGTTGTGAGTTTTAGACCAGTAATCACCGACATTAAATCGGCGCTGAGCCCAAGAGTTGAGAATTTATTGAAATCTTCTGACATAAAAAATAAGCGACCCAATTTCCGGTCGCTAAACGCTATGTACGAAAAAAGAATCAAGAGTTAATAACAAACTGACTATATCATAAAAATAAAGTAAAGTCAAAATTACTTGCCACGAATATTTTTTTTCGCTACAATATTTTTTTACTAAAAAAATAATTATGAAAAAAATAATCAGTATTTATGGTCGTGCAGCGGCCGGAAAAACTACTCAAGCCGATCTTTTACAAGAAAAATACGGTTTTCACCAATTTGGGATGGGCGAAAGATTGCGAGCGGAAATTGAGTCCGGCTCCGAACTCGGCCAAAAAATTCAACCATTTGTTCAGGGCGGAATTTTAATCCCTGATGAATTCATGGAAAAAATTCTTGGTAATGTTTTCACCGAAGAAAAAGAAAACGGCTTGATGTTTGATGGGTTTCCAAGAATAGTTGGCCAAGCGGAAATGATGGCACATGCCCTCAAAAAAAGCGATTCTGAATTGGATGCGATGTTTTATCTAAAAGTTTCCACTGACGAAGCGATTCGTCGTATTCAAGCTAGAGCAGAAATTGGCGGCCGCGAAGATGACAAAAATCCAGAAGTCGTAAAAACTAGATTGGCAGTTTTTGATCAAGAGTCAACCGCCGTTTTGGCTTATTATCGCCAGGCCGGAAAATTAATTGAACTAGACGGAGAAAAAAGTATTGAAGAAATTTTTGAGGCAATTTGCCAAGAAATAGAAAAATAGAAAACTTTATCAAAACGCAAAAAGCCACTGACTTCAAACAGTGGCTTTTTTAATTTGGCCTTGCTATATCCCAAAAAAAACCCGATAATCTTAGTATGCAAGTCCCTACTAGGCGCGCCGACAAATTACCGCGCCAAAAATCAGACCCACATTTAACCCCGGAAAAATTCCGAGAATTTTCGGAAACTCTAAAAAAATTAAAAGAGATTAAGAGGCCGCGCGAAGCGGCCGAGGTTAAGCGATTGGCGGAAATGGGAGATTTTTCTGAAAATGCCGGCTATCAAATGGCCAAATCCCGTTTGCGTGGTATTAACCGGCGGATTGATGAAATAAGCGATTTATTAACAAGAGCGGAGATAATCACCCCTAATAAAAATCCTGAGCAAGTTGAATTGGGAAATTTGATAACCCTAGAGAAAGAAGGAAAACAAAAAAAATATCGTCTTCTCGGCTCGGCAGAAACTGACCCACAAAATGGCGTTATTTCTCATAACTCCCCTCTCGGTGGCACTCTTTTGGGAAAAAAAATCGGTGATCAAATTCAGATTTCTCTGGCTGATCGAACAATCAACTACAAAATTATTGATATTGAATAGATGGCGATTTTGCTCCAAGCTAATAATTTAGAAAAAACCTATAGTGGCCAAAAAATTTTCTCTGGTCTTTCTTTTGCAGTATCCGAAAAACAAAAAATCGGCGTTATCGGCCGAAATGGCGCCGGGAAATCCACTCTCTTTAAAATTATCTGCAACGAAGAAGAGTCAGATGGCGGCGAATTGATTATCGGCAAAGACACCCATATCGGTTACTTGAAACAGAACGAAGAATTTCAGAAAAAAGAAAGCGCCTTTGAATATTTAGAAAGATTAAGTGGCAAACCCGAATGGCAAATAAAAAAACTGGCGGCAAAATTTGAATTAGACAGCGAAAAATTATCAGACGAGGCAGAAGCGCTTTCTGGCGGCTGGCGAATGCGCTTGAAGTTAACTGGGATGCTCCTAAAAGAGCCAAATCTTTTTCTTCTTGATGAGCCAAGTAACTACTTAGATCTGAACACCATTTTACTGCTGGAAGATTTTTTGCGTTCTTATCGTGGCAGTTTTATGATTATTTCCCATGATCGGGAGTTTCTTAAACAAACCTGTGAAGAAACTCTGGAAGTTTCCAGTACTGGCTGTTATCACTACCCGGGCGAAATTGAATCATATTTGTCTTTTAAAGAACAAAAACTTTCCACCCTAGTAAAGGCTAATGAAAGCTTAGACCGCCAACAACAACATCTCCAAGAATTTGTTGACCGTTTCCGCTACAAAGCTTCTAAAGCCAAACAGGCCCAGGCGGTTATCCGCAAAATCGGAAAATTAGAAAACAAAAGAATCACAATTGAACACCAAGCCGGGATAACCAGAATCAACATTCCTACCGTCACCAAGAAAAAAAATACGGTTTTAAAAATAAAAAATTTGAGTATTGGCTACGACACAAAAACAATCGTCCACGGAATAAACATTGACTGTCAGGCTGGCGAAAAAATTGCTCTTCTCGGCTTGAATGGTCAAGGAAAAAGTACCCTCATCAAAACTCTAACCGGAAAAATAAAACCTCTCAGCGGCTCCTTTCATTGGATGAGCGATAGCCGAATTGCTTATCACTCCCAGGAAGAAATGGAAAAATTGATTGGCAAAGAACAGGCTGGCGAATATCTGAGAAAAACGGCGGCGAGCGACATAAAAACCGAAGCAGTCTTGAAAATGGCGGGGGATTTTTTATTTAAAGACGAAGAATTAAAAAAACCAATCAGCGTTTTATCGGGTGGAGAAAAATCTCGCCTATTATTGGCTGGTCTTTTGTTGTCAAAACCCGATGTTTTAATTTTAGATGAACCGACTTGCCATCTTGATTTTGAAACGACTGAAGCTCTCGGCCTCGCTTTAAACAAATATAACGGTAGCGTCCTATTTGCTAGTCATGACCGCACTTTTTGTAGCCTAATCGCAACTGACATTATTGAAATCAAGGATGGTGAAGCTAAAAAAAGTTATGAGGGATATGAAGAATATGTCGCTCGCCTGGAGAAAGAACTACTAAAAAAACCGGAGATTATTATTCCCAAAGAAACAAAAAACAGCGCTTCAATTCGTTATCAGGAAATTAAAGAAAGACAAAAAAGAATTCGTCAACTAGAAAAAGAGTTAGAAAAGTTGCACCAGAGAAAAAAAGCTCTTCTGGAATATTTTTTAGAAAACTACCAGAGTTATGATCAAGAAAAAAATCTAGAACTTGAGGAGACCAAAGAAAAAATTTGGCAAACTGAAGAAGAATGGCTCAAATTAACTACCGAGCAAGAACAAAATTAAAAGCCGCTATAAGTTAATAACGGCTTTTTGGTACGCTGAATGTTTTTTAATTCAAAAGAAAGTTTACAACTTTCTTTTTTGAAATGTTTTTTGTTTTTTCTCTTTGAGGAATTCCTACTAAATTTTCTAAATCAGAAAAATTATCAGGAATTAAATCGCCATCAGCATCAGCGTCGGCATCCGGATTGGTATCGTCGGCATCGCCAACTTGGTCCGTATCAACGCCAGCTTCCTTTGCTGCAGCGAGAACCTTGTCCTCTTCTGTCACGGGTTGGGCTTTCGCCAGCACTTCAAGCTCGGCAGCCAGCTTTTCAAACTCAGAACTCATGTGGTTCTCCTTTTAAGGTCAGACATAAATTTCGCGGTCATCGCCAGGGCTTCACTTGGCTCCATCCCCAGGGACTCAGAAGCAAAATCAGCAATGGATTTCAAGACCTTGACATCCGAAAAGGTACCGTCACGACCTGCAACCACCTTGCGGTTTTTCAGACGATTGATGGCGCGAGAGACGTGTTCGCAGAAATCGAAGTAGTTGGACACCCCGCCGTGAAGCGATTGCGTGCGCAGC
>CAYSIJ010000019.1:0-7440 GCA_964431155.1 uncultured Gammaproteobacteria bacterium
GTAACAAGGCATCCGTAGCGGAAGCTGTGGATGGATCACCTCCTTTCTAGGGAGTTTAAAACCAATACCTAACGGTATTCCGGTTTTAAGTCGACCTTGGAATTTATTCCAAGGATAGAAGAGTTGGTGCCTGTTTGCATTGAAATGCAAAAAAAGTTATAGACGATTGGTCGGTATTATCACCAAATTTCAATTTCTCAATATAAAAAAGATCACGTTTTACGTGGTCTTTTTTGTTGCGTCGGTGGTTTAATAGGTTAATAGGTTTAAAACTTATCTAATCGAAATATTTTATCAAAATTTTAGCAACATGATACAGAATCTTTAATGTAATTATGTAATAATAAATTCCTGGGCCCGGCATGGCTGCGAGTCCGGATTCGACAATCGGTTCTCCGGGGTTCAATTCCCCGCGGGTCCACGCGGTCATTTCAACAACCAATTGACTCCAAAAATAGATGTGATAAAATGATAGAGTCGAATTCGGACTAGATATCGCAACCATGCGAGACAAGAAAATATCCACAAAAACCTCCCATTTGGGAGGTTTTTGCTTTTTTACAGATTTTGTTTTAAGAATATTTTTTTATGATTTCTTTTAAGACTTTCTTGTAAGACTCCTCGCTGTTAATTTCAAAATAGTAGTCGGTCTCTTCTTTCCTTGGTGTTTCAAAAGATTTATTCTGCTTATTTAATACTTCACCGAAGTCTTCTGACACAACAAGGCATTTTTTTGAACGATTACTCTTTTCAATCCTGTTCCGTAAAACTTCTTCTGGCCAATTAAAGAAAACTAGGATGACTTCTCTCCCCGCTTCTCTGGCTGAATCTACCACCATTTTTCTTAACTCTTTCTTTGAATTTGCACTAGTAGATATTATAGGAAAATTTGTTTTTAAGGCATGGGTATAAATATCGAGCAAGACTTTTAGTTTTAAGTAGTAACCGTCTGACAATTTATTAGACCCATAAATAAAATCGCTCGTGTATAAGTCATAAAACTTACTCTTCAAAAAAATCGCAATTTCGTCAGAATCTAGAAGGCAGGAATTTTTAACCTTGCTAGCTATTTTCTTGCCGAAAGTGGTTTTCCCAGAATGAGTTTTCCCAACCGTCATTATAACAAAAGCCATATATTTTATCTCACCCCAATAACCTTCCTCACTTTCTCCATTTTTTCATCAGCAATTTTTGTCGCCTGTTTGCGGCCTTTTTCTAAGATTTTTTTCGCATCGGCATCGGAAATTTTATTTAACTTCTTTTCAAAATCCGTTAGAAATATTGCGACAACTTCGGCTAATTCTTTTTTGAAATCGCCATAACCTTTACCAATAAATTTCTTCTCTAGGTTTTTGATACTTTCGCCACTCAAGGATGAATATATGGTTAATAAGTTGGCGAGAGCTGGTTTATTTTTTTCATCATAGATAATTTCACTGCCAGAATCAGTAACCGCTCTCATGATTTTTTTTCTCGCAACTTCTGGGCTATCCAGTAAGGCAATAAACCCAGACAAGTTTTCGTCACTCTTTGCCATTTTTTTACTTGGGTCGCTCAGGCTCATAATTCTTGCCCCCTCTTTTTTTACCATTGCCTCTGGAATCACAAACACTGGTCCGTATTGATTATTGAAGCGCCTAGCAATATCACGCGCCAATTCAACGTGCTGTTTTTGATCATCGCCGACCGGAACGATTTGCGTGTCGTAAAGAATTATATCGGCGGCCATTAAAACGGGGTAGTCAAAAAGACCGACAGAAACTGAATCTTGTTTATCGCCCGCCTTGTCCTTAAACTGCGTCATCTTTTTCAAATCCGCCATGTATGCACCGCAACAATTCAAAATCCAAGCCAATTCGGTATGGGCTGGCACGGACGACTGCTGAAAAATTACCGACTTTTTCGGATTAATACCGGAGGCTAAATATATTTTCGTAATATCCAAAATTCTCCGACGCAAATCTTCCGGATTTTGCTTGACGGTTATCGCATGATAATCAACAACCGAAAATATACAATTATATTCATTTTGCATCTCTACCCATTGAGAGATGGCCCCGATATAATTACCGATGGTCAAGTCGCCGCTTGGCTTGATGCCGGAGAAAATAGTTTTTTTGCTGGTCATAAAATAAAAATAATTCCTTTTTATACTAATATTCTAGATTACCCAGCCTTTTTTAGCAAATAAAAAGAGCCATTAATTTTATCTAAAAACTAGAAATAGTTTTAAATAAAATATTAGGCTCTAAGCACGGAAGGCGAGACTCGAACTCACGACCTCAACATTAAAAGCAATAAACTTTTAATTGATGAAAACACTTTGGCTTTCAATGTTGTGCTCTACCACTGAGCTACTCCCGGATTTTACTTGATTAGAAAGAACGAAATTTTGGTGTAAGCCCGACCAGAAGGCTGCATATGCATAAGACCTTC
Source organism: uncultured Gammaproteobacteria bacterium (assembly GCA_964431155.1). Lineage (GTDB taxonomy): Bacteria > Patescibacteriota > Patescibacteriia > Patescibacteriales > UBA12465 > CAINDR01. The sequence continues at coordinate 2,437 of CAYSIJ010000019.1, forward strand.
TAGACCAGAAAATACACCATTTAGAAAATTATGAATACAGCTATATTACCACCAGTAAAAATATTGTCAATAACGGCACAGAAAAACAGGCAAATATCGCCTTGAATTTATAATGCTTTGTGTTAATATAAGAAAGTTAATTCACCACTCAAATTACGGGGTGTAGTATAGCGGTAGTACGCGTCCATGGGGTGGATGTAGCCCGGGTTCAATTCCCGGCACCCCGACCAGGTATAAATCATGTTTTAAGCGCGGGACAGGTTTATTGAAACCGGGTTTCCGCCCCAGGCGGACCCGCCTTGGGCGGGCAATTCCCGGCACCCCGACCAGGTATAAATCATATTCCAAAGGGCTCGTAGTATAGTGGTAATACGGGGCATTCGCATTGCTCAGACGCGAGTCCGATTCTCGCCGAGTCCACAAATATCAAAGGAAAAGCAAGGACGGGCTGTGGTATAATGGTATTATGCACGATTCGGGTTCGTGCGATCGCGGTTCGATTCCGCGCAGCCCGACATTTATTGTCAAATATTACTGAAATTGCCAAAGAAGGCTAAATGGGTTATACTCAAATTGGCTCTTTGTTACTGTAAATCCCTAAAATGGGTTTTTTTATTATGATTGATTTTAAACAAAAAATAGAACAAGAAGAACGTTACCGCTACCCCGAGGAGGAAGAGTTGCGGCCAAACCGAAAAACTAAACGTCTTTTTGTGTTTTTGGGAATTTTTGGAGTTATTGCTCTGCTTTTTGCTGGTAAAATTCTGGTTTCCAGCCAAAATTCTTCAGTCAGCTGGTTAAAAAATACCATTTTCGGCGGTCTTTCTCACCTGATTATTAATCCGAGCGCAGAATTAAAAGGAGAAAAAGAAGACCGAATCAATATTTTATTACTAGGAATGGGCGGAGACAATCATGAAGGCGGTAATTTAACGGATACAATTATGCTTCTTTCTCTGAAGCCTTCAACCAAGCAGGCCTCAATGGTTTCTATCCCGCGTGACTTGGTCGCTCCAACTAGCAACGGTTCATGGCGCAAAGTAAATAGCATCAATGCCTATGCCGAAATGGCCCAAAAAGGTAGCGGCGGCGAAGCCGTGACTGAAACTCTAGGAACATTATTAGAAGAACCAATCCCTTACTATATCCGAGTTGATTTTGATGGCTTCGTAAATATTATTGATGAAGTCGGCGGAGTTGATGTTTATGTTGAAAATACTTTTGATGATTATTCATATCCCATTAGAGGCCGCGAAGATGCTGCCGATTATAATTCTCGTTATGAACATCTCCATTTTGATAAGGGGTGGCAAAAAATGGACGGAGTCACTGCTTTAAAATATTCTCGCAGTCGTCATGCCCTGGGAAGTGAAGGAACTGATTTTGCGCGCGCGAAAAGACAGCAAATCGTTTTGGAGGCGGCCAAAGAAAAAGTTCTTTCCCGAAACACTCTCACCAACCCCGCAACTCTCACAAAAATTATTGGCCAGATGGAGTCGCATATTAGTACAAATCTCAAAATTACTGAGATGATTAAATTGTGGAATATGTTTAAGGACGTCCAAAAAGCTCAAATCATTAATCGGGTATTGGACAACAGCACTTCTGGATTATTGGCTGACAGCCGCGGTGATGACGGTGCCTATATTTTGCTTCCTCTTGGCGGAAGTTTTCGCCCAGTCCGAGAAATGATTGACACCATTTTTGGCGATCCAATCCAAAACAACGAAAATACTTCAGATATCTCTGTGCCACAAATCAAAAGTGTAAAAATTAAAAAAATTAAAGAAGCGGCGAGTATTGAAATCCTTAATGGTACCTGGCTCCCTGGGCTTGCTTCTAAAGCAGCCGAAGAAATAAAAACCGGCGGATTCTCAATCTTCAAATTGGGAAATTCTCCAGAAAGAAACTACACCAAAAACACTATCTACGACTTGAGCTATGGAGAAAAAAAGGAATCATTAGAAGCCCTAAAAACCGCCTATAACGCTGAGGTTTCATTTTCTTGGCCCCTTTGGTTGGAAGAAAAAATCTCTGCCTATGAAAAAGCCGCCAGCACTACTGCCACCAGCACGCTTACTAGCACCACAACCGAAGAAAAACCAACCAGCACCGGCCCAAACTTTATTCTAATTTTAGGAGATAAAAACAACACCGCCGCTGATAACCAATAAAAATATGGAAAAAGAAACAAAAAAGCCGCTAGTCGCCCTTTTTGGACGAACTAATGTTGGAAAATCAACTTTATTTAATTGCTTAACCGAAAGAAGACAGGCTTTGGTTTCTGATATCCCCGGCACCACCCGAGACAGTAATCTTGGAGTTGTGGAATGGGATGGATTTTCTTTTGATGTCGTTGATACTGCCGGGATTCTTGATAGTTTATTCTTGGAGAAAAAAACTAAGGGACAACTAACTGACATTGACGAAAAAACTCAAAGACAAGCCAAGGCCTACCTAGAGAAAGCTGATCTATTAGTTTTTATTGTTGATAACAAAACCGGTTTATTGCCGGAGGACAAGGAATTAACAAAAATTATTAAAAAAATTCCGGCCCTAAAAAATAAAATTATTTTAGTGGCCAACAAGGCCGACAGCTTCAAACAACGAGCGGAAACTGCTGAATTTAACAAATTGGGATTAGGTGAACCAATGGTTATTTCTGCCGCCAGCGGTGGTGGGACCGGAGATTTACTTGAAGAAATAATCAAGAGATTGAAAAAACATAAATTAGTTCGTCGAAGTTTGAAAGCCAGCGAAGAAAAAAAACCAGAAGATGAGCCAATTAGAATCTGCATCCTGGGAAAACCGAATGTCGGAAAATCATCTTTCTTAAATTCAGTTCTCGGCTATGAACGGGTCATTGTTTCCGAAATCGCCCACACCACCCGCGAACCACAAAATACTGAAATAGAGTTCCAGGGGAGAAAAATCCAAATCGTGGATACTGCTGGCATCAGCCGCCAAGGACACAAGGCGGAGCGTTTAGAAAAATACGGTATTGAAAAAACTTTAACAATTTTAAAAAAATCGGACATTGCTTTTTTGATGATTGATGTTAGTGAAGGAATTACTCATCAAGACGCAAAATTGGTACAGGAAATTTTTGACCGCGGCAACAGCTTAGTAATCGTCGCTAATAAATGGGATAAAATTGAAAAACGCGACCCCAAAAAATGGAAAGAAGATATTTATAGTAAATTTCCTTTCGCCGCCTGGGCGCCGATTGAATTCATTTCTTCTCTTTCTGGAAGCAGCAAACAAAATCAAAGCAAGGACAAAGGATTTTCATCAGAAGAATTGAGCAAAAAAATCAATCATCTTTTATCCATGGCAATTGAAATTGATACCTGCCGAAAAATCTCTTTAAGCGAATCCCAATTAGCAAAATTCTTGAGCAGAATCGTAAAAACTCACCGCCCGGCTAAAGGAAAAGGATTGAAGCATCCACATATTTATGAAATAAAACAGACTCACACCGAACCACCAAAATTTGGCATCAGAATCGGTTCACGCGACAATCTGCATTTTTCTTATGTGCGCTTTATTGAAAATCGCTTGCGTGAAAAATATAATTTTCTAGCAACCCCGATTCATATGAATGTTGAAAAGAATCCGAAAAGACACGGCGTTCGTGAAGGAAAGGCAAAATCATAAATTTATCATTTCTAGAGGCGCTGTTTATCGGCGTTTCTTTATAATCAATATGAAAGTAATTGTCGGCCTAGGAAATCCTGGCCCTGAATACGAAAAAACTCGGCACAACGTCGGCTTTCTGGCTCTTGATTTTCTTTTTCCAGAAGCAAAATGGAAAGAAGAAAAACGGTTTGAGGCTTTGGTGGCGGAGTATCCAGGTGGCTTATTAATTAAGCCACAAACTTATATGAACAACTCTGGGCGGGCCGTCCGAAAAGTTTTGGATTATTACGGCTTGATTCCCAAAAACTTTGGCTTGCTCGCCAAAAAAGACAGCGACCTTTCCGACGTCTTGACTGTTATCCAAGATGACCTGGACTTATCTTTCGGCGTTTGCAAAATCGCCACCGATTCAGGTAGCGCCGGCCACAATGGAATCCGGTCTTTAATTAGTCATTTAAAAACCCAGAAATTCAAGAGGGCTCGCTTGGGCGTAAAAAATGAATTATTCCGCAATCCAATCCCCGCAGACAAATTTGTTCTCGGTCGGTTTAATGCCGAAGAAAAAGAAAAATTACCAAATATTTTTGAAACGATTAAAAAAGAAATCTAACAAAAACCCGTCGAAAAACCCTGAAAACTTTCAAGGGTTTTTTGTTTTTTATGCTAACAAACGAAAAAGAGAGAGATTTTTATTTTTTCTTTGCCTACTGCGACCTCTTTGGTGCTAAAAGAATTAAAGAGATTGCAGAAAAATTTGGCTCCCTAGAAAAAGCCTGGCGAGCAGAAAAAACAAAATGGCAAGGATTTAGACCTTCAACAGTTGAAAAATTTTTTGCTTTCAAAAATAATTTTTCTCCGACAAATGCAAAAAAATATTTGGAAGAAAGTGGGATTAATTTTATTTTACTTAATGACGAAGATTATCCAACCAACTTAAAAAACATTTCCAGCCCACCGCCAATTATTTTTTATCTCGGCGATATCAGCATAATTGAAAAACAAAAAGATTTTTGCCTTGCCATCGTCGGCTCACGGCTCACCAGCCCTTATGGGAAAATGGTTTCGGATGATTTGATAAACGGACTTGATGAAAGGTTTTTAATTGTCAGCGGCCTCGCTTTTGGGACTGATGCCAACGCCCATCGCAAAGCCCTGGAAAGAAAAATAAAAACCGGCGCGGTGCTTGGCGGACCGCTGGAAAAAGGTATCATCCCCTGTCCAGTTAATAACTATTGGCTAGCGAGAGAAATCTTAAAAAACGGCGGTTTTATTCTCAGTGAATTTCCACCAAAATCGCCAATCTTAAAAAGTAATTTTCCCCGCCGCAATCGAATCATTGCTGGGCTATCTCGGGGGACATTAGTA
>CAYSIJ010000019.1:7450-13251 GCA_964431155.1 uncultured Gammaproteobacteria bacterium
CAAAACTGCTGAATATGCCAGAGAGGAGAATCGTGCCGTGATGGCAGTGCCTGGATCAATTTATAGCGAGCTGAGCATTGGCACCAATAATCTCTTAAAAGACCACGTGGACGTGGTCAACGAACCTCAGGACATTTATCGCTGTCTGGGCTTGGAAATTCCAAATATCGGCGAGCAGAAAACCGCCAAGCAAAAACAAATTTTTCAAAAAGCCCGGGAGACAGCCGGGGAAGATGGGGAAAAAATTATAAAATCTTTGATATTATTGAACAAAATTGCCAATACTGATGAGATTGTCAAAAAGAGCCAACTTGACACTCCCCGCGTACATAGTACACTAACAATATTGGAATTGTCTGAGATAATCAGGAGAAACAGCAAGGGACAATATTTATTAGCCTAAAATTATGAAATTAATCATCGTTGAGTCTCCAACAAAAGCAAAAACAATTTCCAAATTTCTTGGTAAAGATTTTTATGTAGAATCTTCCTTCGGTCATATCCGCGATTTACCGCAGAAAGAAATGGGGATTGATATTGAAAATGGCTTTACGCCAAAATATGTTGTTCCCCTAAAATCAAAAAAAACCGTTAGTAATCTCAAAGCTCTAGTTGCCAAAAGCGATGAAGTTATTCTGGCAAGCGACGAAGACCGCGAAGGAGAGGCAATCGCCTGGCACTTGAATGAAGCCCTGAAGCTCAAAAAAGGCCAAGCGGTTCGCATTGCTTTCCATGAAATCACCAAGCCAGCAATTCTGGAAGCCTTGGCGCACCCAAGAGAACTGGATTTAAAAATGGTTGATGCCCAACAAGCTCGCCGCGTTCTTGACCGTTTGGTCGGCTATGAACTCTCCCCATTTCTCTGGAAAAAAGTGGCCAAAGGCTTGTCTGCTGGACGAGTACAGAGTGTGGCAATCCGACTAATTGTTGAGAGAGAAAGAGAAATTCAAAAATTTATTTCTGCTGAATACTGGAGCCTTGCTTTGAGGGTTAGCGACAAAAACAAAAAAAATGAATTTGAAGCAAACTTGTTTAAAATCAAGGATAAAACTTTTGACAAGCTAAGCATTGACGAAAAAGCAGCCGGCGAAATTGAAAAGAAAGTAAAGAATGCCGAATGGTTTGTTTCTGGGATTGAAAAGAAGGCGACAAAAAAATCACCAGCCGCCCCATTCACCACGGCCACTCTGCAACAAAGCGCCAACCGCCACCTTGGCTTTAGCGCCAAACAAACAATGGTTGTTGCTCAAAAACTTTACGAGCAGGGTTTTATCACTTACATGAGAACTGATTCCCTAAATCTTTCAATAAAATTTTTAGACGAATCTCGTGAATATTTAGAAAAAGAATATGGCAAAGATTATTTGCCAAAAGAAGCTAGGGTTTACAAAAATCGCAGCAAGAATGCCCAAGAAGCCCATGAAGCGGTCCGCCCAACAGAAGTCTCAAAAACTCCAGATAGCTTGAAAGACAAATTTGATTCTTCGGAATTTAGACTATATCGCCTCATCTGGCAAAGAGCTTTGGCCTGCCAGGCAACTGATGCGCAAATTGCCGCTACGGCAATTGATCTGAAAAGCAAAGATCAAAATGCTAGCGACTACACCTTCCGCAGTACTGGGCAAATTGTTTCTTTTGATGGCTACTTGAAAATCTATCCCGAAAAAACTGAAGAGCAAGAACTACCAGCCGTCAGCGAAGGTGATATTCTAAAATTATTAGAAACAATCAAAAGCCAGCATTTCACCAAAGGACCGGCAAGATATTCTGACGCTGGGCTGGTAAAAGAATTGGAAAAATATGGCATTGGCCGACCATCAACTTATGCCCCGACAATCAACACCATTATTGTTCGTAACTACGTAAACCGCGATGACCACAAAAAGCTTTTCCCGACCGACATCGCCTTGGTGGTTAACGACTTGCTAGTTGCTCATTTCCCAAAAATCGTAGATTATAAATTCACGGCCGGAATGGAAGATAATTTAGATGACATCGCCGAAGGGAAAAAAGAATGGCAACCGGTAATCGGAGAATTTTACCACGATTTTCACCAAAATCTCCAAGATAAATATCAAGAAATTAATAAAAAAGACATTATGCCTGAAGAAACAAGCCAAGAAATCTGCGATAAATGCGGTTCGCCGATGATTATAAAAACCGGGCGCTACGGTAAATTCCTTGCCTGTTCAAATTTCCCAGAGTGTAAAAACATCAAATCTCTTGGTGCGGGAAACAACCGCCAATCAGGAAATGACGGCGAAGAAAAAAAACCAGATGCAAATTTGGAAGCCTTAGCAAAAAAACACGCTGGCGAAAAATGCGAAAAATGCGGTTCGGATATGGTAGTTAAAAACGGAAAGTTCGGACCTTTTCTCGCTTGCTCCGGATATCCTCGCTGTAAAAATATCAAGAGCATCGTTGATGACAGCGCTGTCACTTGCCCAGCCTGTAACAAAGGAAAAATTGTCAAAAAGTTCAGTCGCAAAGGAGTTTTCTATGCTTGTTCGGCTTACCCCGATTGCAAAAATGCTTATTGGGGAAAACCGAGTGGCGAAGTCTGCCAAGTTTGCGGTTCACTAATCATTGAAACCAAAGACGGCGCGAAATGCTCAGACAAAGGATGTAGTAATAGCAAATAAAATTTTTCAAGAAAAAAGACCATCCCTCCACGGATGGTCTTTTTTGTATTTTAGGGGAGGTTGCTACTTTGTCTTTTTTTTCTTGGTTTCTTTTTTTCCAGAAAAAGAGGAAATAATATTTTTGATTATCTCTGTTAGTCCTACTATCAGAGTAGCACTATGATTGACTTGATCATGAACAAAAGAAATTAGCTCCTCTCCTTTTCCAACAATCTTTTCAACTGCAGTGGCAATCCGATTAATCTTCTGTGCACTGACAATAAATTCATAAAGTGCGCCGCAAAAAAAGACGGTCAGAAATAAGGCACAGATAGATAAAACCAAATAAAGGATATCTAAAGAAGTGTTAAACATATAAATTAAAAATTACGAATTTGGGCACCAAACTTTTCCAGGAGTAATGCTAGTAGTCCTGTCTGCAGAGAGTCAATCTCTTCGGCAGTTAAGGTTCGGTCTTTTGATTGATAAAAAATTGAGAAAGCCAAGCTCTTTTTTTCAACTGGTAAATTTTTTCCCTGATAAACATCAAATAGTTCAACAGAGCTTACTAGCGGATCAAAATTAGCAATTGTTTCTCTTAAATCATTATACAACACTTCTGTATCAACTACAAAAGCCAAGTCTCTCTTTACTGCTGGATATTTCGGTGCTTCGCAATATTGATAATTTTTATTAGCCAAAAATATTTCCAACAAAGAATTAAAGTTCAACTCGGCGACAACGCTCTCCTTTTTTAAACCGATTGCTGAAGAAATATTTTTATCCAATACTGCGACTAGCCCCATCTCCTCACCGTCAACCATAATTTTTGCCGCTTGTTTTTTATCTGCCCAGCCAGGGAAAGATTCGCTTGGCCGGAAAGAAACTGCTGATTGACCAAATGAAATACCAGCCAAAATATTTTCTACTACTCCCTTCGCGTCAACAAATAGCTTTTCGCCACCAGCAATAATAAAGGATACATTTTTTTCTTGATACGGCAGACGTTCATCGCTTTCTCCTCCGCGCTCAGAATTTCCAGCAATATCAATAAAAACCCGACCAATTTCAAACAAACCAAATGAATCGTATTTAAATTGATTGGTGCGGGCATTCAAGATTAAATTCGGCGCCAAGCTTTGGCGAAGCATTGTGTGTTCAACGGAAATTGGATTAGCCAATCGCAAATAACCAGAGGGATCAATATTTAATTTGTTTAACTGATTCTCGCCGACGAAAGAATAATTATATGTTTCATGCAAAGAATTACCAAAAGCTAAAATATCTTTTAGTTTATCTTCCAAAATTCTTTCTGGACTCACTTTTGGAGCTGACATTTCAATAATTGGCAAAGAAGTTTTGATGTTGTCATAACCGTGGATTCTGATAATCTCCTCCAGTAAATCTTCGGCAATCCGCACATCTTTTGCCGCTCGCCAAGTCGGCACTAAAACTTTTAACTTTTTTTCTTCTTGTTCAACAGAAAATCCAAGCCCCTGAAGAATTGACACATATTTTTCATCCCCCAAAGCCTCGCCAATTTTTTCGTCCAGCCAAGAAGTTTCAATAATAATTGGACTGGAATCTAATTTTTTTGAACCAGACTCAAAATAAGCGACGACTGCCGCTTTCGGACAAGTTTCTTGAATCAATTTCAAGGCGCGCCTTAAAGCAAGGGGACAAAAATTTGGATCCAAAGATTTTTCAAAACGAACCGAGGAATCAGTACGCACGCCGATTTTTGCTGCTGCTTTTCTAATAGAAACCGCATCAAAATTTGCTGATTCTAGAATAATAGCATCCGTGCCTTGATGAACACCGGTCTTGCCGCCGCCAATAACACCGGCGACAGCGGCCGGTTCATTGCCGCTGGCAATAACCAAAATATCCGCATCTAACTGATGTTCGTTATCATCAAGAGTTTCAACTGATTCATCTTTTTTTGCGCGACGAATTGTTAGGCGTTCAATTTTTTCCGCCGAAAAAGCATGTAAGGGCTGACCGAGTTCCAACATCACATAGTTAGTAGCGTCAACCAGATTATTAATCGGACGCATTCCCACTGCTAAAAGCCGTCGCCTTAACCATTCTGGAGATTCTTTAACTTTCAAATTAATAATTTTCAACGCAGAATAATAAGGACAGAGATCTTGGTCCTCAATTTTTATATTTAATTTTTCAGAAAAATCATTGCCAAACTCCGGCGCGCAATATTTTTCATATTCCGGAAATTTCAAACCATAAAAAACCGATACTTCTCGTGCCAAACCATAATGCCCCCACAAATCGCTCCGGTTAGAAAGAGACTTGTTATCAATTTCTAAAATAATATCATCCAACCCCAAATAAGCGGAAAATTCTTGCCCCAGTTTGGCCTTTTTTGATAAAACCATAATTCCTTCATGATTTTGGCCGAGACCCAGCTCATCTTCAGCGCAAATCATCCCGAATGATTTTTCACCACGAATTTCCGATTCTTTTATTTCTAGTCCCCCTGGTAAAATTGCTCCGACCAAAGCCACTGGCACGAGTTGCCTTTCTGCTAAATTAGGTGCACCGCAAACAATATCCAGGATTTCACTTTTAACATCAACTTTCGCCAAACGCAAACGATCAGCATTGGGATGTTTGGCAACCGAGAGCACCTTGCCAACAACAACTCGCGAAAAGGCTTCGCTTTGATGTTCGGCTCCTTCCACTTCAACGGTGTGCATCGTTAATTTTTCCGACAAATCCTCAGCTGAAACAGACTTTGGTAGCTTCACAAAATCATTCAACCACTGTAATGATAACTTCATATAATCAAAATTAAAATTGTTCTAAGAATCTAATATCTCCTCCATTAAACAGCCGGATATCATCAATGCCATATTTTAACATCGCCAAGCGGTTTAGACCGAAACCGAAAGCAAAGCCTGAATATTCTTCTGGATCAATACCGCCAGCCCGCAAAACTTCCGGATGAATCAGGCCGCAACCAACAATTTCCAACCAGCCAGAATTTTTACAAACTCGACAGCCCTTGCCACCGCACAAAAAACAAGTATATTCTCCGTTGGAACCCGGCTCAACGAAAGGATAAAATTTTGGCCTCATCTTTAATTTTGTTTCTTCGCCATATAATCTTTTACCAACCAAATCCATTACCCCCTTCATGTGAGAAAAATTAATTTTTTTATA
>CAYSIJ010000019.1:13261-18400 GCA_964431155.1 uncultured Gammaproteobacteria bacterium
TTTTATCAATCATAATTCCTTCCAACTGATAAAAAGTGTGTTCATGACGAGAATCAGTTGCTTCGCTCCGAAAACAGCGACCAGGAATGATTGCCCGAAGCGGAGCACCATATTTTTTCATCGCACGCACTTGCATCGGCGAAGTTTGGGTGCGCATTAAAAGGTCATATTCTCCCTTTTCGTTTTTGAGGTCAATGTAAAATGTGTCTTGCATATCGCGTGCCGGATGATGAGGGGCGACGTTAAGCGCTTCAAAATTAAAATAATCGCTCTCTAGTTCTGGACCATCAAGCACCATAAAGCCGAGAGAAGAAAATAATTCTTCAATTTCTTTTTGAACAATTGTTAGGGGATGGAGAGAGCCATGAGATTTTTTTTCTCCTGGCAAGGTCACGTCAATATTTTCATTGGAATCAGCCTTTGGTTTTATTTTTTGAGAGACTTCAGCGAAGCGGACCTCTAGTTCTTTCTTTACCTTATTAGCAATTTCGCCATACTCTCGGCGAACATCATCTCCCAGCTCTTTTAGTTCTTTGAGTGCTCCGGCCAGCTCTCCCTTCCGCCCCAAAAACTGCGATTCTAATTCTTTGAATTTTTCCTGGGCTTCTGCTGGCACCTTTTCGGCATAATTCACAAAGTCATCTAACCGTGCTAATGCTTCTTTTTTTAATTGTTCTAATTTTATTTTCATATATTTGAGCAAGATTATGATTTTTTCGCTTGGCTAGCGACAAAAAACTCTAGAGCTAAAAATAGCAGTGAGAGGAGAAAAAAATTAATCCAAGTAAGTAGGTCTTTGGACGCCAGTAGAAGCAAAATGATAGCGAACGAAGAAAAAACAAATGATTGGCGAAAAGCCAATTTCACGGCCCGGAAAGCAACTTCTCCTTTAAAAACTACAAAACGAAAAACAAAGCCGACTAAAGCAAAAACACCAGCCAAGGCCAGAAAAAGCGACAAAAAAAACAAAATAAACCCCAGCCAATTAGTTTTTAAGGGGTCCACTAAACCAGCGACAAAAGCAAAAGCCCCCCAGCAAATCCCAGTGGCAATTGACATAAAAATTAAATAATTTTTGAGAGTCATAGCGTTTTTATGATTTATTGATTTTTTCTAGCTCTTCTTTCATTGCCACCAGCCTCGCTTTTTCCTTTGCCACCAAAGAGGCGGGCGCCCGCGAAACAAATTCCTCATTCTGAAGTCGTCCGCCAAGCAAACTAATCATTTTCTCAAGATTTTCTTTTTCCTTTTTTAAACGCAGCTGTTCTTTTTCTTCGTCAATCGCCCCCAAAAGATAAATTTCCATTTTACCGACCATAACTGCAATTGATTTTTCTGGTTTGGCGGCCGATTTTTCTAAGACAATATTAGACAAGCCCGTTTTTAAACTTTTGATAATCTCTAATTGGCTTTCAATTAATTCTAAATTTTTATCAGAAATAAAAAGCGCTTCAATTTTTTTGGCCGGCTCAACTTTGTTTTCGCTCCGAGCGTTGCGAATTGCCGTGATGACTTCCTGAATTAATCTCTGTTGTTCTACTGCTGGCTGATCCAATTGGCCAAATAACTTTGGCCATTGTTTGGTAATTAATAAGTCATCATTAAACTGAGACCAAATTTCTTCAGTGACATAAGGAATAAAAGGATGCCAAAGGACCAAAATACTTTTTAATAAATAAACGAGAATTTCGTCCTTTTCTTTTTCAACTTTTGCAATTTCCAAATACCAATCAGCTAATTTGTTCCAGGTAAAATCCGAGAGGTCTTCCGCGGCCAAAGAAAAATTAAAATCATCAAGTTTTTCCCGAACCGAGGATGAAACTAAATTTAATTCGGACATAATCCAGCGATCGGCGGAAGTTTTTAATTCCGGCACGCGATAAATGTCTGCCAAAGAATTTTCCGTTGAAAGGCCGCCGAGAATAAAGCGGGAAATATTCCAAAGTTTATTGATAAAATTTCTTTTTGCTTCCACTTTCTCCTCACTATAACGTGAATCATTCCCTGGAGTACTCCCCGTCAAAAGAGACAAGCGAAGAGCATCAGCGCCATAAACTCCAATGGCATCCAAGGGATCAATACCATTGCCTTTTGATTTGGACATTTTTTTGCCTTTGGCATCTAAAATAGTGCCATGCAAATAAACTTTCTCAAAAGGAATTTCGCCAATAGCAAACAACGACATCATAATCATCCGAGAAACCCACAAGGTAAGAATTTCATAGCCAGTTTCTAAAACTTGAGTGGGATGAAACTTCGCTAAATCGCCAATTTTTTTGCCATCTTGAAAATTTTCCGGCCAACCAAGAGTAGAAAAAGTCCACATTCCGGAAGAAAACCAAGTATCCAAAGTATCGGCATCCTGAACCCAGCCAGAACCCTCCGGGCGACCTTCGCCGACATAAATTTCTTCATTTTTATACCAAACTGGGATTTCGTGACCAAACCAGATTTGTCTTGAGATACACCAATCACGCAAATTTTTCATCCAATTCTCAAAACTTTTACCAAAACGATCAGGCAAAAAAGAAATTTGTTCTTCGTGATAAACTGCCAGGGCTTTTTCTTTGAGTGTCTGACCACCGAAACGAGTGACTGGGCGATCAACACCGATAAACCACTGTTTGGAGGGCAACGGTTCAACTGCTGAGTCACAGCGATAACAAGTAGACAAATTATTGCTAAAAACTTTTTCTTCAATCATTAGTCCGCGCTCTCTCAATCTGGAAACTACTTTTTCTCGCGCCTGCAAAACATCCAGCCCAGAATAATCACCAAATCCTTCATAAATTTTGGCATCTTCGTTAATCACTTTGATAACCGACAAGTTTTCCTCTTGCGCCATTTGCCAATCTACCATGGAATGCGCCGGCGTAACGCCGAGAGCGCCAGTGCCGAAATCCATTTCTACCTTTCGATCAGCAATAATTTTCAGTTTTAATGGTTGACCGCAAAAATCAACAGCAAACTCTTGTCCGATATATTTTTGATATCTCTCGTCTTTTGGATTAACCGCCACCGCCGTATCACCCAATTTTGTTTCCGGACGAGTAGTAGAAATTGCGAAAGGAAAATCTTGGGAATATTTAAAAGTATAAAGAGTCGCTTCTTGTTCGTGATACTCAACTTCGTCATCAGACAAAGTGGAGTGGCAACGCGGACACCAATTTACAATCCGCTCACCACGATAAATTACTCCTTCGTTGTACATCTCAACAAACATCTTCCGAACGGCCTGCCGTCTTTTTTCGTCCAAAGTAAAAGCCAAGCGGGACCAATCCAGAGATGACCCCATTTTTTTGGTTTGATTAAGAATTGTTGTCTGAGTATTATTGACGAAATCCCACACTTCTGACAAAAATTTCTCTTTGCCCAAATCATGGCGAGTTTTCCCGGTGGCCAAAAAAATGCTTTTTTCTACGACATTTTGGGTGGCAATTGCCGCGTGATCAGTTCCCGGCAACCAAAGCGTCCGGTAACCAGTCATTCGCCGATAGCGAATCATCAAATCTTCCAAGGCGAGCATCGCACTATGGCCAATATGTAATTTTGCGGTAATATTCGGTGGCGGAAGAATAATTGTATAATTTGGAGCATCTTCCGGCAAAACTAAGTTATCCGGGTTAAAACAGCCGGAATTTTCCCATTTTGTATAAATTCGGTCCTCGCAATCTTGAGGACTATAAATCTTTTCCATTTCTCTTTTCATACCTTTAAAACTACCAAAAAAACCCTCGCTAGTCAACCAAGAAAACCAATAAAAACCTTGACTTGCTCATCCAATCAAGGTATATTGAGGGGTTGAAATCTGAAAATAAAAAAACGGAAAATTAATGCTAAACGCCACCCAACAATTTTTCAAGCAGTTAGAAAAATCAAACAATATTTTGGTTGTATTTGCTAATGATTGGAACGGCGATGCAGTTTCCAGCGCCTTGGCGCTCGCTCTTCTCGGGCAAAGAATGGAAAAAAATATTGAAGTAGCAGCTTCTCCAGATTGGAAAAACCGCCAAACCGAAAAAAACTCTCTCTGGTCTTTTCTTCCTTCTTTTGAAAAAATTGGCAATAAGATTGAAAATCTGAGAAAATTTATTGTTTCTCTAAATATAAAAAATGCCAAAGTCAGTCAAATAAAATACTTGGTAGAAAACGATTCCTTGAATTTTATTATTTCACCTGCCGAAGGTTGGTTTTCCAAAGAAGACATCAGCAGTTCCGAAAGCGGCTTCAAATATGATTTAGTTATCACAATTAATTGCCAAGATTTGGAATCTCTTGGAGAAATCTATTATCAAAATATTGAATTTTTTTATCAAACAACAATTATTAATATTGACCATCAGGCGGAGAATGAAGAATATGGCCAAATAAACATTAGCGATTTGAACTCCGTTTCTACTAGCGAAATAATTCTGGAACTTTTCAAAGAAAAGGAAGAATTGATTAACGAAGATATTGCCACTTGTCTTCTTCTGGGAATAATTGCCAAAACAAAAAATTTTAAAACTACTAATCTCACCCCAAAAACTCTCGCTAATACCTCAAAATTGATTGGCCTCGGAGCAAGACGGGAAGAAATAATCAACCGCTTGTACCGATCACGAGATTTTAAAGTTTTGAAACTTTGGGGGAAAGTTTTAAACAACATCCACTCTGAAGATGGCAGTCTCCTCGTTCATTCTTCTCTGAATCAAAAAGATTTTCTGGAAACTGGCACTGACAGCAGCTGCCTTTCGGAAATAATTGATGAATTAATCGCCAATCTTCCCGAGGCGAAAATTATTATTATTTTTACTGAAGAAAACCAAGAAAAAACCAGAGTTTTGATTCACGCTCAAAAAGGAATTAACCCTTTGATTCTTTACAAAGATTTTTCGGCCAGTGGTAGCACAAAATTTTGCCAAATTGAATTAACAGGTCTAATTACCGAAAACAAAGAAAAAATTATTTCAATCGCCAAAAAAGACCTTGCGAAATTAAGCTCATAATGATATAGATACAAGTAGCTGGTTGATTTCGGGCATGTAGCTCAGCTGGTGAGAGCACCGCTCTTATAAAGCGGGGGTCGAGGGTTCGAGTCCCTCCATGCCCACTAATTTACTTTTTAAAGCAAAACTGATACATTAAAAATGTTCAAAT
>CAYSIJ010000020.1:0-9599 GCA_964431155.1 uncultured Gammaproteobacteria bacterium
AGTATTTAATCAATTAATGAGTAACGCTGTTGCGTTAGATTCTAGAAACTAAGTTATATGAAAAAAAACTTTAATAAAGTTTCTTCTGGCGTATTAGCTAAGATTGAAAATTTTGAGACAAAAACAATTGTAGTGGCATGTATTAAAGAGATAAATCTGGAAAGAATTAGGAACGGAGAATACTTAAGCTGGGGCATATCTAGCGTAGGTGAGAATATAAAATGCGCTCCGTTTATCCCTGATAGAAATAAGGGTAGATATTCAAAAAAAAATCTAAATGGTGAAATAGTTGTTAGAAAGGACCTGCCAAAGTTCGAAAAAACATTTTCTTTTGAGGCTCCTAATTTTGGAGATTATGATAAGGGATCCCATACCGTTGAGTGGACGAAAGAAGTTTATCATAGAGATTTTATTTCGCCGAAAGAATTAGAATTTATATGTGAAGTACTTGAAAATAATAGTGAGAGTGGTAACTGTATAATAAAGATTGCGGTTAATGAAGTTTTAGATTCATCAAATATTGATGATAAAAATTTTTCAAATGAGTTACTCTTTTGCATTAATCTATTGCAAGAAAATTTTGAGTCTATAGATGTTTTTCCGACATCAGCGTCTAGAGAAGAATATATAAACTCTTTAAGTATTAATTGGGAGATACTACCACCAGGAACCAGAGACGAAACAATAAGAAATATAATATCAAAATTTAGAAATCCGAGTGATTATATCAAAACGTCTGTTTCTGATCGATATGATTTTCTTTATTCATACAACCCTATTTTTGTTATAGGCAGTAATGGGTTTAGACGATACTTCGGGGCAAAATTAAGAGAAGATTTTGTTATTTTTGAAAATTTGGAGTATGGCAATGCGGTTTATATTATGTTTAAAGATTGGGAGCATTTAAGTCGCCTTAGTCGAACTGAACTATTAAAGAATAGTGATAATGTTGATTTTCTGAGAATTGTACATAGAGAGCATTGGAAAGACCACTTAAGAGCAATTATTGAAAAAGAGTTAAAACATAAATAGTTTATATGGAAGATTCAATATCCAAAAATCTAGAGTTTAAAACATTTATTTTTATTACCTTACTTGGTACTTGGCTTTGGATATTAAAGAATTTTATTTCATATATTTATAATCAATCAAACGATGTCAAGCAATTTTTGTTGGGCTATGTTTTTATTTGTGGATTTTTTATAAGTTTTGTAATTTTTTATTCTTTAATTAATTTGGGTGTGATGTTAATGTATGCTTCCGTATATCAAATAGAGGAAAATAAAAATAAAATATTTGGTTTAGAAATTTTATATAAAGAACGAGCTAAGAATTTTTTTGGTTGGTGGCCGATAGCCTTAATTTCTATCCCAGGGTTTATATGGATCGCAATTATTGGAGATAAAATGCATTGGTATTATGTTGTGTCAGTTTTTCTATTGTATGAATTTTTTGCTATTCGGTATTTTTTTAAAAATATATATTCCGCAAAGGATTTATTCAAGCACTTAAAGCCATTTGGTCTGTCATTATTTGGTTACATTATTTTCTTTGCATTAATGGTTTCATTTTCTCGTTTCTTGAATTAAATATAATGAGAAACTCAAAGAGTTGATGTATTTTTAAAAGAATTATAAAACTATAAAAAAGGATGGATTTAAAACAAGCAATAAAGAACATAGATAGGTCGTTAATTAAAAAAAATCCTCAGTCGCTTCATCCGAATTGGATAAAGTATCGGTGCAAGGTCTCGTATAAATATATTATTAATAATATAAAAGATGAATTTAATCAGACTGATTGGGATTTCGTTATTTCTCAGCTCCAAAGGTATAATCAGAAATTGTGGTTAAAAAAGAAGAAAAGGATAAGAAGGCTAGCCGTTTTATACAAAGACAAAGAAGAGTTAGATGTAATTTTAAATAGGTATCAAGAAAAGCTTTATACTTTTATATCTAGAGAAAGTAAAGAAGATAAGATTATCTGCGATTGGATAAGTATAAGACTTGTAAGGTTGTCTCAGAAAGGCAATATATTAGCTAAAGACAAAATATCAACTCTGTTAAGGTATTTAGTTGATTATTGGGTTGATTTTGATAGAAGCTTTCTTAATTGGAAGGGGTATAATGATCTTATAGATAACCATATAAACGCATGCATTAGGCGTTTTCGCTATTCGGGGTCGTTTATTGGATATCTATATAAAACACTTGAATATTCTGGCAGAGGACTGACTCCTCTTGAGAAATTTTCATTAGATAGTAATTCTTCAATTACTGGCAAAAGGATAATTGATAACTTTAGAATTTAAATATATGGATTACAAAATTATTTTATACTTTCTTGAAGCTTTTTTTATAAACTATAGATTTATTATAGTATTAGTTTTGTTAGGTTTACTCTGTTTATTAATTTATACGAGAAAAAGATATGCTGTTTGGAACAATGGCTGGCTTTCAGAATTAATTAAAGCAGAAGAACCTGTGAATTTAGTTGATAGGAAAAGCACAAGGCATGCTTTAAAGTTAAAATATAGTTTTGTAGATTTATTTAACAATTTTTTGTTAGAAAAATATGATTTCTTTTCAAATAGGTTTAAAAATAAAGTAAAGAAAGATATAAAAAATTTCTATGCCCCATCTTTAAGTACATTAGTTATTATATGCGTCCTTATTATAATATTATTTATATTCAGCCACACAGGTGTTCCATATGATTCGATATTAGACATAAATAAATGGAAATATTTTTTAGAAAAAGAATTTGATAACAACGGGGTCGCAAATGTTGTGTCAATAGTTTCTGGATTAGTATCAGTCGTTTTTGCTCTCGTAATTTTTGTCACAGAATCAATAAGGGATAGCAAGAATTTATATCAGAAAAGAACATTGCTTAAGATAAGCTGGCTCTGGCCATTGATAGTTTTTACTGTTTTTGCGTTACTAAATTTTTCTATATTTAAAATTAATATTTTTAGTTTAATATTCCCCTTAATTATAGGTTGTCTTAGTATTTCTTCATTTTGGAAAATTATTGACTATCTAATAAATCCATCTAACCAAGAGGAAGAGGATCGTGCATTTTTTAAACAAAGAATAAAAGACAATATAAATGAATCTATAAAAGAGCGTATTGGAAATAATATTTTATTTAAAAAAGTGGGTTATGATAATGATATAAAATTTGAATATACATTTTCTAAAAGTTGGCTTTCTGATAATGTTGATGATTATATTTTCATTGAATCAGAGTCAGATGGAAAAATTATAGATGTTAATATAGAAGAATTGAATAGGCTGTTTAATTATTTAAGAACCCAAGCCGAAGAATTAAAGTTCAAAATTTGCCCAGGAGGTGTAAATATTACAACACAAGACAATAATGAAGTGACTCAACTAAGTGACACAAGAAATGACTATAAAAAGGTATATTTATTAAAAAAATTTGGAGAGTATATTCCGCCTAAATCTGTTTTTATCAAAGACAATAAAACAGTTTTTGCTATACCAAAAGAGTTTGAGGGCAATCCATTTATTGTTTCTTATGTCCAAAATTTAATACCACATATTTTCAGATTTTCAAAAAAACAGCCATCCTCGGAAATATTTAGAGTGGAAATAAAAGATATTAAGGACAAAATTATAAATTTTATTAAGTCCGGATCATTAGGCGGTATTGAAAAATTAACTAAAACATATCTTGATTTGGCAGAAATATTCTTAGAGTCAATTAATAAATATGGTGGTGGTTATTCTGTTGAGCAAGCAAAAAAAGAAAGAGGAAATTTTTTTGAAGGCTGGAGCGAGATAAAGTGGTTGCGAGAAGATATAAGAGATCTTATTCAAATAGCATCTGATAGTGATAATAAAGATATTATCTCTGAAATAATTTTTCTGCCGACCGCTATCTCTATTAGATCATTATATATTAAAGACCATTTTTTGTTTCAAGAATTCTTGTCATTTAATAGATATATATTATTTGTCAACAGAAAAATCTGACGGGAAGATACGCCGTTATATGGTGGAACATTCCTGGAGATATTTAAAAGAGTTGTCATATTTATATATAGAGCCAAAAATAAAAAACATTAAAGATGATGTTTCTGCGGACGACATGTTGAGCTATAAAGACTTCGCCCTATTTACAATAAAAGTATTTCAAGATCTTATTAAAGAAAGTTTTGATAAAAATGACTTTAAATCGTTCTCTGAGTTTTTCGGCGAATTTTCTTCGGTGTATAAAAATATTAAGGACCACGAATATCCAAACTCAGCACACCTAACAGCTTCTTTATCAAGAATAACTGACCCAGAAGAAAAAAATAGAGTTGAAGATAAAATTAATAAATTAAAAAACAAAGAAGACGCGATTAAAAATATATTGCTTGCGAAAAAACAAGTTACTTTTGCGATTGTTTCTAAAATATTCGATGTTTACAAGAGAAATCCTGGAAACGATGATGTTAAAAAGTTTTTTGAATTAGTTAATCAAAATTTTAATTTATCAATTAAGGAACTAACCAGTGTCTTTGATTCTATAAGAAATTTTGAAGTCGAAGATTTCTGGGGATGGGATAATTGGGAAATTGTAGCAGACGGAGAAGTTCATTCCATAGATGTTAGCTCTAAGTTTGATTATTATTACTGCATAAAAATATTAACACTTATTAAAAATAAAACAGACGACCAGATAAAGGCCATTGACTTGCCTCATAGTAGAAATTTAGCTTTTTTGGCTGAAGAAAGAGATGGCACATTAGTAAGTAAGCTAAATGAAATTAAAAACACCCCTACTAATTGGGAATGGATTATTGATAGTCAGTCAATTTCTAAAATTGATAAATTCATAGAATTGTTGAATACAGCAAAAGAAGCACAAGAACATGATGAAGAAGAATATTTAAAAACAGCTGAAATAGATGATGAAAAATTGAAAGAATTTAAAAATAAAACTGTTGATGGTTTTAGGAAATCTTTAAAAATGAGGCCACTTGTAGAATTGTATAAAGCATACAAAGACAAAACTTTAGAGGGGCCAAATCAAGCTATATCCTCATATGGGTATAATCAGGTTTATAAGAAAGATGCCTTTATTAAAGACTGGCATGTTAGTCATGGCGGCCTTGGTGAACAATATGGTTCTGGGATGGCAAACTCTGAAGATCTTATTTTTTTTAAAACAATTGTTGATGGTTTAAATAATAAAATAGATGTAGCGAAAGACAAGCTGATAGAAGCTATTAGAGAAAAAATTGATGAACATTCATTTGATAATCCTATAATTATTCAATCGCTGGATTATATGGTTGAATACGATTCAATAAAAAATTCAGATTATTTTATTGATAAGTGGAAAAGTGATTGTCCAAAAACAAAGATTAGTCAGTTAGATGGGTTTTTAGGGGTTTTTAAATTTGGATCTAAAGTGGTGCCAATATTCGATATGTTTTTTAGGGAGGATGGTTTCAATAATAAAGTTGCCATCATTGATTTAAAGGAATTAGGTGTCTGGGAGCAATATTTACCTATCGATCAGGCTGGCGACGAACAATACGTTGATGACCTGTTGTATATAAGAGTAATCGATTTAAATTTAGATGAGGAAAAAAGAGATAAGATGATTGAAGATAACCCGTCTTGGTTGCAAGATGAAAGTGACAAAGAGGGATATCTACGTCAAATGGTAAATATAAAAATCTATGAAAAGTTTAGGTTCTTAATGAAAGACCAGCCATTGGGCACGATTGTCTCTGTGACTAATGTTGTCGAAGAATAAACCATATATTTATTGCCATTTATCTTTTATTTTGTCAATTATTAGCCAAAATATTCAATAAACCCCTATAAATCGCTAAAAGCCCTATAGTGTCTCATTTGTCTCATTTACCCGACCCACTTACTTATTTTGAGTTCAAAAAAAGACGCTTAAAACCCCTTACAAACCTCGCTAATGGTGGTATCTAACCCAGTTAGCCCGCCAAGACGATTTAGTATTGGATAGACCTACTTGCTGGCAGGGCGAATTGTAAGTTATACTATAGATAACATATGATTTTATTATTTAGTTTTTTTAAAATTTAATAAATTATGGAAGAAGAAAATAACAAACACCCCCGTCAGGTTGTTGGCTACGATGGCTCTCTCAAAGAGTTGGCGCAGGCAGTCGGTCATATGAGCTATGACCAGGTTGTAGTATTTATTGAGGAATTTTCCTCTGATATTAAAGCGCAGGCTGACGCGGATTTAACTATTCGGGGTAGAAAAAAATTATTTCAGGAGTTATCTGAGGTTGCAAAACATCTAGATAAGGCAAAAACCAAAATGGACTCTGTCTGGGGAATTTGCGAGCCATACATGCAAAATCATCAAAATTTAACAAAGAGAGCCTAACAATAGTCTCTCTTTTTTGTGTCCATCCCAATTTTTTAGCTTGATATTCAAGAAATTTGGTGATATTCTAAAATGTATAAAAAAGAAAATATGATTCTAAAAAAAGTTATTCCCGGCTCGGCCAGTCGGCTGACCACCGTTGATCATGAGGAAACTTATGGCCGGCATATTCTTGAAAAAGTTATTCAGCATTTGAAAATAAACAAATGTGTGGATATTGGCTGTGGAAACGGGAGTGATCTTTCTATTGTAAAAAAACATCATCCGAATGCCGAACTTTTTGGTGTTGATTTTGGCACTTGGAATAATGACAAATTGAAATCTCTCGGCATTCAGCCGGTCGTCGTAAATATTGAAAATGATCGCTTGCCGTTTGATGACGAATCCGTCGATTTGATAATTGGTAACCAAGTTTTGGAACACGCCAAGGAGATGTTTTGGATAAATCATGAGATATTTAGATGTCTGAAAGTAGGTGGGATATTTTTTTTGGGCGTTCCGAACGTTCTTTCTTTGCATAATCGTCTTCTGATGATGTTTGGTTATCATCCGACTTGTAGCAAGATGATTTCCGGGCACATAAGAGTTTTTTCAAAAAAAGATGTTTCTTTATTTTATAATCATGCGGGCGGTTCGGTTTGTAAAATTGAGAAATTTTATGGTGCCCAGTTTTATCCGTTTCCCAAATCAATAGCCAGATGCCTAGCAAAGATTTTTCCTGCTTATGCTGTCACCTCGTTTTACATTATTAAAAAAATAGGCCAATATAATAATGAATTTTTGGATTGGCCAAAGCAGGCTCAACTAGAAACCAACTATTTCACGGGAAAAGCTGAAAATAATTAAAGAAGTTGCAGTTTTTTAGTAATTATGTAAAATAGAGGAAGATTAATAAGGAGAGGTGCCAGAGTGGTCTAATGGAACAGTCTTGAAAACTGTCGCTGGTGCAAGCCGGCCCAGGGTTCGAATCCCTGCCTCTCCGCCCAGACAATTTTTTATCGGTTAGACCCGATAACCTAGCTAATATTGGCTAAAAAATAAAAGAACTTGTCGTTAGTCAAGTTCTTTTGTTTTAGTCAAAGAGGTTGAAAATAAAGAGTTTTTTGGTTCGAATCCCGTATAGCCTGTTTCTTACTCCTACTTGACAGTATATTATTAATATGATATAATACTACTATAAAAATAGACCCTTAAAAACTAAATGCGAAATTGGTCATAGCCAAAAGATGGATAATAATTTAGCCACTTCTTGGCTGTGACCATGATGATTACGGTTCCGTCCCGGAAAAGGGAAATTAAATCGCGCAAGATAGCGCATGGAGGAAAACACATGAAAAGTGATTTTTTAATTTCAAACATTCCAACAGGAAAATTGAACGCTGTGATAAAAAATATCATGGCTCAAACAGGCATTACTGAACCAGAAGAAGATGTCAGAATGGTAAATGCTGGAGAAGTACAAATTTCAGTGATAAAACCGAGGTGGACTGAAAAAGATGGAGTTATCCGTTTTTCAGTAACTTCAGATGGCACCACCGGTGAAGAATGGATTTCTCGCTTGGAAGGTAAAAGCTTTAGAGTTGGAGATTATGCTAAAAGCGTTTTACGCTCAAGAAGCTTTAAACCCACCAGCGGCATTACTTACGAAATCGCTGTTTTAAAAGGAGAATTCTTCAGCGATAGTGATCGTATTACTAAAACAATCCGCAAGGAAGCTAAGAACCGCAAATTTTCTACACCAAACGCCGAAGTAGCCTGCCTCATCAGAGAGAAGCTTTCTGATAAAGAACTGGAAGCCATGGGACTTTATTGGATCGTTACAATGCATGAACCAATTAAAGATTCTGTCGGCGATCCTTTGCTGCTCGGCGCTGATCGCGGTGGCGATGGTTCCTGGTTGGGCACGTACTATGGCAACCCTGGCGGCAGGTGGGGTCGTAGCGGGGGGTTTGCTTTCGTCGTTTCGCAAGTTTCTAACTCTTAGTCTTTTGATTCTTTGAGTCTTTAGACTTTAGTTTTTTGCCCTTTGAATTTTTAGCCTCGAATTGTGTAAACAATTCGAGGCTATTTTTTTATAAATTTATAAATATGTTAAAATAGAATCAGTCAAAGTGAATATGTCACCAATCAAGGTTGGCGGCCACTATGATGAACGCTATTATTTTGAGAGTATCTCCGGTTAAGGCCGCAGGTAGAGTAAAATAATGGTGTTATCTAACGAAACTTGGTGCAAAATACTATGGCATTATGATGCCGAATAATATTCAGCCTATTCGAGTATTCGAAGGGCGGTGCAACAGGCGGTATTTTGCATAATTCTGACGGCGATCCTAAGCTGCTCAACGCTAATCGCAATGACGATGGTTCCTGGTTGAACACGAACTATGACAACCCTGACAACAAGTGGAATCGTAGCGGTGGGTTTGCTTTCGTCGTTTCGCAAGTCTCACAAAAACTCCCCTATCTTTTGATGGAGGAGTTTTGTTTTGTCGTCTGTCCCAGCCAACCACCGAGCATGCGACCAATTTCGTCAATTTTCTCAGATATTGCTAAATACTTTTTATTATCCAATGATTTAGTTTCCCAGAGAATTAGAAATAAGAGTTTTAAAGTATCAGTCTTTCTGATGCCGGCTTTGATATATAACGCTTTTTCGTCCTTACTTACGTATAAAGCTCCGGAAATCATCTCAATTACTTCAATAAAAATGTTATCAACTTTAACGCCTAGACTAAAGCGATGTTCTTTCGGTATTGATTTAAAATAGGTATGCCACAACAGATAAGAATCTTTCGATTTCTGAAGAAGTGGGACTAGTTGAAATTGTCGGGGGGGGGGTAGTATTAAAAGTATGAAAATTAAGTTGATCCATAAATTTGAAAATATTATAAGTTTAGAAAATTTACTAGAAGCTTGGCAAGAATTCTTGTCAGGGAAGCACAATCGTAAAGATGTCCAAGAATTTCGTGCAAATTTAATGGATAATATTTTAAAATTGCACCACGATTTAGTATATCACAAATACGAACATGGCGGTTACGAGGCCTTTAAGGTCCTTGACCCTAAAACTAGAAATATTCACAAAGCCGCCGTCAGCGATCGGCTCTTACACCATGCGATTTATCGACAACTCTATCCATTCTTTGATCGGACTTTTATTTTTGATAGCTATTCAATTTTCAACTTATTTGCTGGTAATACATGTTA
>CAYSIJ010000020.1:9609-17785 GCA_964431155.1 uncultured Gammaproteobacteria bacterium
TTGCCGATTAGAAAAGGGGACGCATAAAGCAATTACTAGATTCAACCAATTCTTCTTGGAAGTCAGTAGAAACAAGACGAAAACTTGCTGGGTGCTTAAAGGTGATATTCGTAAATTTTTTGCCAGCATCGACCATGAAATATTAATAAATATTCTTAAAGAGTATCTTCCTGATGAAAATATTGTTTGGCTATTATCTAAAGTTATTGACAGTTTTCAGACCAAAAACGGCAAGGGCCTGCCGTTGGGCAATTTAACCTCGCAGCTTTTTGCCAACCTGTATCTTAGTGAGTTTGATAGATTTGTAAAACATAAAATCAAAGCAAAATTCTACATCCGCTATGCCGATGATTTTGTAATATTATCGGGCAATAAAGGCTGGCTTGAAAACCAGGTACCTATCATTAAAGAATTTCTCTGGTCAAGGCTGAATTTAGAAATACACCCTAATAAGATGTATATTAAAACAATGTCTTCCGGTGTCGATTTTTTAGGCTGGGTTAATTTTCCCGGTTATAAAGTATTGCGCCAGGCAACCAAGAGGCGAATGTTTAGAAAATTGAAAGAAAATAGCTATAAAGAAGATTCGTTTAATTCTTACTTAGGGATGATTAGCCACGGAAACGCTAAAAAGATTAACAATACTATTATAAATTTAAAATTAGCTAATATTAATCACAATCTATTAAAAAAGTTCGAATAGCGTCCCCAACACCCCGCAATAACAAAAATAAGCTAGTAATAGCTTATTTTTTGTTAGATAGAGTAAGTAAAAATATTATCAAATAGTAGAATATTTTATCTAATATTTATATAAATAATTAGAGTTCCAAAGTAAAATATTCCACACCTATGCTCTTCGAAAGCTTATTTCCTTACAATAAAGATGTTATAATACATAAATATGATAAGCATTATTAAATATAAGGACAATAAAACAAGTATAATCAGTTTGATTGAAGAGCTTCAGGATTATTTAATTAAAATAGACCCACTTAAAAGACTAACTAGGTTGCCAAAATATGGAGAAGTCTATGTTGGCAATCTTCTAGAAAAGATAAAAAATCAAGATGGAGTTATTTATATTGCTGAAATTGATAATATTCCAGTTGGTATGATAGCCGGAGTTTTTGAAGAACAAACAGATATTGATAAGCTAGAATGCATTCCTTCAAAACCAGCTAGAATATTAGAATTAATTGTTAATGAAAAATATCGTAATCAAAGCATTGGCTCTTTGCTAATGAATAAAATTGAAGAACACTTTAAAGAAGAAGGAGCTGATATCATCAGAGTTGAAGTATTTGAACCAAACAAAAATACTCATAATTTTTACAGTAAGTCAGGCTATGAAGATAGAGCAATAGATATGGTTAAGAAAATTATTATTTAATCAAAATCGTTCCAAGTTCATCCCTGCCTCTCCGCAACATAAAGCTGTGCTAAAGTTAGTGCAGTTTTTTTGTGAGGTTATTCAACTTTGGAATTTGGCATGGTATACTTGAGTTAAATAAAATTTTTTATATTAAATCATATGGAAAATAAATCAATTGCAATTTTTGAAGATGAGCCAGTGCGCCGCGTTTGGTCTAGAAAAGATGAAAAATGGTATTTTAGCGTGGTTGATATTGTTAAGGTTCTAACCGACCAGAGTAATTTTCAAATCGCGAGAAAATACTGGAATAAACTTAAAGAACGTTTAAAAAAAGAGAGCAGTGAGTCGGTGACAAATTGTCACCAACTAAAATTAGAGGCTAAAGATGGAAAAAAATATCTAAGTGATGTCGCTGATGTTGAAACAATTTTACGTATTATTCAATCAGTGCCATCGCCCAAGGCTGAACCATTTAAACTTTGGCTGGCTAAGGTTGGCTATGAACGCCTTAAAGAAACTGTTGATCCGGAAATAGCTTTAAATAGAGCGAGAAGTAATTGGCAGAAATTAGGCCGCTCAGAAAAATGGATTGAACAGCGTATGCGTGGTCAAGAGATTAGAAACAAATTAACTGATTATTGGGCGACACACAAAGTAACCGAGCAGGAAGAGTTTGCTATTTTGACGAATATTATTCATCAAGAATGGAGTGGTCTGTCCGTCAAAAAACACAAAGAGATTAAAAAGCTCAAAGGCCATAATTTACGTGACCATATGTCTGACGCAGAACTGCTGTTTACCTCGTTGGCCGAGCTAACCACTAGAAACGTAGCTTAAAAAGACTTGGCCGTTGGTTTAAATAAGAATACTGTTTCGGCTATTCAAGGCGGCCGGTATGCAAGAAAAGCTAAAGACGACTTTGAAAAATTAACCGGTAAAAAAGTAGTTTCTGGTGATAATTTCTTGCCACCAGCAAAAAAATTAATAAAATAAATTTATGACTTCATACAAACACACTCAAGTCGGATATCTGATACTGGTTGTTACGCTGGCCGTGTTGGCAATTTTCGCCTGGGTTTATCTTACGGCCTCGGCCGAGCTACCCTCAGTTGATTCCGGATCAAATTTTGCTGTTTCTGCTATAATGGTATTAATTCTGTTTATTCTTACATCGTTTACCACACTAACAGTGTCCATTGACGAAAATTATCTTCGGATTAAATTTGGTTATGGAATTTTTGCCAGTAAGTTTGCACTCAATCAGATAGCTTCAGTCCAAACAGTAAAAAATCGCTGGTATTACGGCTGGGGAATTAGAGTTTGGTTCTGGCCGTATATGTTGATTTACAATGTTTCCGGTTTTGATGCGGTTGAAATAATCATGAAAAACGGAAAAGTCTACCGCGTGGGAACGGATGTCCCCGAAGAGCTTAAAACAGCAATCCAGCAGGTCATAAAATCCTAGTCAAACAAATTATATGAACAATCAAACATTTTCTCGTGATTGGGAGGAATTTTCAAAGCTTGATCCAAAATGGTCAATTATTTCTAGTCCTGAAAAAAAATACGGTCTTTGGAACGACGATGATTTTTTTAAGACCGGAGAACAGGAGATAGCTAATTTTTTTGGAGAATTAGGGCTATTAAATATCAGTCCCAAAGACGATGCGGCTTTGGATTTTGGTTGCGGCATCGGGCGTTTAACGAGGGCCTTATCTTTTCACTTCAAAGAAGTTTCTGGCATTGATGTCTCTGAAGGGATGATTGAAACGGCAAAAAAACTAAATAACAAAACCAATGTGGAATTTTTGTTAAATAATTCTCGTGATTTATCAATTTTTCCCAGCCAAAAGTTTTCTTTAATTTATTCAAATATTACCTTACAGCATATTCCTGAGCGTGAAACCATTAAATTGTATATTAAAGAATTTTTGAGAATTTTGCAGCCGGAAGGAATTTTGTATTTTCAACTCCCTCAAATTAGGGGCTACTCTTTACTGCGGGATTTTATTTTAAAAACCAGGAGTCTGCTTTTTCATTTTTTAGTAACAGCTGGCGTGCCGAGAAACTTTTGCTTTCAGTCTTTGCGCATTGGTCCGTATATGAAAATGAATTATCTCTCGGAAAATGAAGTTCGTGTCGTTCTTGGTGACCAAGCACAAATTATCAAAGTAAATAATCGCGACAGTGTGGCATCTTCTTATTTTATTAAAAAAATTTCCTAATCAAAACATATGTGTGGAATCATCGGTTATTTAGGTAAAAAACCAGCGTTGCCAATTCTTCTTTCTGGTTTGAAAAGACTGGAGTATCGCGGCTATGATAGCGCTGGAGTTTGCCTGTTGGAAGATAAACAATTAAAGACTGTGAAAAAAGAAGGGCCGATTGCCGCCTTGGAAGAAAAGTTGAGTCATTTGGATGTTGTTAGCCAAACGGGAATTGCCCATACTCGCTGGGCAACGCACGGTCGCCCAAATGAAATTAATGCTCACCCGCATTATGATTGTCACGGCAAGATAGCCATTGTTCACAATGGCATCATTGAAAACTATCAGGCGTTAAAAACTTTATTAGAAAAAGAAGGTCATAAAATTATTTCTGAAACTGATTCCGAGGTCATCGCCCATCTAATTGAAAAGTTTTATTCAGATAATTTGGAAGAAGCGGTGATTGAAACGATAAAATGCTTAGACGGGACTTTCGGTTTGGCCGTGATGTCGGCTGCGGAAAACAAAATAGTGGTGGCACGCCGCGGTTCTCCCCTGATTTTGGGTGTTGGTAAAGATGAAACATTTGTGGCTTCTGATGCTTCAGCAATTTTGGAATATACTCAGCAGGTTGTTTATCTTCAAGATAACGAAATTGCAATCATTACTCCTGACGGCTATAGTTTGAAAAATATTCAGGGCGATATTTTAACCAGTGAAGTTAAAGAAATAAAATGGTCAATTGATGAAATTGAAAAAGGCGGCTTCAAACATTTTATGCTCAAAGAAATTTTTGAGCAGCCAAAAACTATTGAAAATACTTTGCGCGGACGAATTAACAACGGTGAAATAAAACTCTCGGTCAACCTTGATCCGAAAAAAATTGATAAGATTATTATCACCGCCTGTGGAACTAGCTGGCATTCGGCGCTTATTGGTAAATATTTGATTGAAAAGATTGCCGGTTTGCCGGTGGAAGTGGACTATGCTTCAGAATTTCGTTATCGCAATCCGATTGTCAAAGAAAATGATTTACTGGTGGTTATTTCTCAGTCCGGAGAAACTGCCGACACTTTAGCAGCGTTGCGAGAGGTGAAAAATTGTGAAACTTTAGGAATTATTAATATTGTTGGTTCTACAATTTCTCGCGAGGTGGATTCGGGAATTTATTTACATGCCGGTCCGGAAATCGGTGTGGCCAGTACCAAGGCTTTTACTTCCCAAGTCACTTCTTTGGTTTTGCTTGCTTTGTATTTTGCCAAAGAAAGAACGGGGAAATTTGATGAAAATCTCGCGGCGGAATTAGCAAGTATCCCCGAAAAAATCCAGACTATTTTGGCAAAGGCGGAGAAGATTAAAGAAGTTTCCGAGAATTTTGTCGGTGCCAAAAACTTTTTATATTTGGGACGTGGCATAAATTTCCCAGTCGCCCTGGAGGGAGCCCTGAAATTAAAGGAAGTTTCTTATATTCACGCCGAAGGCTACCCGGCAGCGGAAATGAAGCACGGCCCGATTGCTTTGGTTGATGAAAATATGTTTGTGGTGTTCATTGTTAATCATGGACCGATCTTTGAAAAAATTATCAGCAATATGCAAGAGGTGCGAGCACGCGGCGGGAAGATTATTGCAATCACCGATGTTGATGATGAGATGATAAAAAAATTATCTGATTTTATTATTATGGTGCCGCAAGTTTCGGAAGAATTGTCGCCCCTAATCAATATTATTCCGCTCCAATTAATTTCTTATTATGTCGCTGATTTTAACGGTCTCAATGTTGATAAGCCGAGAAATCTGGCTAAATCAGTAACGGTGGAATAATAGGTAGCTTTAATATGAAAAAGACTTTCAAAATTTTGTTTGGCGTAGTGATTTTGTTGCTTTGGCAAACGCCAGCTTTGGCCAGGGAAAACGTTACCGACTGGTATATCAAAGATTTCCAGACAGAAATAAAAATCAATCAAGATTCTAGCTTGGATATTACGGAAAATATTTTAGCGGATTGCGGTACAGCCAGTGACAAACATGGCATCTTTCGCGTTTTACCGAAAAAGTACAAAACTAAAGATGGAAATTTTGTCTTACCTTTGGAATTAATAAGTATCACCAACCAAAAAGGCGAAAAAATAAAATATTCTGAATCTTCCAGCGGTGATTCGGTCACTTACAAAATCGGTGATCCGAATGTGACAGTAAATGGCGAAAATTTCTATCAGCTGAAATACCACATCAAAAATGCGGTGAGAACTGGCAACCAAAAATTTGATGAATTTTATTGGAACGTGCTTGGCAATTATTGGGATTTGGAAATTGATAATTTTTCGGCAAAAATTATTTTTCCGGTTGGGATAAACCGGGATAATACTAATCTCTTTTTGTCTGCCGGGGAACTTGGTTCAAAAGAGAACAGTATTGCTAGTTATCAATGGAATGGAAAAAATATTTTGGAAATAAAAAGCCTTGGGATGATTCAGAAAAAAGAAGGAGTAACGATTTCTGCTTCTTTCCCAAAAAATATAATCACCCCTTATCAATTAACTTTTAAGGAGCAATATGGATTCTCCGTTTTTGAGTTGATTTTTGCTTTTTTAATTTTAATATTTTTCTTAGTCTGTTCGTTTATTGTTTGGAAAAAATATGGCCGTGATCCAAGACTCAACAAAACCACAATTCCAGAGTTTGAGATTCCCGAGAGCCTAACGCCAATTGAAATGGGAGGAATAATAAAGAAGGGTGATTTGGATAAAAATTCTTTAGCGGCGACAATTATTCGCCTGGGAGTAATTGGTTATTTAAAAATTGAAAAGAATGATCGGAAATTCGCTTTTATTGAGTTTTCTGATTTTAAATTAATCCGCACTGAAAAACCGGAGGCAGCTGATTTGTATGAAGCGGAAAAATTTGTTTTAAATAAAATTTTTGAATCTGGTCCAGAAACTAATTTGTCTAGTTTGGGAAATTCTCTTTACCCAGAATTGTCAAAAATTTCTGAGATTATTTTTAATGACTTGTGCCAGCGCGGTTTTGTGGAGCGGGCAGGGAAGAAATATCAAAAAATAATGCTTGTCGTTTGTGGTGTTCTATTTTTACTTTTTGGTGCTTCAATTATTTTTTCTCATTTAATTATTTCAGCTGGCCTTTTTCTTTCGGCTTTTGTCGTTTTACTTTTTTCTCTTTTGATGAGTCGGTTAGCGGTTAAGGGGGCGGAAATAAACTGGCGGATTAAGGGGTTCAAATTATATATGAACACCGCCGAAAAATATCGTTCGCGCTTTCAGGAGCAAGAAAATATTTTGGATAAATTATTGCCTTATGCAATTTTGTTTGGCATCACCAAAAAATGGCTGAATAAGATGAAAGAGATTTATGGCGAAAAATATTTTGCTACTTATCAACCAGCGTTTATGATTGGGGCAGTTGGCCTCTCTGATTTTAATAATTTTACGACGGCAATTAGCCAGATTGAAAGCAGTGTCGCAAATAGTGTTTCGCCTTCTTCTTCTGGTGCTGGCGGCGGTGGAGCAGGCGGCGGAGCAGGCGGCGGCGGTGGCGGCGGTTGGTGAGTTTTGAATAAAATTTTCTTTTGCTTGAATTTTAAAAAAATAAACTAAAAATAATTTGACGGTGCTTTCAGATTATTGTATAATTCTAGTATATTTTAATTTCTCCATGCTTGTAAAAACGAGAAAAAATATTTTTATTTTGGGAGCTTTCTTTTTAGTTAGCTTTTTGGCGTTACCCTCAAGAGTTTCGGCGACTATTTATGATCCTGGAGAAACCTTGGAGCCGGATTGTGCTCCGGGAAGTTTGAATTGCGGCGTTAGAGCCCCGGCAACTACTGGTGCAAATTCTGATATTACTTCTTTGACTGGTTTGACCACGCCTCTCTCAGTTAATCAGGGTGGTTTGGGATTTAATACTTATACAGCCGGCGATTTAATTTTTGCATCAAACACTTCAACTCTTTCTCGTTTGGGAATCGGTGCGGAAGGAAAAATTGTCAAAGTTGTTGGCGGAGTTTTGGCCTGGAGCGATGACAATGGCGCTCCTTCTTCTGGGTATACTGCGGGGTCAGGAATTTCTATCCTCAGTGATGTAATATCAGCTTCGGGTCTTAATGTTTCCAACTTTGCCACTTCCACAATTTCTCAGTGGGTGAATGATCTCGGTTATGTCACGGGAACTCCGTGGACTTCTCTCGGCTATGTCACTGGCACTCCGTGGACCTCTCAAGGTTATGTTACCGGTACTCCTTGGACAGGTATGGGCTATCTCACTTCTCAAACTTCCCATGCTGATGTATTAATTGATGGTGATTTCTCTTCTCAAGGAATCATGCTTCGTGGTGCTACTCCTGGTTCATATAGTATCCTGGCTGACAACTCCACCAACTGGAACACGGCCTATGGTTGGGGCAACCATGCCATTGCTGGTTATGTCACTGGTACCCCATGGACCTCTCTCAGTTACGTCACCGGCACTCCTTGGACCACTGAAGGTTACGTTACTGGTACACCATGGACCTCTTTAGGTTATATCACTGATGGTAATACTGGTTGGGACAACCTTTATGGCTTCCTCTCCACCTCCACTT
>CAYSIJ010000021.1:0-5881 GCA_964431155.1 uncultured Gammaproteobacteria bacterium
GACAATGGAACTATTACTATAATAATTTAGAACATTGTGCCCTAGATGGCCTCACTCCAAACGAGGCTTTAGCTAGAGTGCAAAATGTGTGTACCTAAAACAAAGCAATTATTACTATTAACTATTTAGACCAATTATTGGATTTATAACTTTTAATAATTCATTAAATATGATTTCATGCCTAGATTCATTTGGATGTAATCCGTCTTCGCAAAATAAGCTTTTATAATCATTATTCATAAAAGCCGAATTAACATCAACAAAGTGAACGCCATTACTATCGGCCATTTCTTTAATTTTTTTATTGTATGTCTCAACGTATTTATTAAGTCTGGACTTATCTTTATTAACGGGATTGGCGGTAAATTCTTCATTGACTGGGATAATATTTAGAATGAATATTTTATTACTAAGTTTTTTAGCTTGGTCTACTACATTCTTTAAATTATTTTTGAAATCTTCTGCGTCAACACGAAATTTATTTTGGCTTGGAATAATGGCCGAATCGTTAGCTCCATAAGCAAAAATAAAAATATTTTCCTCCTGTTTTTCCTCTCTAATTCTTACTTTTGTTTCAAATAAAAAACGATTAACTAAGCTATCAGTTGCTTCTCCGGGAATACCTAAATTATATGTCAAAAAATAAAGACTATCATCTTCTTCTTGCTTTTTATCTAAATATATCCTTAATTTTTGTGCCCAGCCAGAATTAGCCACATCCCAAGCACCATAAGTTATACTATCTCCAAAACAAAATATTTGTGCCATATGATTATATTAATATTTATGTTTAAAATTTATCACAAATATCTAAATATGTCCAAAAAGTTCGTATCCCGATTCGAGCCAACAAAAAACGCCAAAAAATCGTATTGATTCATTGGCATTTTTTGTCTATCCTGATTTGCTCCCGGGGTGGGATTCGAACCCACGACCAATTGATTAACAGTCAACTGCGCTACCGCTGCGCTACCCGGGAATATTTTGTTTTTAATCGCCAGTCAAAATAAAAAACCTTTCGGTTTGTTTATGACTGATAATATTTTAGCAAAATTTGATAAGATGTCAAATAGGCCTTATTTCCAAAATTTACCACAAATTTCCCTTTTGAAGTATAATGTTAATAATCGGAAGATATTCAAATTTTTTTCTTTCTTTGTGCGTATAATCAATAAATGGCCGCTTGGCCTCTAATTTTAATTTATATGGAAGAAAACACAAAAGACTCTTGCTGCTTGAGCGGCAAATGTGGCTGTCACAAAAAATGGTTCAGAATTTTGGTTGCAGTTGCAATCGCTTTGATTATTTTTTTGGTCGGCGTAAACGTTGGTGCTCATTTTGGTTATCGTGGTGAAGGGAGGTCCTTCAATCGTGAAGGCGCAGCTCAATGCGGCGGCTCTATCGGTTCTTGCCCGATGATGCGTGGTGTAAATCGCGGTGCCGCCATCAAAAACAGCGTGCCAACCATTCCAGCAACTCAGGTTCCTCAAACCCCTCAAACCAGTCCAGTGGCGCCAGCCACCGCTCCGAGCGTTGTTCAATAAAATTTATTGAAATTTTAGGTAATTAGCTGTCTTTTTTGGCGGCTTTTTGCTTTTTTTGAGCTTTTCTGTTATACTAATAAATCAATAAATTTATCTATATTTTATGGCTGAAGAAGTAGTCCTTCGTTTTAACGAAGTAAGTTTTGAATATGTCCACAAAAAACCGATTCTTCACGAAGCGAGTTTTTCTTTGCGCCAAGGCGCAAAAATCACTTTAATGGGACAAAACGGTGCCGGAAAGAGCACAATCTTTGGTTTGATTCGCGGTGAATTAAAACCAAAAAACGGGGCAATTTCCTTAAAGAACGGTGCCACCGTTGGTACGGCCAAACAAGTAATTTCCCGAGACGAATTAAAGTTAAATGTTGAACAATACTTTGCTCAGGCTTTTTCGCCCGTTCCGGCCAATCTCCGCAGTTTAATCAGTAAGGCGTTGATTGCCGTTAACTTTGAAATTCCTTTAGATAGAATTGTTGGCGAACTTTCTGGTGGACAGCAGGCACGCCTGCTTCTTGCTTATGCCTTGATTCAAACTCCAGACATTTTGTTGTTAGACGAGCCAACCAACAATCTTGATGCCGCCGGAATTGATCATCTGATTCAGTTTTTAATTATGTATGACAAAACTGTCTTGGTAATCTCCCATGATGCTGACTTTTTGAATTGCTTCACCGAGGGGGTTATTTATTTGGATGTTTTTACTCATCAGACTGAAATCTATGTCGGTGATTATTATTCAGTAGTGGAAGAAATTAAAGAACGAGTGGAAAGAGAAGAGCGCAAAAATGCTCAACTGGAGAAATTAATCAAAGATAGAAAAGAAAAAGTAAACTTCTTTGCCAACAAGGGAGGTAAGATGAGAAAACTAGCAAAGAAGATGAGAACGGAAACCGAAGAACTTGAAGAAGACATGGTTGACGTTCGCCGTGAAGACAAAACAATTAGAAGTTTTGAAATTCCCGCGCAAGAGGAATTATCTGGCGCAGTCGTGGAAATTTCATCAGTAAAAATAATCAATAATCATGAGCCGGTAGTAAAACCATTTGCCAGAAAAATCGGGCGTCGTGATCACATTTTGGTTTCTGGACCGAATGGAATTGGCAAATCAACATTTTTGCGTTCTTTGGCGGCCGGAAATTATGAGGGAGCAAAAATTACTCCTGGTGTGAAGCTTGGTTATTATAGCCAAGATTTTTCTACCCTAGATTTTAATCAAACGGTTTTTGATTCTTTGCAGGATTCAATGGCTGATGGCTTGGATGTTCCAGAAATGCGCTCAATTGCCGCTGGATTTTTGATTAACGGTGAATTAATGGGTAGCAAAATTTCCGAACTCTCCGAAGGACAAAAGGGATTAGTATCCTTTGCGCGCTTGGTGTTGATGAGGCCAGGGTTGCTAATTTTTGATGAACCGACTAACCACATCAATTTCCGTCACTTGCCAGTAATTGCTGAGGCGATTAACAAATTTGAAGGAGCGGTAATCATTGTTAGCCATATGGATGACTTTGTGAAACAGTTGAAGATTAATGATTATTTTGAATTTGGGAAATTATAATTTTTTTGCCTCTTTTATTTTCAACCCGTCGGTTCATTTACGAGCCGGCGGGTTTTGTTATATAATGCTAAAGTAATTATAAGTTAATCGTAAATTTGTCTTATGCCAAAAATCTTTCAAAAAATAAGGAAGTTTTTAAAAGTAGCTGGTCCGGGGATTGTCACTGGCGCCGCCGATGATGATCCATCAGGAATCCGCGCCTATCCGCATACAGGTACACAATTTAGATCTGGGCAGTCGCCGTCACTGTCTTGGCATTTTCCTCCCATGGATTCAGTTCAAGAAGCCTGCGCCAGAATCGGTGCAGTTAATGGCAAGGGTTTGGCAGCAGTCATTAAACAAAATTATAGTAAGAAAGTTTTGTTCTTCGTCGTTATCTTGGTTTTTGTTGCCAACACGATTAATATCGGCGCGGACATTGGAGCAATGGCGGAAGCGGCACAACTTTTGGTGCCGATTGATTTTTCTATTCTCATGTTGTTTTTTACCGCTTTGATTTTGGCTTTAGAAATTTTTGTTTCCTATAAAAATTATTCCAAAATTTTGAAGTGGTTTATCGTTTCTCTGCTCGCTTATCCGATTTCTATTTTTTTAGTTACTCAGCCTTGGGGAGAAATTTTGCGAGCGACCTTTATTCCAAATATTGAGTTTACCTTTGCTTTTTTCTTTGTAATTACCGGTGTTCTGGGAACTACTATTTCTCCTTATATGTTTTTCTGGGAAGCCTCTCAAGAAGTAGAGGAAGAACGTTCTCGCCACTTGATTCGTAAAGACGGTCGGCCACGTGGTTTGAAAAACTTCTTAAAAGATTTGCGCGTTGATAATTTTATTGGCATGCTGGCCTCTCAGGCTGGTGCTTGGTGTATCATTGTTTTATCTGGCACCGTTCTTCATCAAGCTGGCGTGTTCAATGTTGCCACGGCGGCTGATGCCGCGCGCGCCCTGGAGCCGCTCGTCCAATCTTTCCCGCACGCCGGTACTTTAGCCAAAGCACTTTTTGCTTTTGGAATTATTGGTCTTGGTCTCTTGGCAGTGCCAGTGCTTTCTGGTTCAGCTTCTTATGCTTTATCTGAAGCAATGAACTGGCGCGATGGCTTGAATCTAAAATTCAAACGGGCGCACGGTTTTTATGGGGTAATAACCATTGCCACCTTAATCGGTTTAATGATTAATTTTTTGCATATTAATCCGATGAAAGCCCTGGTTTTTGCGGCGGTGTTTAATGGAGTCGCTGCCGTGCCGTTGCTATTTTTGATTGCCAAGATTGCTCGCAGTAAAAAAATCATGGGTGAATACCGCAGTGGGGTGGTTTCTAATTCCTTGGTTTGGCTGACTTTCGGAGTGATGTTTTTATCGGCAATCGCGATGTTTTTTACTTTAGGGAAATAGCTCGGTAAAATAAATGAAAAATCTTCTTTTTCAAAAAATAAAACTTTCTCGTTCGGTTTCTGTTTTGACAGTTTTGTCTGTCTTATTTTTAGTTTTTCAGTTTTCTTGGATTACGCCGGTGAAAGTAGAAAATATTGGCTTAAAATTTGATTGGCCGGACGAAGTGGCAAATTATTTTTGGGCCAGGGAATTGGCGAACAATCATCGTTTGGCAGTTCCGGAATCAGTTAATTTTTTGGTGGAAAATCAAATTCATCCTCGGAGTTTCAATGTTAACGCCGCCGGCGCTTTAGTGCCTGGAAGTTTTTTGGGGCTTATTATTTTATTTGCTTTCCTGGCAAAGATTTTTGGCGCTGGGGCGATTATTTATTTTACGCCGATTTTAATGCTTGGTGGTGTCTGGTCTTTTTATTTTTTAATTCGCAAAATTTTTAATTCCGAGAAAATAGCGGTGTTATCTGCTGGACTATTGTTAATTAGCGCTCCTTGGCAGTATTATTCTTTTGAATCTCTATTGCCGAATGTCCCATTTGCCTCTCTGTTTTTAATCAGCGTGGCCTTACTTGCATCTGTTAAAAAATATCAGCATTGGCTTTGGCTGTTGTCTGGTTTTTCTGTCGGTCTAGCGTTAGCGATTCGGCCGTCGGAATTTATTTGGTTAGCCGTGGTTTATTTGGCGATATTGATTGCAAAACGAAAAGAGCTTGGGTTTTTTAATTTTGTGATTGCGGTGGCCGGCGGCTGGTTGGCGCTTCTGCCTTCTTTATTTTTCCAAGAATTGATTTATGGAAGCCTATTTATTTCTGGATATGATAAGCTGCCAGATTTGGCCCAGCAATCTAATACTTTTGTTCGTTTGCTGAATCAAGCCATAATTCCTTTTGGATTCCATCCGCGTTTAGCTTTCAATAATTTTTGGCATTACTTTATTCTAATCTCTCCGGTTACTGCCGTGCTGTCTTTTTCTGGCGTTTTAATTTATTTAAAAAAATGGCAGAGTCAAGCAAAAATTTCTCAATTTTATTTTTGTTTAGTTTTATTTATTTTTGCCTGGCTTTTTAATTACTATGGCTCTTGGCAATTTGAAGACTTGCGGACCTTGAGCTTGAATCATCTTGGCGCCTCCTATGTCCGTTATTGGCTGATTCTTTTTGCAATCAGTTTGCCTTTTGCCGCTTTGGCAATTAAAGAAATTTCTGAAAGATGGAAAATAAGATATTTTAATTTTGCGGCTGTTATAGTGCTGGCCGTTTTGAGTTTTTACCAAATTCTTTTTTCTGATCCCAATAATATTCCTTTAGTCAGAGAAAAGGTTGCCGAAAATCGTCGGACTGCCATTCAGCTCTCAAATAATATTCCGGAAAATGCCGTGGTTATTACCAATCGCAGT
>CAYSIJ010000021.1:5891-7844 GCA_964431155.1 uncultured Gammaproteobacteria bacterium
GCAGTGATAAAATTTTTTTTCCCGAAAGACGAGTGATTGAAACTTTTGGTATGAAAGGGGATTTGAATGCAATTTTACCTAATTTGAAAAAATTAGCGCCGGTCTACTTTTATGAGAATGGAATTCTAAGACCTTTTTAGGATAAAGTAAAAAAAAATTGGTTTGACAAAAATATAGTGTTATGCTATATTTTTTTTAACAAAAAATTGAACGTTAACAAAAGTAATAACCAAAAAATAATTCCAAAATGGAAACAAAAGAGGGGCCAGAAAGAAATTGTGGGGGAAATTTTTTATCTCCACGAATAATTAATTACAACAGAAAGCTAGTTATTAAAATTTTGGCTGGCGAGGCAACAATTGCTAATGCCAGACAAGTATTCAAGGTATTTATTGATGACGATTTTAATAAATGGGGTCTAAACAAACCCGGTATTGCCACAAAAGAAATTTGTGTTGATGTTTATGAAAACGTCAGTGACGGAAATTTTTGGGAAATTTTTCAAGCTCTGCCTGGAACTTGGGACCAGAAATGGCTTTCACAAAATCAAATAATAGATTTTTGCGAAATGCTATCCTTCTGTTTAAGAAGAGAGGAACACTCAACCATGTTCCTGATAAAGGGTGATGAGAAATTACCCATCAACAAAGATATTCCCCAAGAGAATTTATTCGTAGTGCAGGTTCGTGTTCGCCCAGGAGGGCTGCACGTCCGTTTATCACAATTAACTAATAGAGCCCTTTGGCATGGCACATCTGCTCATCGAATTGTTGTTCCTCAAATTAATCGGTTCTAGTTAACTTTACTAAAACCAAGAAAAAAAGACTTTTATTAAATAAAAGTCTTTTTAATTATAAAGAGTATTTTTTAGCGGTATCTTTTTTTAAAAATCAAAAAAAGAATAACTCCAACACTGAAAATAATGCCGCTTACTAGCCAAGAAGATTTTATTGATAATTCTTGGGCAAGCCAACCTGATATTATTAACCCAGCGAATGCTCCAAACTTTCCTATCATAGAACTAAACGAATTAACGGTTGCTCGAATTCTTTCCGGAGCCGCCAAGTTAATTTGGACATCTTCAATTGGTTTGAAGAAACCACGACCAATTTCGTGAACTAAAAACAGAGTAATAAGAATTGAGTTGTTTGCCGCAAAGAATAATCCAATAATTGCGACCGCCGTAATAATTTGTGGTGCAACCAGAAAAAATCTTTTTTCTTCGCTCTTAATCGGCAGTAGCCGACCAAGATAAGCGCCACCGGCAATTGCTAGCGAAACTCCAATAAAGAGAGGGCCGAGTTTTCCAACAGAAATTCCTTGATCAGCAAAAAAGATTGTCCAGTACATGTTAACTCCTTGAACGGAAAAACTTAATAAAGCAGAGAAGAGGGAAATGTATAAAATATCTTTCCGCTTTAAACTGAAAAATAATCCCTCTTTGGCAATTTTTACAATTGGTGCAAAGCAAATCTTTTCTTTCTTTTCGTGGTTTTTATTCTCCGGCCAACTGTAAACATAGACAGCAACTAAAAAATAAGAAAC
The DNA here is from genome assembly GCA_964431155.1 of uncultured Gammaproteobacteria bacterium. GTDB lineage: Bacteria > Patescibacteriota > Patescibacteriia > Patescibacteriales > UBA12465 > CAINDR01. Next base: position 7,437 of record CAYSIJ010000021.1, read on the forward strand.
TGCCGAAGCAATCCAGGGCCAAGACAGATTATAGCGGCCAAGCTGGCTTCCAGCTAAGGCGCCAGCCATAATTCCTAATTGGCTAAGACCAGTTTGATGTTCAAAAACTTTTTTAGTTTTTGAATTATCACCTGAGTAGTTCAACCAATCAACTAACCAAGATCTGGTTGCTCCAGAAATCAAAGAGTGGCCAAGAGCGCCAAGTAATTCGGCGCTAATAAATTGCCAAAAATAACTAGAAAAGAAATAGGCAACGAAAGAAAGCATTAATAATAATGAACCAATCACCGTTGAGCGAACTCGCCCAAGATAATCAGCAAAAGCGCCAGTCGGCACTTCCAAAAGAAATACTGCTGCCATAAAGGCTGCATTGATTAAATTCATTTCCATTAAACTTATTCCTTTTTC
>CAYSIJ010000021.1:7854-9319 GCA_964431155.1 uncultured Gammaproteobacteria bacterium
TAAGGAATAGAGTGTAGGTAGTAAAAAAGAAGGAAATCGCAATTCCGCTTATAAAAGCGTGAATCAAGAACAAATTGATGATGTTTTTTTTCATGGCTTTGGTTTTTTATTTGTTAATGAATTAATGAACTATATAAAAAATCCCCAAGCTATATTGCAAGCTTGGGGAGATTATATTTCTATGATTTTACAATAAAAATTATCTATTACGGTGTTTTTTCGTTATTATCTAAGAAAACACCCAATGGTGCATTCGCTAACACCAGCCCAGCTTGAAGGTCGGAGACCAAGCCAAAAATAAAATTCCAGGAATAATCCATGGTTTTTTGGCAATTTGGGTTGTGAGCGTTAATTTTTCTCATATAATTTTTACTACTAAATAATACGGAAAAACTAGATAAATGTTACAGAAATAAAAAAACGTTTCTTTTTAAGAAACGTTTAGATCAGAAACTTTAACGAAATGATACCCATGGGCTTTGAGCCAGGGAATAATTAGCTGTAAAGCTTTGGCGGTTTTTGGAGAATTTTTCGGTCCTCCTAGATGGAAAACAACAATTGCTCCATCTTTTGCTTTCTTGGTAACCCTTTGAAAGATTTTTTGTTCATTTTTTTCAAAGGCATCACCACTAGCAATATCCCAGCGTATTACTTTTTGGCCCAGTTTTTCGGCAAGCAGTGAATCTTTTTTTGAGTTTATTCCTCCTGGAAATCGGAAAAATTTTATTTTTTTCTCGGTTAAAATTTCCAAAATCCTTTTATTGTCTTGAATTTCCAATGTTTTTCTTTCTTTCCCCATTTTTGTGTTAAAAAAGGGATGAGAAAAAGAGTGGTTGCCAAATTCAAAAAGGGAGTCATCAGCCATCGCTTGTACGGCTTTTGAATATTCAATTGCCCACAAACCGCTTAAAAAAATTGTACAAGGAATTCCTTCTTTTTTTAAAATTTTAATCACCTCCGGGTCATAAAATTTTTCCCCCTTTTTGAATCTTTTATCCATACCGCGGGTCAAATCGGCATCAAAAGTAAGGGCAATTTTTTTATTTTCTTGAGCGTATATAAAAGAAGAAAGGGCAATAAGTAATAGAACTGGTAACAGAATTTTTTTGTTCATTTTATTTATTTTTTAAGGTATTTTTTAAAATTAGTACTTATTTTGTCTTTTGTCAATTTTTTGTTTTTATTGCCTATTTATGATATCTTTATGGTAGGTAAAATTTAAAATTATTTATTATTTATGAAAAAAAAGTTTTTATTCATTTTTTCTCTAGTTATTTTTCCGGTTTTATTAACTGCTTGTGCTGCTAAAACCGTACCCTCAAATAATTCGGTGCTGGTTGCACCGGTTGCCAACCAAGGAACCGCCACTTCATCAGTGGTTACTTTGGCGGAAATCGCTAATCATGCCAGTTCCAACGATTGCTGGATGATGATTGATGGCCAAACTTATGATTTTACTCCTTAT
>CAYSIJ010000021.1:9329-16958 GCA_964431155.1 uncultured Gammaproteobacteria bacterium
TCAAGATGCAGGTGCAATGTTTGCCACGGTTGGCAAGCATGACAGCCGTGCCAGACAAGATTTAAGTAAATATCTGATCGTTAGGTAATTTCATGAAAAAACAAAAATTAATTATCATTATCACGGTTTTCGTTGATGTTTTAGGGATTGGAATTATTATTCCAGTCCTGCCTTTCTTCGTGGAGTCTTTTGGCGTTGGGGCGGGGGTTGTCACTGCTTTGTTTGCCGTCTTTTCTTTCTTTTCTTTTTTTAGCTCGCCGTTCCTGGGTGCTTGGTCGGACAAAATTGGTCGTCGCCCAGTACTTCTTGTTAGTTTGTTGAGCACAACAATCGGCTGGTTGATTTTTGCCGCCGCCAACTCAGTTTTTTTCTTATTTTTGGGTCGGATTATTGATGGTTTGGCCGCCGGAAACTTTCCGATTGCCCAGAATTATTTATTAGATATTTCCAAGACCGAAAAAGAAAAAACTGCGAATCTTGGATTAATCGGTGCAATTTTTGGGATTGGTTTTATTGTTGGTCCGATGTTCGGTGGTTTATTGGGATCATTTTCGCCTCGCTTGCCATTCTATTTTGTCGGGTTCCTAGCCTTGGCCAATACGGTTTTTGCTTATTTTTATTTACCAGAAACAAATCATTCGCGTCGTGAAGGAAAAATATCTCTCAACCCTTTAGTGCCAATTTTCTCAGTTGCTAAACAAAAAGTTTTGCTCTCTGGACTGTTTGCTATTTTCTTTTTTGGTTTAGCAGTTGCAATCCAGCAATCGGTTTTCTCTCTCTATGCCTTTAAAGTTTTTGGCTGGGGAACCTTTGCTGTCGGGTTGTTAATGACCGGCATCGGCGTTTTAATTGCTTTTAATCAAGGATTTCTTTTAAAAAAATTAATTCGTCGTTTCAAGGAAGATTATCTGGCTGTTGCCTCACTAATACTTCTTGGGGTTGGCTTCATATTTTTGGGGATTGGTTATTTACCATTCTTTCTAGTTGGCGTTTTTGGTATTACCTTTGGGCAATCAATTGGGCGGGTTATTTTAACCAGTTTGTTGGCCAAAAAAGCTGACCCGGCGAGACAGGGAGAACTTCTTGGTGTTTTGACATCCGTTACTTCTCTTAGTATGATTATTGGTCCGTTATTTGCCGGTTTTATTTTTGTGAAACACCCTGCTGGACCATTTTTCTTTGCCGCCCTGTTTTCCATGTCATCTTTATTTTTTGTTTTGAAATCAATCCGCAATAAAAATATGGCTAATCTCGCGACAGAAGAATTAGAAAGAGAAAATCAGTGTTTAGAAGTTACTGTCTAAATATTTATGGAGTTACCAACAACCAAAAAACAACAACCAACCACAGAAAAAGGCTTCAAGGAAGCTCCGCTTTTTGATTTGCAATCTCCTTTTGAGCCAGCTGGTGATCAGCCAGAAGCAATTACTAAATTAAACGAGGGTTTGGAAGCGGGCGAAAGATTCCAGACGCTCCTGGGTGTGACGGGCAGCGGAAAAACTTTCACCGCTGCTAATTTAATTCAAAAATTTAATCGGCCAACTTTGGTAATGGCACCAAACAAAGCTTTGGCGGCTCAGCTCTATCGGGAATACAAAAATTTCTTTCCTAATAACGCTGTCCATTATTTCGTTTCCTATTACGATTATTATCAGCCGGAGGCTTATTTGCCGATTACCGATACTTATATTGACAAGGAAGCAATGATTAACCAAGAGATTGACCGCTTGCGCCATGCGGCAACTTCATCTCTAATGACTCGTCGTGACGTAATTATTGTGGCTTCGGTTTCTTGTATTTATAATCTTGGTATCCCGTTTAATTATTTAGAATCCGCCTTAAGTCTCTCCAAAGAGCAAACAATGACTCGTTCTGATCTGATTAGTCAATTAGTAAAAATGCAATTTGAAAGAGTAAATGGCGATGTGGAGCGCGGCGAGTTTCGCGTGCGTGGTGATGTTTTTGAAGTCCGACCGAAATCGGAAAACTTGGTGTATTGTTTGGAGTTAAAAGACCAAAAAGTTTCCGATATTTCCGTTATTGATAACACCACAAAAAACATTTTGGAATCATTACCAGAAACAATGATTTTTCCGCCAAAACATTTTGTTTCCACTCAACCGCAAATTGAGGCGGCAATTAAACAAATAGAAGAAGAGCTAAACGATCGCTTAGCCTATTTTAAAGAAGCCGGTTTGTTACTTGAAGCAGAAAGACTGGAAAGGCGAACACGCTACGACATGGAGATGCTTCGCTCACTCGGCTACTGCCACGGTATTGAAAATTATTCCCGTCATCTCACGGGTAAGTTGGCCGGACAGGCGCCAGATTCTTTACTGGCCTATTTTCCTTGGAAGGATAACAAGCCAGATTTTCTTACTATTATTGATGAGTCTCATATTTCCGTCCCGCAAGTTCGAGGAATGTTTAATGGTGATCAAGCAAGGAAAAAAACCTTAGTTCAATATGGTTGGCGCTTACCGTCAGCGATGGACAATCGCCCCTTGCGTTTCGCGGAATTCTTGAAGAGAATTGGCCAAACGATTTTTACTTCCGCCACTCCCGGGGAATATGAAAACGAAAATTCTTCACGAGTAGTGGAGCAAGTGATTCGGCCAACTGGTTTGGTCGATCCAGAAATTGAGATTCGTCCCGTGTTTAATAAGGAAACAAATTATAGTCAAATTAATGATGTGATGGCGGAAGCAGAAAGATTGGCGGCCAAGAACGAAAGAACAATTGTGAACACTTTGACTAAGGTTCAGGCGGAAGATTTGTGCTCGTTTATGAACAAAAAAGGACTGAAGGCAAATTATCTACATTCCGATATTAAAACTTTTGAACGCACCGAAATCTTAAAACAATTTCGTGAGGGTTTGTTTGATGTTCTGATTGGCGTAAATCTTTTAAGAGAAGGTTTGGATTTGCCCGAGGTAACGCTGGTCGCCATTCTAGACGCGGATCGCGAAGGTTTTTTGCGCAGTCAGACTTCGTTATTACAAACGATGGGCCGAGCGGCAAGAAATGTTTCCGGTAAAATTATTCTTTATGCCGACAAGACCACCAACTCAATGGAAAAGGCTATTTCTGAATCACAGCGAAGAAGAATTAAACAATTAGCATACAATAAAAAACACAACATCATTCCGCAAACTATTATTAAAAAAATTGAGGACATGTTGGATCATGAGGAAAGTTAATATATGCAAGACAAAATAATTATCCGCGGGGCGCGGATGCACAATTTGAAAAATATTGATTTAGAAATTCCACACAATGCTTTAACAGTAATCACGGGAGTTTCTGGAAGCGGCAAATCGTCGCTCGCTTTTGATACCATCTTCGCCGAAGGACAAAGACAATACGTTGAATCTTTGTCGCCATACATGCGTCAATTCTTGGGGCAAAAGAAGCCAGCGGAAGTAGATGAAATTATCGGTCTAGCGCCAGCAATTTCCATTGACCAAAAAGCTTTGTCTCACAATCCTCGTTCAACCGTTGGAACTCTTACCGAAATTCATGATTATCTGCGCATTCTTTATGCTCGCGTGGGAGAAGTTTTTTGTCCGGAGTGTGGCCTGAAAATTGAAAAACTTTCTTTGGAGGAAATGATTGATATTGTCCTCACTCGTGGTCGTGATCTCAAAAAAGAATATGTCACAATTTTAAGTCCGGTAATCCGGGGGAGAAAAGGCGAGAGCTATCAATTACTATATGATTATTTAAATCTCGGTTACGCTGAAGCACGAATTGATGGCGAGATGCACTCACTGCGTGACCAAATAAAATTATCGGCACAGAAAAAGCACGACATTGAAATCGTGATTGATAAAATCATGTTGAGCGATGAGAGTCGTCTTTTTGAAGCCGTTGAGAATGCTATTAATTATAGCAAGGGTTTGGTGATTGCCAATTTTGAAGATAATGAATTTTTATTATCTTCCAATTGGACTTGTCCGAATGATAATTTTTCTTTCCCAGAAGTAGAGCCACGATTATTTTCTTTCAACTCACCGCATGGCGCCTGTCCGGAATGTACAGGATTGGGAACAATTGGTTACTTTGCGGAAAAGGCTTGTCCAGCTTGCGAGGGGAAACGTTTGCGTCCTGAAGCTTTGTCGGTTCGCATCTTCGGCAAAAATCTTGCCGAGGCTAGTAATTTATCTTTGGACAAGGCTCATGATTTTTTTTGGAAGTATTATCAGAAGATGACTAAGCGTGAATTAACAATTGCTGAAAATGTGATTGGCCAGATTTTGAATCGCTTGGACTTCTTGAATAAAGTCGGCTTGAATTATTTGTCATTAGATCGTCAGGCAGAAACTTTGTCGGGTGGGGAAGCGCAACGTATTAGATTGTCCTCGCAGATTGGTTCGCAACTATCGCGGACTCTCTATGTTCTTGATGAACCAACAATTGGCCTGCACGAGAGAGATACTGATAGATTAATTGAAACTCTCTTAACTTTAAAGAATAAAAATAATACTGTAATTATTGTGGAGCATGACGAGAGGACTATTCGCGCTTCAGATTATCTCGTGGATCTTGGTCCTTTGGCCGGAGTGCACGGCGGAGAAGTTGTGGCAATTGGTCCGACCAAAGACTTGCTTAACCCAGCGAAGAATAAAAAAGCTTTGGAGAAATCTCTGACCGTTAAATATTTAACTGGCGCCTTAACTATTGGTTTACCAGAAAAGCGCCGCGAAAAAACTAATGGTGTTTTGAAATTTGTCGGTGCTCGGGCGAATAACCTCAAGAATATCAGAGTAGAAATTCCTCTCGGTCGTTTAGTTGGAGTGAGTGGAGTTTCTGGAAGTGGGAAGTCGTCCTTACTCTACGATGTGCTGTACAAAAATATTACTCACATCAAAAATCACCCTGGCAAAGCGAAGCTGGAAGATGTCACGGAAGTGAAGGGGGTGGAATATGTAAAAAAAGTAGTAATTATTAACCAGTCGCCGATTGGCCGTTCTCCGCGTTCCAACCCCGCAACTTATACTGGATTTTTCACCCCGATCAGGGACTTTTTTGCCGCTCTGCCGGAATCTCGGGAAAGAGGATACGGAATTGGGCGTTTCTCCTTTAATCGTCCAGGTGGGCGTTGTGAGGCCTGTGAGGGGGCGGGATTCAACATGATTGAAATGCATTTCTTGCCGGCAGTAATGGTGGAATGTGAAGTCTGCCGTGGCAAGCGTTTCAATCGCGAAACTCTCCAAGTGAAGTATAAGGGAAAGAATATTTCCGATGTCTTGGATATGACGATTGATGAAGCAATTGATTTATTTGGTGATAATTATTTTATCACCGATAAGTTAAAAGTTTTGCGCTCTGTCGGTCTTGGTTATTTGAAATTAGGGCAATCATCAACCACGCTTTCTGGTGGTGAAGCGCAACGCGTGAAGATTGCCAAAGAGTTGTCCATGACTCTTGGTAAGCGGACTTTGTATTTATTAGATGAACCAACAACCGGTTTACATCATCATGACATTGAAATGTTGTTGGTGGTGCTTAACCAATTAGTGGAGAAAGGAAATTCGGTTTTAGTGATTGAACATAATCTTCACATGTTAAAGTCCATGGACTATTTGATTGACCTTGGCCCAGAAGGCGGTGAAAAAGGCGGCAAAGTTGTCGCCGCTGGTACGCCAGAAGAAGTAGCAAAAAATGAAAAAAGCATTACCGGAAAATATTTGAAAGAGTATTTGGACTTTGTGGTTTATCAAGAGAAAAAAAATAATGCTAAATCTTAAAGAAAAACTGAAATTAGCCCCCAAAGCGCCTGGCGTCTATTTTTGGTTAGATGAATTAGGTGAAGTTCTTTATGTTGGCAGGGCCACTAGTCTCAAAAATCGTTTATCGCAGTATTTTCAAAAGAATATTGAACCTCGGATTGCCGAAATGGTGGCGAGCGCTCGTGATTTGCGCTGGGAGGCAACGGAAACACTACTAGAAGCAATTATTTTAGAGGCCAAGGAAATTAAAAAATATTGGCCAAAGTATAATGTTCGTGATCGTGATAATCGTTCTTTTATTTATGTTGTCATCAGCCCCGGCGATTATCCGAAGCCAGTTATTATTCGCGGACAAGATTTGAAAAAATTCCCGGAAGATAAATACAAAGTTTTTGGACCCTATCAATCACAAACTTTAATCGCCAACGCTTTGCGTTTAATCCGTCGAGTTTTCCCGTGGAGCACTTGCGTACCGGAAAATGGCAAAGCTTGTTTTGATTATCAAGTAGGTTTATGTCCCGGCGCTTGTTTGGGAGTGATTACTAAAAAAGATTATCGGAAGAATATCAAACATTTAGAGATGTTGTTGTCGGGTGAGCGAACGAGATTATTAAAACAATTAGCGAAAGAAAATCCGCTTCAAGAAAAAGCTCTGCGCCATCTTCAAGACGTCTCACTTTTAATGCGAGAAGAAAATTTGGATACTCCGCATTTAAATCGGATTGAGGGTTATGATATTTCTCATTTATCTGGCAAAGAGGCTTACGGCTCAATGGTCGTATTTTCTGGAACAGAAGCTGACAGGGCGCAGTATCGCTTATTTAAACTCAAGGAAATTCACGAGGGCGACGACGAAAGAGCTTTACTTGAAGTTTTAACTCGCCGCTTCAAGCACACCGAATGGCCTTTGCCGGATTTAATTATGATTGATGGCGGTTCACCACAGATTTCTTTTTTGACTCGTGAACTAGCAAAATTGAATTTACAGCCATCACTTGTTGGTATTTCAAAATTTGGTGGTGATAAATTAATCTTTGCTCGTGGCACCAAAGACAATTCTAAGAAATTATCCGAGAACCTAAAACCTATTTTGCTCAAGGTTAGAGAAGAGGCGCACCGCTTCGCCAATTTTGGAAGAAAGCGGGGCACGAAAAAATAAGATATTTTCATTTGACGAATTTACTTTATAAGAGTAATTTAGTTGAGCAAATAATAAAATTCTTTAACAATCAAAAAAACTTTAGTCATGGAAAAAATTAGATTTTTCTGGGAGCAAATTCGGGTTGAGGCCTTAAGAATGCCAACCCCATTAGTTCTGGCCGGAGAAATCAAAGATTTTTCTTGGCAAAAATACAAAATAAATATTACCGCGATGGTAATTTATGGCCTTGTCACTGCTATAATTACTATGTTTTATGAAATGGGGATTTCCAGCGTTGAATTTTACCAGTGGTTTTGGTCACGGGCAATATATCTCAGCATCAGGGCCCTCGGTGCGGTAATTCTTGGTCAAATCGTTGATTATTTAAGAGAAAAAATTGATAACGAGAAAAATTGTTTAAAAATATTAAATTTTTTCCAATTTTTTAAAAAACCAAAAATTATCCATTATTTTCTCAAGGGATTCTCTGATGGATTAGCTTTATCATTATTCCAAATTCCAATTTACATTTTCGCTGCTTTTGTGGTTGGTGTTGGTTGGCAAGCCATAATTATCAATTCTTTGCTTTATATTGTTGATAATTTTGCGCTTGGTTGGTTGTTTGGCTTTATTCTTGATAAAACTAGACAATATTTTTCTAGGAAATCAAATGGGGTTAGAGAAATCTAACCCCTTTTTAAATGTTTTAGGTACACACATATGGCGGTTTTAATTATTCATTAAAACCATCTCATT
>CAYSIJ010000022.1:0-10505 GCA_964431155.1 uncultured Gammaproteobacteria bacterium
TATTATGGTTTAAAATCTTATTTATTATTAGCCACACTAGTTCGAACTTCGTCCACGACCCCGAGCCAACATGATTTTGGTGTTTAAGACCGATTCAGGTCATTAAATGTTAGCTAAAATACAAAGAAGTTCAGCTTAGGCTGAGCTTTTTTGTTAGAGTCAAATGAGTGAAAAATAAGCTCAAATAAAGGAGACTATTAGTTCGAATCCGAGCTCTAGTTAAAAAAACGAGCATATGTGCTCGTTTTTTTAATATCTTTATTATTTATTGAAATTTTTTATTTAAAGAAAGATTTTATTAACTCTATAATCTTCTTTATTATTAAATCAAATAAATCACTATCTTTTTCATGATATATAATTTTGTACTCTGTGTTTATTGTGGAGAACCAGCTGAAACCTGGGATCATGTTTTTGGATTAGTAAAAAATCTTAAGTATTCTGGTTATGGACATGTTATTGGGAATTTATTGCCTTGTTGTAAAAAATGTAATTCAGCAAAAGGAAATAAAAATTGGTTGGATTTTTTAACTAAAAAGATCGATGATGACAGCTTGAGAAGGGAAAAATTTAAAATTATTGATAATTATTTACAAGAACATTTATCAAATGAGCTAAGTTATAGCAATATTGAAAAAAAGTGCCACGACGAAATTGCTAATTATGAAAAAATAAAATTACAAATCTTTGATCTGATGAAAAAAGCAGACATTGTAGCAGCGTCAATAAAAAATAAAATAAAAATTGATTAATAAAAAATATGAACAAATTATCAAAAGCCACAATTTATAAAATCTTGCCGTTAGCCATCCTGTACCTGCTATTTATAATCTCCTTCCTGGGTAACAGTGATTACAAGTCAATAATTATTTTAACGGCCGCAGTTCCTCTAGCAATTTATATATTCGCAGAAGACAGTAAATTAAAGAGATATCTCCAATATGTATTATATCTTTTTGTTGCCGGTTTAGTTATTTATTGGATATTTGGTTCTTACGGCTGGGTTTGGTCATTATTCCATGGCTATTTTTCACTTCCTGGTTCTCGTTGTTTCTTTACGGGATGTTATGGAGAGACCGGATGGAATATATTTATTCAAAGTGGGTTATTTCAGGGAGATTTCATGGTTTTATTCTATTTAGGAGTTATATATTTAGCTATCAAAAATAAGAATAGGATTAAGGGTTAAATTCTTAACTATTATTAGCCACGCTATTTCTAACTTCGGCCACTACCCCGAGCCAACACATTTTTTGTGCTGTTGACCGAGATACTTCTCGGAAATAAGCCAAAAATCAAAGAGACTCAGCTTATGCTGAGTTTTTTTGATGTAGTTAAATTAGTAAAAGAGGCACAGACAAGGAACAATGTTGGTTCTAACCAGATTTATGTTCTTTATATTAAGATTTTATGCTAAAATTTATAGTATAAAATAATTATAATTAAAAATATGGCTAATTATCATGTTGTTAGAAATTCTAATGATGGATGGGCCGTTAGGAAAGAAGGGGCAGAAAGAAGAACTTTTGCCCCCACGCAGAGAGCCGCAGAAAGAATTGCAAAAACTTACGCCACGAATAGTGGCGGCGGAGAAGTTGTTATTCACGGCAGGGATGGGAAAATCAGAGATAAGGACACGATGAGCCCAGCTAGAGACCCATTTCCCCCAAGAGATACTAAACATTAGTTATGAAAGCGATAGCTTTTATACCAGAAATTAAAAGTCGTATAAGGGTAAAAAGGGAACTATGCCCAGGTCTTTTTTTGTTGCCAGAAAGTGATGATGATGTAAAAGATTTTAACAAGAATGTCGGCGATAATGGGCACACTCTAGAAAAAGGAATATATTTGTATTTTGATGGTATATTAAAAGAAGATGGAACTTTATACGAAATTTTTCAAAGTTACAGCTTGGCTTTAACATTTTATTATGAAGGATTGGCCACTTGCCGTGCCTATAAAGAAATTGGAGATAAAAGCGAGGTGGAATTTTTTATTGATGAAAATGATAAATTCGGATACGACGAACAAGACGAGAGAGAATTGAATTTAAAAGATATTAAGAAAATCTCTGTCTTTTACAACAAGATATCTAATGATTTATTTTCTAAAAAATTTAATCCGGTAGTTAATTCTTTAGAATTCTTTAATAGATTTTTAAAAGAAAGAGAAATAAAACCAAGATTATTATATTTAAATATTTGTTTAGAAAGTATTTTTTTGGCAGGTAGTGAGACCGAAGGAATTTCTTATAAGCTCGGTCTTAGATGTTCAAATTTATTATATAATAACGACAATTCTCTCGATAAGCACGATACATATATTGAGGTTAAAAATGGTTATGATTTAAGAAGTAAAATTATTCATGGTGGCGACTATGATAAAATTTCTCAAGATATAATAAAAAAGAAAAAAGTATCAAATACCCAAAGAACAGAACTAGATCACGTTATTGTGTTGGAAAAAATTGTAAAACGGGTTTTTAAAATTATTCTAGACGATGAGAGTTTATATAAACTGTCCAAAGAAGGTAGGCTGGGCGGAGAAATTGATAAAATTTTTATATTAGTTTAAAGGTGAAAAATAATTATAAAAAAAGCTTACTGTTTAGCAAGCTTCATGGATATAGCGGCGAGGTAGACGGCGGCAAGCCCGACAAGAGCGTACACGATCCTTGAAAGTGTGGACATATCACCGAAGATAGTAGCCACAAGGTCAAATTTCAAAATACCGACCAATCCCCAGTTTAATCCGCCGACAATGACTAATACCAAAGCGAGCCAGTCGAAAGCATTGAGTTTATTCATAATATTTTTTTGTTTTTTATTACTCAGTATGCGTTTCGACCTCCAACACATATAAGAATATTATACCATAAAATCATATAAAGAGTGGTATAATCGTCAATAATGAAATCTATGAAAAAGAACGTCAAAGTAAACGATAAATTCCAGAAGGGCTACAAATACCAACTTACCGAACCAGTGGGACGAAATTTTCATCCGGATTTCAAGCCAGAGCTTACGCCAAAACAGATGCTCACGCTCGGCGTTTTTGGCGGAGTCTATATGCGTGATTGCGTTAAAGAATTTCCGCAGGATTGGTTTGCTAAGGTAAAATTTCAAAATAAAGGTTCGTACGTGCATGACCCCGCGCTAAATTTTTTCAAAGTGAACGCCAGTCAGCCCTTGTCCGTTTGGAGAAAAAAAGGTTGGATTTACAAGGATGATCCAAGAGGTTGGTTTCAGTGGTATTGCCGTTACTACATGGGCAGACGGCTTCCTGTTGAAGACGAACGGCAGATTAAGCGGTGGAGAGCTATTGTACGGCACATATCGCAGATCAAAAAGAATTGCCGGCAGAAAGATTTAACATGCCGGCCGACACAAAGGCAGGCTGTTTTGCACTGGGCGTATGACAGCCGGAAAATGTAACTCGGCTGTTTGCGTAACATTTGCTTAAGTTAATTTAAAATTTCAGCACAGCCTTGTTTGAGGTGTTTATAGTTGAAAACCGCCATATGTGTGTGCACATTACCAAAATAATTTGACAAAACGCACTATTTGGTGCTATTTTTTGTTTATAAAATAGTAGTATTAACAATTAAAGAAAGAAATCATGTGCGAAAAGTCAGAAATACCAGTACCAACAGAAAAAATAAATCTCAAGAAAGATTTATCGGCCGGCCGTTTGAATAAGTGGAAAAACTTGTTTGAAGAAATCAATCAAAAAATTAAAGTTATTTTATTTTTTGAAGATAATTTTCGTTTAGAACTAGAAAAACAATTTCGGGATATCAAATTCCCTGGAAGTTATTACCATCAAGCAAAAATCCTCGTTATTTTACCGGAAGGATTTAATAGGGATTTTCTATTTGGCATGTCTGACGATAAAATGTTTTCCAATATTGAAATGGAAAAAGATCTGCTTATTATCGGAGATGAAGATTCCCCTTGCGAACCCACTGTAAAAAAATGGCAAGAATTTTATTTTAATCTTTGCGCCAAAGAAAATGAAAATAGAAGAAAGGTTCCGAGATTTCCAGATAAGAGAAAAATCTTAGAAAAAGTATCCTAACCCCTGAGAGGCAAATAATTTTGCCTCTTTTTTAAAATCCAAAAAGCAAATCATTTGTGGTATAATATAAATAATATGAAGAACTCTTTTGTTTTAATCACTGGTGGGGCGAGCGGTTTGGGCTATGAACTAGCCAAGCTTTTTGCCGCCGACGGCTATTCTTTGATTTTAGTGGCGCGTAACGAAGAAAATTTATTAAAAGCAAAACTTGAATTAAGCGAAAAATATCAAATAACCGTTGAAACAATTATTGCTGATCTAATTAATCTTTCAGCCATTCCTGATATTTTTTCACAGATTAAAGAGCGGGGAATTAAAGTTGATATTTTAGTTAATAATGCCGGCTTCGGTCTGCTTGGTGATTTTTTGGAGTTAGACCTCAAAAAACAATTAGAAATAATTGATTTAGATATCGGCGCCTTGGTTTATCTTACTCATCTTTTTTTAGAACAAGCAAAAGAGGGAGCCAAGATTCTAAACATTGCTTCAATGGGCGCTTTTCAGCCTGGTCCCGGAATGAATGTTTATTATGCCGCCAAAGCTTTTGTTTTATCTTTTTCTGAGGCTTTAGCAGAAGAGCTAATGGATAAAAAAATTGTCGTCACCGCACTTTGTCCTGGTCCGATTAACACCAATTTTTGGCATGTTTCTGGAGCGGGGAGAAAAAAAGTCTCAAAAACTACTGTCTTGGCTCGCCTGGATCCAGAGTTTGTTGCTCGCCTTGGTTATCGGGGGCTCCAGAAAGGTCGTCGGATTGTTATTCCTGGTGTTTTGAATAAAATATTGTTTGTTGTGGTGAGAATCATGCCACGCCGCTTGGTGACCAGAGGAGTAAAGTGGCTTAATAAAAAAATCTAATTTTTGCTATTTAATCCCCCTCTTGCTATACTCCCAGTCTATGATTTATCGTAAATATCGCTCCGCAAGAGTTTGGTTGCATTTATTATCCGCGCCTTTTATTTGGCTGCCTTTGCCCTTTATTATTCTTCTTGATTTGGTTTGTGCTTTGTATCAAATAATTTGTTTTCCAGTCTACGGAATTAAAAGAGTGAAGCGCTCAGAATATATCCTAATTTTTGATCGCAATAAGTTGGCCTACTTGAATCCGCTCGAGAAAGTTGGTTGTATGTATTGCGGTTATGCCAATGGAGTCTTTCTCTATTTAAAAGAAGTAGCTGGTAGAACCGAAAAGTATTGGTGTGGAATTATGCATGAGAAAAAACCAGGTTTTAAAGTTCAGGAAGATCAAATCACTCAAGATTTTGCTCGTTTCGGTGATCAAGAAGATTTTAAACAGAAATATAATTAATTTTATTTTTATAACGGTAAGTGTGTTGCCTATAAAAAAGCCATCTTTTTGAAGATGGCTTTTTGCTACTTGGAAGAGAAGTCATTCAATAATTTCCTCTTCATTTATTTTTGGAATTTTTATTTTTACCTTCGGAAAAACTTTTTCCAAATCTTCTTTTAGATCATTGGCGGTTTTTTCTTCGCCATGTACAATAAAGATTTTGTTGTACAGTTGGTTTTGAGAAACTTCCTTGGTGTAATCTACTAAGAATGTTCCATCGGCGTGAGCTGAGAAAGAATCAAAGCTGACAATGTCAGCTCGAACGTTGATTTCTTTCTTGTTCATCCTAATGATTTTTTCTTTGTCCTTCAGTTTTCTCCCCAGACTTCCTTCGGCCATATAACCAACGAGAAAAACCATTGTGTCCGGTTTTTCTAAGTTGGCTCGCAAATGACCGCGCACCCGACCGGCATCGCACATGCCGCTACCAGCAATTACAATATAGTTGCCGGTTTTTGCAATCAAGGCATCAGATTCTTCTTGTTCGGTAATCAAATGAAAATTTGGGTTTTCCTTTGGATTGAAGGGGTTGATTTTCATGCTTGCTTGATCAGCAAACATTCCGTCACTCCAGCCAGCAGAAAATATTTCTGTTATCCTACTCCCCAAGGGAGAGTCCAAATAAATTGGAATTGTTGGGATAACACCTTCTTCCATGTAATGTGAAAGTAGATAAATTATTTCTTGTGAGCGTTCAAGAGCAAAAGAAGGAATAATAATTCTTTTGTTCTTTTCGGAGCTTATCCGGACAAGATTTAGTAATTTTTTGATTTCTTCATCTCTCTCGGGATGAACTCTACCACCATAAGTTGATTCTAAAATCAAATAATCAATGGGTTCTTTCACTACTTCCGGTGGTGGCAAGATGATGCCATCCCGACGGCCCAAGTCACCAGTGAAGCATAAATAGGTATCCTTTGGTTCGTTATCTATTTTTACAACTACCAAAGCGCCGCCCATCACGTGGCCGGAAGGATAAAATTTTATGTGGATATTGTGCTCCAGCCGAATGGATTGGTGGTAATCATAACCGCCGTTTTTGACTAGCTGTTGGGCTCTTTCAACGTCCAGGGTCGTGTACAAAGGCTGATATAAGGGCAAACATTTTTGATGTTTATCCTCTATATACCTTTGTTTTTCTCGGTCGTAGTTTCCTTTGGTAAAACGTTCGCGACCGTGGTGGTTATCACTATCTTTCTTTTCTTTCGCTTTTTTGGCATTTAAATAAATCGCTTCAGCGATTTGGATTTTTGCGCTATCTTCCAGCATTACTCCCAAAAGATTTTTTGTACCTTCAGTACAAATTACTCTTCCGTTAAACCCTTCTTTCACAAAAAAGGGTAATCGACCAATATGGTCAATGTGGGAATGGGTTAAAACAATATAGTCAATTTCTGAGGGCTTAAGGTATTTTAAGATCTCTTGGTTTCTTTCCAAGGAATCTTTAAAATAGCATTGAATAAGTCCTGCATCAAAGAGAATTTTGTAATTTTTTTTCTCTTTGTTGACAGTTAGTAGATAGCAAGAGCCAGTTAAGTCGCCTGCTACACCGCCAAAAAATTGAATTTTCGTTTTCATGGGACCTCCTTTTTATTTGGTTTTTAATGAAACAATTTTAGCTCGTTTATTACCCTTATTATTAACCAAAGTCCGATTTAATACAAGTTGATAACTTGTTGGGTTTTTTGTGGTATAATATAAAAATAAATACTTCCTCATGGCGGTAAATAATTAATTTTAAAACTATGAAAAAACAACCAGTAAAAAAGGGTTCAAGCGCGGTTGAGTCAACCGTTATTGGCGCTAGTTTGGCCGGCTTGGCGGCAGTAGCTTATTTCTTTCTTGGCCCAGAAGGGAAGAAGCATCAAAAAAATGTTAAGTCTTGGGCAATCAAGATGAAGGCTGATGTTATTGAAAAACTTGAAGCCGCCCGCAGTGTTGGTGAGCCATCTTACCATGCGATTATTGACTCAGTGGCCGCCAAGTATGAAAAAGCCAAAAAGACTAGCCCGACAGAAATCAAGGCTTTGGCTCAGGATTTAAAAAAGCATTGGAAAACAATTTCTAGCTCAATTAAAACCGAAAAACCAAAAACCACAAAAACCACAAAAACCGTTAAAAAGGCAGTAAAACCAAAACCAAAAGCCAAAAAAACTAACACGCCAATCAAAAAAAAGAAATAATTTCTTTTTAGGTTGTACTAAAAAAGTAGACAGAAATGTCTGCTTTTTTGTCGTCATCTCGTTGATTTACAAAAATAAAAATATGTGTTATAGTTCGTCGGCAGCTTCTTGGATTTGTGTATTTACTGGGTATTTATATCAGATTTTGGGGCTAATCTAATTAATATTAGCTAAAAAAGGTTTATGAAAACATTTAAAGAGTTGGGTTTGAATTCCCATATCCAAAAAAGTCTCAAGGAATTAGGTTATCTTGAGGCCACGCCAATTCAAGAGCAAGCAATTCCTTTTGTTTTGGGGTGCGATCGAGATTTAATTGGCCTTGCTCAAACCGGAACCGGCAAAACCGCCGCCTTTGGTCTGCCGATTCTAAATAAATTAAATAAAAATAAGGAAGTCCAAGCAATCATTCTTTGTCCGACCAGAGAGTTGTGTTTGCAAATCAGTAAAGAAATTACAAGTTTTGCCAAGTATTCCGAAGGAGTGGGTGTGGTCGCAGTTTATGGTGGTGCTCGGATTGATTTACAAATTAGAGAAATTCGCTCTGGTGCCAACATCGTTGTTGGGACTCCAGGCCGAGTCCTTGATTTGATTCGCCGCAAGATTTTAAAACTCCAAACTATTCGTTTTGTAGTTCTTGATGAAGCCGACGAAATGCTTGACCTTGGGTTCAAAGATGATTTGAACGAAATTTTAAGTGACACTCCGGAAACCAAACAAACTTTGTTATTTTCCGCAACAATGTCGCCGACTATCTATAGTATCGCCAAAAAATACATGAACTCACCAGAAGAAATTAGCGTTGGCAAAAAAAATGTCGGTGCTGATCAGGTGGCTCATCAGTATTACTTTGTAAAACCTGGTCAAAAATACGAAGCTTTGCGCCGCATTGTTGATTCTGAGCCAGATATTTATGGTATTTTATTTTGTCGGACCAGAAATGAAACCAGAGAAATCGCTGATCGTTTAAAAGAAGACTGTTATTCCACTGAAGCCTTGCACGGTGACGTTTCGCAAGATATGCGGACAATGATTATGGACCGTTTCCGTAGTCGGAAGGTCCAACTACTCGTGGCAACTGATGTTGCCGCCCGTGGTATTGATGTTAATGATTTAACCCATGTCATCAACTACAATTTACCAGATGCTAATGAAATTTATCTCCATCGCAGTGGTCGTACTGGTCGGGCACAAAAGAAAGGCATTTCCGTTTCAATTATTACTGCTCGTGAATCACGAAAAATTCGTGAACTTGAACAAAAAGTTGGTAAATCATTTGAGTTAAAACAAGTGCCAACCGGTCAGGAAATTTGTGGCAAGCAACTTTTTCGTTTGGTAGATAAAATAAAAGACACCAAAGTCAACGAAGAAGAAATTGCTCAGTTTTTGCCAGTGATTGAAAAAGGCTTGAAAGATTTATCTCGTCAGGAGTTGCTTACTCGTTTCGTGTCCGTTGAATTTAATCATTTTCTTGATCTATACAAAAATACTAGAGACTTAGAAACTGTCTCCGCTAGTCAATTTGAAATGGGTCGCGCCGAAAGACCAAAACGCGAAAGTCTTCTATCGGAAGAAGATTTTATTGATGTTCGTCTGAGTATCGGTAAGAGGGACGGATTTAATATCAAAACTTTATTTGCGATGGTCAATAGCTTGAAAGAACTAAAAGGAGCTGATATCGGTAAAATTAAAATGTCCGATTCTTTTACTATCTTTGGAATTGATAAGAATAAGAGAGAAGAGGTGGTAGAAAGTTTTGAATCCATTCTTTTTAATAATCAACCTTTTGAGGCGAGTATTGTTAGTGGAGTAGAAATAGATCGTTTAAGTAGGGATTTTTCCAAGAAGGGAAAGAGCCGACCACCAGTGCGAGGAGGCGCCAAGAGACCCGGCGGTTTTAAAGGGAAAAAATAAGAAAAATCATTCCCTTGACATATTTATTTTCACGTGGTATTATGTAAGAGCAAAAATATCGTGCCAAGAAGTCGTCGAGCTTTATTACCTTTATTCACTTGCAACCTTACAAACTAAGTCTAAAATTTTTATGACTGGTATTATTAAAGCTTTGACCGACAAAGGTTTCGGTTTCATCGCTATTGAAGGACAGGAGAAGGATTTATTCTTCCATAGCAACTCTTTAGTTGACGTTCAATTCAATGAATTACGTGAAGGCGATGCTCTTTCTTTTGAAACAGAAATGTCTCCAAAAGGAATGAACGCTGTAAACGTTCGCCGCGCTTAAACTCGCGTCTCAAAATCAAAGTCCCGCCCAATTTCGGTTGAGGCGGGATTTTGATTGGGGCAGTTGATTTTTAATACTTAAACAGCTAGACTTAAACTATAATAACTTATAATCATTTATGAAAAATTTTAATCGGGGTGGTGGTTTTGGAGATCGAAAAAGCAGTGGCGGCAATTTTGGCCGTAGAGATTCAGGTGGCCGCGGCGGCTTTGGGAAAGATCGTTCCGAACGTCCAACAATGCATCGGGCAACTTGTGCTGAATGCGGAAACTCTTGCGAGGTACCATTCAAGCCAGTTTCCGACAAGCCAGTATTTTGTAGCAATTGTTTCAAGGGGAAAGATGATTCCTCTTCTCGCCCTTCAAGAGGAAGAGATGAACGCCCAAGTTTCGGCAGTCGTGGTCGGGATGACCGTTCCAGTTTTGAAGAAAAAAGAATGTTTGAGGCCGTATGTTCTGAATGTGGAGATGCTTGCGAAGTGCCGTTTAAGCCATCTTCTGGCAAACCAGTTTATTGCAGCGAATGTTTTGGCAAAGCTGATAACAGCAGCAACAAAAGCAGTGAACGTCAGGTTCGCTCAAACGACAATACTCAATTTGATATCTGAATGAAAAGCTTGATAAAATCTTGCGTGCTCTGAGCTCCAGCTCTTCTT
>CAYSIJ010000022.1:10515-12844 GCA_964431155.1 uncultured Gammaproteobacteria bacterium
AAAAGCAAAAAAAGACTCAGTTAAAGAGATTATTAAAGAAGTTGAAGAAGTGAAAGTTGTTGCTCCAAAGAAAACTGCCAAAAAAGTGGCCACCAAAAAAGTTGTTAAAAAAGTAGCCGCCAAAAAAGTGATTGCCAAAAAAGCAAAGAAATAAGATTAATCTTCTCAATATAAAAAGTGAGCCTTTCGGGGCTCATTTTTTTTTGTATTTGACGCTATTTTCAAAAAAGAGTATTATGTAATTACCCATACCCCCAGGGGGAGGGTATAATAAATTTAAAAAACTATTTTTATGAAAAAAGAAAAATTGACTCCCCGGGAAGATGTCGTTCGCCGTTTGAAAATTGTGGAGGGGCATTTGCGAAAAACTATTGAGATGGTTGAAGAGGGGGTTTATTGTGTTGATATTTTACAGCAAACTTCCGCTGTCCGCAGTGCAGTGAAGAAAGCAGAAGAAGTATTGCTCGCTAACCACTTAAACAATTGCGTGGTCAACGCCATTAAGGGTAATAGTAATGGTAAGGACAAAGCGATTGCGGAGTTAATGCAAATCTTTAAAAAAATCAATTAAAATTTTATGTCCGAAAATCAACATCTCAAAATACCGATTAAGGGCATGCATTGCCGTTCTTGTGAAATCTTAATTGAAGAAGATCTTAAAAATGTTGCCGGGGTGTCACGAGCTGAGGCAAGTTACCATTCTGGTGAAGCAACAATTTATTACAATAATGAAGAACCATCACTAGAAAATTTAAAGAAAATAATCACAAAGGCCGGCTATAAAATTGGTCGAGATGAAAAATCTTCCTGGTTATCAGAGGATGCAAGCGAATACCGCACCCTTGGATTTGCCTTTTTAATCTTGACTGGGCTATATTTCGTTTTGAAATTTTTTGGGCTAACCAATCTCAATTTCAATACTAACTTGAGCAACCCCGGTTTCGGTGTTGTTGTTTTAATTGGTTTGGTTGCTGGATTTTCTACTTGTATGGCTCTAGCTGGTGGTTTGTCACTTGGTCTATCAGCCAAATTTGTTGGAAGTCATCCAACTGCAACTGCTAAAGAAAAATTTCGGCCCCATCTGTTTTTTGTCAGTGGAAGAATTTTGGCCTACGCTTTTCTGGGCGGGGTCCTTGGTCTTCTTGGGATGGTTATTAAGTTATCAGCTCTTACTAATAGTATCCTTACATTTTTAGTTGCGTTGGTAATGTTAGTGATGGGGCTCCAATTGATTAATATTTTTCCTCGTCTGAGTAATTTTAAAGTTACTTTGCCAAAAAGTATTGGCAGAGCTCTTGGGCTTGGTCAAAAGATCCGGGAATACAGTCATACAAAAGCAATGACTCTTGGCGCATTAACCTTTTTCCTTCCTTGTGGCTTTACGCAAGCAATGCAACTCTACGCAATTAGTACTGGAAGTTTTTGGTCTGGTTTTGTGGTGATGGGTTTGTTTGCCCTTGGTACCGCACCAGGGCTACTTAGTGTTGGTGGTCTGACGTCCTTAGTACACGGTTCTTTCAAAGAAAAATTCTTTAAAGTTGCTGGCTTGGCTCTGATTCTGTTTTCCTTATTTAACTTAAATAATGCCTATACTCTTGCGAATTTAAGTTCAATCACCGCCACTCCACAAAAGCAAGATAAAACTATTAATGATCCAAACGTTGTCATGGAGAATGGTGTTCAGGTGGTTAGGATGGTAGAAGGGAATCGCGGGTACTCACCGAATAGATTTTCAATTAAAAAAGGTGTTCCAGTAAAATGGGTTATCGATGCCCAGGCCCCTTATTCTTGTGCTAGTTCCTTGGTGTTACAAAAATTAGGTATTGAGAAAACCCTGGAGGCTGGGGAAAACATTATTGAATTCACCCCGCAGGAAGTTGGTAAATTGTCTTTCTCATGTTCAATGGGAATGTATAGTGGTGTTTTTAATGTTTATGATGATAATGAAGCTTCCAGCCTTGATGTAACACAAATAAATAATAACCCAATAAAAATTTCTGGTGTTTCCTGTGGGGTTCCGTCTAACACTAGCAGTGGCAGTTGTGGCGGTAGGGCAAATACCCAAGTTGCCCCAGTTAAAACCGCAGGGGAGGCACAGGTTCTAAAAACTTCTTATACGCTCGCTGATGACATTCAACCAAATCGATTTTCTGTTAAAGTCGGACAACCGGTTCGCCTGGAGGTTTTTGCAAAAGAAGACGGCATCGGCTGTATGAGTCAAATTGAAATTCAAGGACTTTATGAAAACCCGCAACCTTTGATTGCCGGGAAAACCGTGGTCATGGAATTTACCCCAGAAAAAACCGGCGAGTATATAATCACTTGTGCA
>CAYSIJ010000022.1:12887-15149 GCA_964431155.1 uncultured Gammaproteobacteria bacterium
CTGGATTGAAGTCAAATAATTTTAAATTACCAAATTTAAATATATGGAAAATAAAAAAATCAATTTGTCACTTTCCGGGATGCATTGCTCTTCTTGTGCCAACCTAATTGAGCGATCACTTCGGAAGACCCCAGGGGTTAATTCTGCTAATGTTAATTTCGCCGCCGAAAAAGCGTTGGTTGATTATGACCAAGCGCAGGCAAGTCCGCAAGTATTAATTGATGCCGTTACTAGTGCTGGCTATAAAGCCGAAATTATTAATGCCGAGGATAAGGATTATGAACAAAGAAAGCATAAAAAAGAAAATAAAGATTATTCAAAAAAATTCTGGTTTAGTTTGGTGCTCAGTTTGCCTTTGCTTTATTTCATGCTTTTGGATTTTTTTGCTTTGCCTGGGCAAGCGGTAATTTTGCCCTTTGTCGGGATTATTTCTTTTATTCTTGTTACCCCGATTCAATTTATCGTTGGGGCAGGATTTTATAAAGGGATGTGGGCATCTTTAAAAATGCGAACTTTTAATATGGACAGTTTAGTGGCTATTGGCACCTCTACTGCCTATGTTTATAGTTTGTTTAATTTAGTCCATTATTTTATTTTAAATAATTCGCTGGTTGGTTTGGCGGGAAAAATTCCCGAACTCTATTTTGAAACTGCTGCCTATTTAATTACCTTTGTTATTCTTGGAAAATGGCTAGAAATGCGCACCAAGGGAAAGACTGGCGATGCAATAAAGAAGTTAATGAGCTTACAAGCCAAGACTGCGAGAATAATCAGAGAGGGGAAAGAAATTGACTTAGAAATTGAGAACGTTGTTCGCGGCGATATTATTATTGTTCGCCCCGGAGAAAAAATTCCTGTTGACGGAAAAATTATCAAAGGTTCGTCTTCTGTTGACGAATCAATGATTACTGGAGAAAGTTTGCCAGTAGAAAAAAATGTTAATGATTTGGTGATCGGGGCAACCATTAATAAGACTGGCAGTTTTGAATTTGAAGCGACACGTGTTGGCAGTGAAACTGCTTTAGCCCAAATTATTCGCCTTGTTGAGGACGCGCAAGGATCAAAAGCGCCGATTCAGGGGTTTGCTGATCGTATTGCCGCGGTCTTTGTTCCGGTTGTAATTAGTATCGCAGTTTTGACTTTCGTTGTTTGGTACTTATTTTTAGGAGCAACCTTATCTTTTTCTCTGATGGCTTTTACGGCTGTGATTGTGATTGCTTGTCCTTGCGCCCTTGGTTTAGCAACGCCAACAGCCTTAATGGTTGGGACTGGTCGAGGTGCAGAGCAGGGGATTTTGATAAAAGGCGGCGGTCCTCTAGAGGCCGCTTGCCACATTAATGTGGTTATTTTTGATAAGACCGGCACCTTAACTAAAGGAAAGCCAGAGGTGACGGAAGTAATTTCTTTTGGCAATTTAGAGCAAAATAAAATTCTCGCTCTTTCTGCTAGTTTGGAAAAACTATCTGAACATCCTTTAGCCGAAGCGATTAATAATTTTGCCGCTGAAAAAAAGATAGTTTTTTCTGAAGTAAAAAATTTTTTGGCAATTCCGGGACATGGAGTTTTCGGTGCCGTTGATAGTGTCCAATATTATTTTGGAAATCGTCGTTTAATTACCGAGTTTTTAGAATTATCAATTGATAAAATTGATGGTCAGCTTATCTCTTTGGAAACACAAGGAAAGACAGTAATGATTTTAGCAACAAAAGAAAAAGTTCTTGGAGTAGTTGCTGTTGCTGATACAGTAAAACCGACCTCAAAAGAGGCGGTAGCAAGATTGCAAAAACTCGGTATCACCGTTTATATGGTTACGGGAGACAACGAAAGAACCGCCAGAGCGATTGCTAGTCAAGTCGGAATTAAAAATGTTTTATTTGAGATTTTGCCAGAAGGCAAGGTGGATGAAATAAAAAAATTACAACAACAAAATTTCAAAGTAGCAATGGTCGGTGATGGAATTAATGATTCTCCCGCTTTAGCTCAAGCTGATCTAGGAATTGCAATGGGTTCCGGCGCTGACGTAGCAATGGAAACAGGCGGCATTGTGATTATGAAGAATGATTTAAACGATGTGGTGACCGCCTTCCAACTCTCTCGTGAAACAATGGAAAAAATAAAGCAGAATATGTTTTTTGCTTTATTTTATAATGTCATCGGTATTCCAATTGCCGCCCGGGTTTTTGTTGGTTTTGGTCTGGTATTGAAGCCCGAATTGGCGGGGCTGGCAATGGCCATGAGTTCGCTTTCGGTGGTCGGCGATGC
>CAYSIJ010000022.1:15159-16098 GCA_964431155.1 uncultured Gammaproteobacteria bacterium
CTTTTGCGGCGTTTTAAGCCAAATAAATTTAATTATTTATCGCTGGCCGCACCTATATTAATGGCTTTAGTTTTTACCTTCGGTTTTTTCCAATTTGCCAAACTAAGTGCGGGAATGGAAATTCCCGGAGAGAATCTAAAAGTATCGGTGAAAACGGCAACGGATTTAAATTTATTAATTGCCAACAGCGAAACAAAAATTAATTTTGCTGAGGGTAATCCAAAATTATTTTTGAAGTTGGATATAATCCCCGATTATCTAAGAGTAGAAGAAGGCACCATTGCTTTACGAGATGATGAAATGGTTGTTGGTTCCGCCGAAGGTTTAATGATGAAGAAGGTCGATTTAATCAAGCGTGTCGGTGACAACTTAAAAGATTTCTTTGGTATTACAAAGATGAAAGTTGTCGGGGTTCTAAAGCCAACCGGCACGATGATTGACGACTATCATTTTGTAAATAACAATACCTTTATAAAAATGCAGAATGAGGCGATTGTAAAATATGTTGCTGAAGGGGTGGTATTAAAAGATTTTTATTTTGTCACGGCGACTAATACGCCCGAAAAAATAGAGAGTAAGGTCTCGGGTTTTGCGCCAGTAGCTATTATCGGAAAAAATTATCAGCCAATTTATATTGGTGCCAGTGAAGCAAAAATGATGATTAGTAAAAAGTTAATCAAGAAAGAGAACGATACCATTAACAATCTTTTTGGTAATGCTGTTATTGTGAGAATTTTACCGAAGACCAAAACGACTTTAGATATGATGCATTTTGTCGGTCCGAGTTTTGAAATTAAATAAATTATTTTTTTAAAAAAAATCCTTAAACTCATAGTTTAAGGATTTTGTGAATAAAAAGATTAACAGTTGGGTAATTTAGCTAGGGTGGAATTTTGTTTTTTGGTACCACCTTTTCAGCCGTTTTTTCTGTCCCAGAAA
>CAYSIJ010000023.1:0-4645 GCA_964431155.1 uncultured Gammaproteobacteria bacterium
AACATTATTGGCGCTCCGCGCCAAATATGTTGCATTAGATTCTAGATTGAAAGTATTTAGAAAATGGAAAAATCAGAAATAACCAAAACAATTCAAGATCTAGAGAGCACTAAAGATAGAAATATTGTAATAATTGATTTCAGTAATCTGGTCCACTGGCAAGATAATTTAAAATGGGAAATTGGAGTTCGGCAATTAGGATGTTTAATCAAGCAATTTTCTTTTGGCAAGAAATTTCTTCGTAGATTTTATTATGGAAGCGACTACGGAGAAAAAGACAACAACAAAACTTTAACATCATGGTCAGATACAATTATAAATAAAGCCAGAATGAATAATTTTAAAGTCTGCACCAAAAGGGTAAAATATATAAAAGATAATAATTATAAAAATGGCTATGTAAAAAAATGTGATTTGGATGTTGAGATGGCCGTCGATTTAATTAAAGAAAAAAACAATTATGATAAAATAATTATTTTTTCTGGAGACGGCGATTTGTCTTATGTTTTAAGGTATTTAAAAGAAAAATTTTGTAAAATTCCCTATGTTTTTGCTGCTAGGAATCATTTGGGGAGGGAATTAGTTGATTGTGAAACCAAAAAAATAATTGAGAAAATTTTGTTTGTAGAAGATTTTGAAGGCTGTCTTAATAGGTTTAAGTCAAAAAATCAAAAAACCGCCAAAAATAGGGCGGAATTTGAATAAAATCAGATAGGTCCAAGACCTATGACTAAATTTTAACAAAGGATTTTTTAAGCGTCAAGAGGAGTCACAATATTTGTCATAAAAAAGGAAAAAGGATAAAATACTTTTGTAGCCTACTCTTATGCCGTTTATCAACTCCCTAGTTTCCTTGGCGTTCAAATCGCGTTTGGAAGAAATAAATCGTTTCAAAAAAAATCCTTCAGCAAACAGCCATCGGGTCTTTTTTGATTTGCTTCGCAAGGGGGCGTCAACAGATTGGGGAAAAAAATATGGCTATGCCAATATGGTAATCAAGGAGGACTTCTCGCAGGCTTATCAATCATTCAAAAATCAAGTCCCTTTGTCCACCTATGACGATCTCCATCCTTGGATTGAAAAAACGATTTCCGGTAGTCGCAGTGTTTTGTGGCCAGGGGAAACAAAATGGTTTGCCAAGTCTTCGGGCACCACGAGTGACAAAAGCAAGTTTATCCCAGTAACTACTGAGTCGCTGGAAACCTGCCATTACCAAGCCGGAAAAGATTTAGTGGCACTCTATTTGGAGGGCCATCCAAAATCAAATATTTGTATCGGCAAAACCTTGAGTGTCGGTGGCACTTATCGCCCCGATGATCAAAAAAACAATGTTTTATGCGGTGATTTATCAGCAATTTTGATGGACAATCTGCCGTTTTTGTATCGCTATCTTCGGGTGCCGGATATTTCGGTCGCCCTTTTGGACGAATGGGAAGAGAAAATTGAACGAATTTCTCGGGAAACAATCAAGGAAAATGTTGTGGCGTTGGCTGGGGTGCCTTCTTGGACGCTAATTATCTTGCGCCGAGTGTTAGAAATTACTGGCAAGAAAAATATTTTAGAAGTTTGGCCGGACTTGGAATTATTTATTCATGGCGGTGTAAGTTTTGCTCCCTATCGCGAGCAATTCAAAGAGTTAATTCCGAGTGAAAAAATGAATTATTGGGAAGTTTATAATGCCTCCGAGGGATTTTTTGCCATGAATGACGGTTCAGAAAAAGATGATTTGTTGTTGCTTTTGGATTATGGAGTTTTTTATGAATTTATTCCTCTGGAAGAATTAGGGGAGGATAGTCCGACAGCTCGCAGTATTGAAGAAATTGAAGTTGGCAGAAATTATGCACTCGCGATTTCCACCAATGGCGGTTTATGGCGCTATTTAATTGGTGATACCGTAGAAATCACTTCAGTCCAGCCGGTTCGGATAAAAATTACTGGTCGGACCAAACATTTTATTAATGTTTTCGGCGAGGAGCTGATGGTTTCTAATGCCGATCAAGCAATTAAAGAGGCCTGTCAAAAAAGCGGTGCCAGTGTCCGCGAATACACCGCGGCGCCAATTTATTTGGATGGCAGTCAACATGGTGGCCACGAATGGCTAATTGAATTTTCCCGTGCCCCAGAAAATTTGGAACAGTTTGCTAAAGATTTAGACGATGCTTTAAAAAATGCCAATTCAGATTATGAAGCGAAACGTTATCAAAATTTAATCTTAAATCCGCCGATAGTCCATGCTGCTTCGGAAAATTTGTTTTATAATTGGTTAAAGAAAAAAGGAAAGCTCGGCGGACAAAACAAGGTGCCGCGGCTTTTTAACCGCCGAGATTATTTGGAAGAATTATTAAAGTCTGAATGAAAATAAATTTAAACAAACAGATTTTTGTGTTTGCTCTGGCAATTTTGCCGGTGCCTTTTACGTCACAAGCACCTTTGGCTCAATGGTCAGATTCTCGTCAGCAAGATGGTTGTGAAGAAGCGGGGGCGGTAATGGCAATGTCGTGGGTAGGTGGCCAAAAAACAATTAGTAAAGAAGAGGCAAAAAAAGCGATTGTGACAATTTCCGACTTTGAATTAAAAAAATACGGTGAATATCGTGATGTTGCTTTAAGCGATTTGCGAAAGTGGGTTTTTGTTGATTATTTTAAGCACGACGAAAAAAAAGTTTGGGTGGTGGAGAATATCTCTTTAGCTGACATCAAAAAAGAATTAACCAAAGGAAATCTGGTGCTTGTGCCGACTGATGGCCGATTATTAAAAAACCCATATTTCACGGCCCCTGGCCCCGAAAGGCATTTATTAGTGATTAAAGGTTATGACAAGACAAAAAAAGAATTTATCACTAATGATCCTGGGACAAAACGCGGTGAGAATTATCGCTATAAAGAAGCGGTTTTATTCAAGGCAATCCGAGCTTATCCAACTGGCTATCACTTGCCGATTAAGAAAATAGAGAAGAAGATGTTGGTGGTAGAAAAATAGTTTGACAACAAAAAAACACTCTCAGATTCCGTTGAGAGTGTTTTTTATATTTACTATTCAATGCAGCAATCAACTACTTTCTTAACCATTTCACCGAGTCGTCCAGCGAAACCTCGCGGTTTTTTGTCGGTGTTATTGATTGCTTCGTCATCGATTTTTTTAATTCCCTCCGTATCAACTAGTTTCATATTCAAGCCCCAGAACAGGGAATAGAGCTCATAGGATTTTCTGAACATTTCTGCCGCCTCGTCCTCGTTGCCCCGGCCTTGAGCCTTTGTGCCGACTTCCATCAAGCGGTAGGAGGCGGCGAGCAGGTGTTTGGAGATGCACCAGACTTCTCCTTCATATTCTTTGATAATCTTTTTCAGAAGTTCTTTGCGCATTGCCCTTACTTCATCCAACAAACGGTAATATTTCCGGTCTCCGGTTTTAGCACCAGTAAAGAAAAAATGCTCTTCAATGCTCACCAAATTCATGATTGCGATACTGAGGTCTTGGTCGGAAGAAAGGTCCAGTTTGTGGTCTTTTTTCATCTCATCCGCCTTTTCAATTAACTCATTAATTTTCTTTAATTCTTCTTCGTGCATATTTTAGCGGACTAATAAATAAAACAGCAAATCCAAGATTGCTAGGTTGATGATTGGCATCACGACTTTTTGAAAAGGGAATTGAGCTCGGTTGCCATTATTCTTCTTGATATTATTATACCAAAGTTCAGAAAAAATGAAAACCACTGATCCAAGGGCAATCCCGAGCGCCAGTTTATCAATACCATAGAGGGTTTTGCCGACTTGGCCAATTAGACCCTGCCAGAATAAAGGAACAACTACTAATAAGTAATACGCAAGAATCGTTAAAATGTTACGAATTTTTGGTTGTTTCTTCCAGATTCCCTTTCGTTCAAACCAATTAATATTCCACCAAGCCATGGCAATAATCATCGCGCCAATCCAAGAGCCAGAAATAGTATCGTCAATGCCAAGATATTCGCTTAGTCCCAAGCCGGCGCCGATGGCGACGACGCAAAGCGGGCAGATTGCCTGGGCCGCACTAGGTAAGAGAAAAATCGGTAAAGTAAGAATTAATTTTTTTGGCTTTATTTTCATGGGGTTTTTATTGTTTGCTGAACCAATTAATAATATCGGCATCGCCAATCAGACAATTTCCTTTTTGATAAAGAAACGGTACGCCGATGCTTTCGGTGTCTATGCCGCAAGCCTTGGCCTTGGTGGCCATTAAAGCGGCGTTTTGCTGGTTTTCGTAAACTTCTAAATGGCGGTATTTTACTTTGCTGGGGTTAGCTTTCAAGTATTCATCAACTTTTTCGCAATGAGGGCAGGTGCTGCCATAAAAAAGGATTGTTTTTGGTTGAGAAACAGCAAAAATAACCAAAACTGCTAAGATAGCTAGCGACAAAAACAAAGGCCAAAGTTTTTTTAGCTTTTTCATAAGATAAATATTATTTTCTTATTATAACATGGAATAGCTTAGAGCTCCAAGGATCTTTCGGCAATTTTCTCTTGGCAAGTTTTTAAAAATTCTTCCTGGGAAATGCTTTTGTTTTCTCGGTTGCCATAAGCGCGGACGCTGAGATTCTCCGATTCCATTTCCTGATCGCCGATGACTAACTGGTAAGGAATTTTTTCAGCGGCGCAAGTTCGGATTT
>CAYSIJ010000023.1:4655-5277 GCA_964431155.1 uncultured Gammaproteobacteria bacterium
TTGCCAATTGTATTACCGCTTTCGTCAATCTCAACACGCACACCAGCCACTTTTATTTCGCTGGCTAATTTGGCGCAGTATTCTAAATGTCTTTCACTGACCGGCAAAAGTTTCACTTGGACTGGAGCGAGCCAGAGAGGCATGGCGCCAGAAAAATGTTCAATAATTATTCCTAAAAATCTTTCCATTGAACCGAGAAGCGCCCGATGAAGAACGACTGGCCGTTTTTCTTGCCCGTCACTATCAATATAATTCAAGTCAAAGCGGATTGGTAGCTGGTAATCTAATTGAATAGTCGCTAGTTGCCATTGGCGGCCAATAACATCTTTTACTTTAACATCAATTTTTGGTCCATAAAAAGCACCATCGCCTTCGTTAATTTGATATTCTAGTCCGGCATCGCTCAGGGCTTGCTTCAAACTAGCTTCGGCCTGATCCCAGGTTTCACGCTCACCCAGAAATTTTTCCGGACGAGTTGAAAGATGAATTTCATCAATCTCCAGCCCGAATACTTGGTAAATATGTTTAATTTTTCCGAGAAGAGCGGATATTTCTTGGAGAATCTGTTCGGGGCGAACAAAAATATGCGATTAAAACCTTTGGTGAAGCGCAAGCGTGGTTA
>CAYSIJ010000023.1:5287-10659 GCA_964431155.1 uncultured Gammaproteobacteria bacterium
GGCGAACAAAAATATGCGAATCATCTTGAGAAAGACTGCGAACCCGAGTCAAGCCATGAAGGGTGCCCGATTTTTCATTACGGTAAAGGGTTGAGCTTTCCGCAATTCGCAAAGGCAGTTCTTTATAAGAGCGGATGTCACGTTTAAAAATCAACATATGGGCCGGGCAGTTCATCGGTTTGATTGCCATATCTGTGTCATCTTCGGCATGATGCAAACAGAACATGTCTTCTTGATAGTGGCCCCAGTGGCCCGAAGTTTTCCAAAGTTCGTCATTAAATAAATGTGGTGTTCGAACTTCTTTGTAGCCTTCACCATAAGATTCTTCTCTGACAAATTTAATCAACTCTTGAAGAATAATCATTCCTTTCGGAAGAAAAAACGGCATTCCGGGAGCATATTCGTGGGTCATAAAAATATCTAGCTCTTTGCCTAGTTTTCGGTGATCGCGTTTTTCGGCTTCAATCATCATGGTGTCATAAGCGGAAAGTTCCTCTTTGGTTTCAAACGCTAATCCATAAATGCGAGTAAGCATTTTATTTTTCTCACTACCCCGCCAGTAAGCGCCCGCCAATTTTTGAAGGCGAAAACTTTTGTGAGTAATTTCTTTGGTATTTTCAATATGGGGACCGCGGCACAAATCAGTAAAGTTTCCGACAGTGTAGAAGCTAACCATCGTTTCGCCCTTTTCTTTTAAGTCGGCAATTAATTCGTATTTGTATGGTTCAGTTTTTTGATCAACTTCCTTCAAAGCCTGGTCAATATTTTTTTCTTCGCGGACAAACGGCAGGCCCTTATTGATCAGGCTAATCATTCTCTTTTCAATTTTTGGCAAATCGCTATCAGAAATTTTGGTGTCGCCGAAATCAATGTCATAGTAAAATCCGTTTTCAATTGCTGGACCGATTGCCAACTTGGCCTCCGGGTATTCTTCTTTGATGGCCGCCGCCATAATATGGGCCAGGGAATGGCGCTTTAATTCGGCGTTGTTTTCTTTTTTCATATTTTTCTAATTAATTATTTTTTCTAAAAAACCCGCCCTGGCCAAAAAGATAAAAAATTTATCTTGTTGACCGGGACGGGATTTGTGATCTCGCGGTTCCACCCAGTTTCTTTTGATTCTTATATGAATCAAAAACTCTTTTGGTTTTTGTTGCTTTGGGAGAATTTCTTCTCATCATCTAGGGATGATCACGGTTTGGTGGACCGAGCAATCAGCAGTAAGACTATTGTAGCAAGGGAAGGGCTTTTTGTAAAGAAAATTTTAGATTATTTTTTTAATTATTTTCTTTAGTTTTGGTAAATCTTTTTTAATAGTTTTCCAAACTTCGTTCTCATCAATGTCAAAATATTCATGGATTAAAACATTTCTCATACCGACAATATCACGCCAAGGAATTTCTTTGTGTTTATTTTTAAAATCAGATGAGATTTTGTTGGCTGCCTCCCCGATAATCTCTATTCTTCTGATGGAGGCGTCAACTAATGGCCAAGATTTTCCGAAATCTTCTTGTTTCAGGCCCTTCGTGTGCTTTTGAATTAAATCTATGCTTTCCAGGATATGTTGTAAAAATATATGGTTATCTTTTTGCATAAATTTTTATTTCATCCTTTTTAATATGTTGGGCAAGGAGATGATTAACCGATCGATAAGTTAAAAGATCAACTTTTCTCTTTAGCGCTTTTTCTAAATCCATCTTTAATCTACCCATTGCCATCAAACCACCAATTTTCCCCAGTTCAATTAGTAAGTCAACGTCACTATTCTTTTTTTCTTCGCCACGGGCAAAAGAGCCGAAGATTGACGCTCTCTTGACTTGGTATTTTTCTAAGATAGGATTAATTTTTTCAACGATGGCGTTGATGTTTTTTGTCATATTTTCCTTTATATCAATAGTATAATAAAAATAGGCTATTTTGTCTAACAATTTATTATTTCCTCATCTTGCCACCGCCAAGCCAATCACTCTTTTCGCGCCCGCTTTTTTCAAGACTTCGGCCGCTTCGGCAAGAGTAGCGCCCGTTGTCACCACATCATCAATCAGAATAATTTTTTGGCCATTTAGAGCTCCTCCTTCCCAAGAAAAAGAGCCGCGGATATTTTCTGCCCTTTTCTTTGCTGGTAACTCCGACTGGGGCGGCCTTTCAGATTTTTTTAAATTATCCAGTAGCGGAATCCCAAAGTATTCGCTTATTTTTTTAGCAATTATTAAACTTTGATTAAATCCTCTTTCTCTTTCGCGTTGTGGTGAAAGGGGGATTGGAATAATTAATAACTCTCTTTCATTTTCTAACAAATCTTTGATTTCGGGAAATTCCAAAATTCCGCGGATTAATAGTTTTCCGAGTGCTTCTGTCAACTCGCTAATCGCCGAAAATTTGCAAGTCTTGATTGTTTTTTTGATGATAATTTTTTCGTAATCACTGACTGAAAAAACTAAAATTCGTTCAAAGCGTTCATAGGATGGATTGATTGGCAATTTTTTTAGACAGTCTGGGCAAAGCCAAAAATCTTCGCGCTGGCAGTCTAGACAGCGCAAAGGAAATAGCAAATCCAAGAGAAATTTGAAAATTTTTTTCATAAAACAAAAACCGCCTTCCGGCGGCTGTTCGTTGAAGGTGGCGGAGTCGGTTTATTTTAAATTTATTTGGTAAAGCTGGCCAGTTTGTTTGTCAGTAAAATATAATTTGTCTTGTTTGTCAGTCACGAGAACTTGGGAAATTGTGAAATCTCCTTTTGGAATAGCAATTAAATTTTTGGTACCAGTTTTGAGATTTATTTTATATAAATCGTCAGTTGTTTGATCGGCGGACTCCGGAAACAAGCCAGCGCCAGTTGGCAGATTTTTTGGGACGGCGCAATACACCTCGTCGTTAGTAGCAAAGGTGCATTTGCTAGCCCAAGTTTCCAGGCTGATCCCCTTGGTCATTGAGCCAATGTTGCCATTCTCAGTTTCGGCAAGCCAGAGCTTTGGCTTCAAGTCTGTGGCGGTGTTGTAGACGCTATAAAGCATTTTGTCGCCAGTGGTTGACCATTGTGATTCAAATCCTCTCCCCTGGACAATCATTGATTTCATATTTTCGCCATTAAAGCCGATGAAAAAAACTTCCTTGCGGTCAAAGTCCACCCCCTTGGAATAGGTGGCGGCAACTTGATTGTTCGGTGACCAATTCACGTTGACATCCTTGGCATTTTCACCGATAAATTCAATTGCTTTGGCTTTTGAGCCGTCTTCATTGGCGACAATTAAGTAGCGATTATCTGGGTCTTGCCCCAGGCTTTTGGAGGAAATTTTTGTGCTATCCGGCGAGAAAGAAAAATCTTCCCAATGAGAAGGGAGGAGGGTCTGTTTGTTGGTGTTAAAATTGTAAACTGATTTTGTTCCGTCTGGGTATTCCAAGACCGCCTTTTGGTTGTCTGGTGACCAAACAACATTGTTGACATTTGGAAAAGTTTTGTCGCTAATTTCTTTGATATTACCACTAGCATCCAGGCGATAAAATTTGCCATCAATCTCGTTGTAATATTGGACGGAACTGCCGCTCATTGAAGCCCCGAGAGTTGGTGCACCGGAGATATTTTTGGCGTTGGTTAGCCCGCCGTTGGCGATTGGCGAAATTGCTTCGCTTTCTCTTCCGGGAATGTTTTGAGTGTTGGTCTGTCCGCCGGTTTGGTCACCGATATTGCCACTAGTCGGGATGCCGCCAGTTCCTTGTTCGCCAATAATTTGCCCCGTCCCTTCACCTGCTCCTGGTAAATTACCGCTGAAATTCGCCTCGTTGCCAGTATTAGCTTGAGGGCCAAGCTCACCGGTGAAGAAAGTTTTCCAAAGCAAGACCCCAATTAAGATTGAGGAAGCGAGAAATCCGAGAAAGATAAAAATTTTTTTGTAACGTGAAAAAAAGTTCATTAGTTTTTTGAGTATTTTAGCTTGTTTCGTTTCTGATATTATTATATAATATTAAAAGATAACATACAATCGGTTTTTTCTTGTTTATCTCGCAGAATTATTATTTTATTTTTATGGGATCTTTATTTTCCCCTGACAATACCTATCTCGGTATTGATATCGGCGATTCCTCATTGAAAATGGTAGAGCTCAAAAAAAAGGGCTCTCGTTTGGTGTTGGTTAACTATGGTTTTACAGAAAATGTCAGCGGTGTTCAATTCACAAAATTAGACGACACCGAATACTTGGCCAGCGCAATCAACAAAGTTCGCAAGGAGGCCGGCATAAAATCAAAATCAGCTGTTGTTTCTTTGCCGACTTTTTCTGTTTTTTCTTCAATCATCAATGTCGTGAATAATGACCGAAAAGTTTTGACTGATGCGGTCCGCGAAGAAGCACGCAAAGTGATTCCTCTTCCTCTTGATGAAATGATTCTTGACTGGAAGATTATTCCTGCCATTAATGGCAAGGAAACCAACAATCTGAGCATTTTTTTGACTGGTTCGCCGAAAAAATTGGTGAGACGCTATATTGAAACTTTTTCCAAAGCGAAGTTGGGCCTGGCGAGCTTGGAGACCGAAACTTTTTCTTTGATTCGTTGTTTGATGGGTGACGACCTCTCAACAGCCATGATTGTGGAAATCGGCTCAAATAGCACCGACATTGTGATTGTCAAAGAAAGTATCCCGATTATTAGTCGTAGTTTGGAAGTTTGCAGTCGGACAGTCACTAATATTTTGGCAAAGAACATGAACATCTCCTTTGCCAAAGCCGAGCAATTCAAATTGGATCTCAGTTTAACCCTCAGTGGCAGTGGTAAAAGTGTTGAATTGCCGCCCGTAATCGTTTCCGCTGTTGCCCCGATTCTCAACGAAATTGAATATATGTTGGATTTTTTCAACACCAATTATGAAGGGAAAATTGACAAGATAATTCTTTCTGGTGGCGGTGCAATGATGTTCGGTTTGCCTGAGTATTTGTCAAAAAAGCTGGACATGTCGGTTTTTATCGGGGACCCTTGGGCTCGAATTGATTATCCGGCAGAATTGAAAGGAGTTATTTCGGAGGTTGGCCCTCGGTTGGCAGTGGCGATTGGCTTAGCAATGCGTGAGCTTTAAATTTTTATGATGTTTGGCCGAAAGAAAAAAATTATTGCGAGTAATTTGGATGCCTTCTTGAATCAAGAAGTTTCTTCGTCGTCTCCTGCCAAAACTCAAGACGTTTCTCAAAGCCCTGTCTCCGCCGTAGAAACGCCACCGGTAGTTCCTATCCCAGAAAAAAAGTTGCCTGAAAGTTTTCCAAAAGCCGCTTTTTCCAAAAAATCTGATTTTCATTGTTCACCGGCTCGATCGAGATACTTCCGGCCTGATGATGTTTGCAAAAAGCAAACGCATTCAGGAAGTACTGCAAACGGATTGGAAC
>CAYSIJ010000023.1:10669-14480 GCA_964431155.1 uncultured Gammaproteobacteria bacterium
ATTGGTCAAGAATCGGAAGGGCGGATTGATGTTCGCCACTATTTTAATCTTTTGTTGGCGGCTATTTTTATGACGGCCTTGGTCGCAGCGCAAGTTTATTTTATTATTTCTTGGTGGGAAGGTAACGCCTCAAAATCTGAGAACATCATGAAAAACACCACTGAAGCTCAAAACGAAATCAAGACTTTCCAAAAATCCGCCGATGAAGCGCTGGCTTTTAGCAAGAGGGCCGAACTGGTTTCGCCTTTGCTAGATAGCCATGTTTATTGGACGAACTTTTTTCGTTATTTAGAAAGAAACACGCTGAGCTCAGTCACCTTTTCTGGTTTTTCCGGGGACACCAAGGGCACCTATATTTTGACAGCCCGGGCACGCCATTATAGTGATATTAATTGGCAAGTAAAAAAATTCTTGGCCGATGATTATACAATCTCTGCGGTTGTCGGGGCGGGGAATTCAGGAGGCGGCAATCCAAAAAAAGTCAGCACGCCGATTTCTACTAGCACCGAGGAAAGTATTTTGGAAACAGCCAGTCGTTTGGCGGAAGAAAAGAAACTGAAGGCTGCTGGACCACAAGAGGTGTCTTTCTCAATTGAATTAAAAGTTAACCCAGAAGTTTTTTTAGCTCCAAAAACAAAATAAATGGAAAATTCTGAAAAAAAACCGAATAAGCTCCAGATTTGGCTAGCAAAATTCTTGAAGAATTATTTTGGGATTGTTCTTTTTGTTTTTGTTGTTTCTCTTTTTTTGGTGGCTTATTATTTTGTTTTGTCGCCTCGTTTTCAAAAAGCGGTTTCCACGATTCACAACAATAGCTCGGAGCAAGAAAAAAAATATAATCAGGTAATTCAAAAACTGATTGATTTGAAATCTCTGGACCGTTCTTATAAAAAAATTGATGCCGATTTTGTAAAAAAAGTTAACGAATTTCTGCCTTCTGAATATATCCAGGAACAATTATTTTTGGAATTAGAGCAGGTTATTATCAAAAACGGCTATACTGTGAATTCAATTTCTATCCAGAAAGAATTGGGAGAATCAAGCGACATGCCGAGCAAAAGCATCGGCCAAGTAAAAGTCAGCATGAATGTTAGCGCTGTTGATTATCTGGACTTCAAAAAACTACTTTCAATTATGGAAAGCAATGTTCGCCTGATGGATGTCAAGAATCTCTCTTTTTCACCAAATGAACAATCGGCAAGTTTTGAGTTTTCTACTTATTTCTTAAAAGCAGACTAATTATGCGCAAAGACACTTTAGTATTTTATTTTTTGGGCGCCTTAATCCTGGCTTTGATTGGTTTTTTTGTTTTTTCAAAAAATACTTGTAATGATTTTCTCAACATCATCGCTGGGGCTGACAATATTTATTCAAATGATGTACCAGGCATCAAAAGAAGCGAAGTTTCTTTTAATGAAAGTTTTATTAAGGATGCAAGATTTATTAACCTCCGCAGCGATTGGTTGGCGCCAGCTTCTTTCTCAGAGCTAACCGCTACTTCATCGGAACTAAAGAAAAATCTTGATTTTACAATCGGCAATCAGCAATTATTCAAAGTGGATGAAACGAAAAAAAAGTAAGCGCCTATGAATAGAAAAGAACAATTATTGTCCTTGCTACGGGTTCAGAACCTGATTTCGGCCGAGCAGCAGAGTGAAATTTCCGCAATGCTTGCCCAGGCTGATTTTGATTTGAATGGCTATTTAGTAAAAGAGAAAATAATTGACGAAGAAAAACTTTATGAATTATGGTCGGCAATTTATAGCCTGCCATATTTTAATGCAATTAGTGCCGAGATTTCTCGCGATGATTTGGCGCTCTTGCCTCAAGATATCGCCCGCAATTATAATATTGTCTGCTTGGGAAAAGAGGGTAAATTTTTGAAATTCGGCTTGACTGATCCGAACCTGAAGGCGATGGAGGCGATTAATTTTTTGGCTCAGGAGCAAAAATTGAATCCAAAATATTTTATTATTTCTCCTTCTGGCTTAGAAAAGATTCTTAAAGAGTACCAGCAGATTGAAGAAGAAATTTCCAGTGCTTTGGAAGAAAAAACCAAGAAAGAGGGGGAAGATTTAATCCAGCTAAAATCTGGCGATGATGAAACAGTCAGTGTGAGCGGTGAAGATATTAACAGCGCGCCAGTCGCCAAAATCGTTTCGGTGATTATCCGTCATGCTGTTGAAGCGCGTGCCAGTGATATTCATATTGAACCTTACGAAAAAGAAAGCCGTGTCCGCTATCGGATTGACGGTATTTTGCACACCTCTTTAACTTTGCCAAAAAGTATTCATAATTCAGTAATCGCCAGAATTAAAGTTTTGGCCAAATTAAAACTGGATGAATCTCGCATTCCGCAAGACGGCCGCATTCGTCTTTTGGTGGACGGGAAAGATATTGATTTTCGTGTTTCTACTTTGCCCCTTGCCAGTTCAGAAAAAGTAGTAATGAGAATCTTGGATTCAACCAAGGGGGCTCCGGCTTTGGAGGACTTGGGTTTCAATCAAGTGGCGATGGCGAGTATTCAGCGGAGTATCAAAAAAACTAATGGAATTATTTTGGTCAGTGGTCCGACCGGTTCCGGTAAATCCACTACTCTTTATGCGATTTTAACTATTCTGAATCAGGAAGGAGTCAATATTTCTACTTTAGAAGACCCAATTGAATACGAAATCAAAGGAATTAATCAATCCCAGATTAGGCCGAAAATCGGCTTCACTTTTGCCAACGGTTTGCGCTCACTTTTGCGTCAGGATCCGAACATTATTATGGTTGGAGAAATCCGTGATGAAGAAACGGCTGAGTTGGCAATTCAGGCTTCTTTGACGGGGCACTTAGTTTTGTCCTCTATTCATACCAATGATGCTTTGGGAGCAATTTTCCGTTTGGAAGATATGAAAGTTGAAAGATTTTTGGTTTCTTCAACTCTGCGAGCCTTGGTCGCTCAACGTTTAGTTCGTCAAATTTGTCCGCATTGCCGAAAAGAAAGAGCCGCTTCGCCCGCCGAGATTTCTTCAATTCAAGAAATTCTTCACGATTTGACCGATGTAATAATTCGCAAAGAATTGCCAGACTGGCAGGGTGCATCATCAATTAGCAATTACAAATTTTATCAGCCAGCTGGCTGTGTCCGCTGTGAAAACACTGGATTTTTAGGACGGGTTTCAATTGCTGAGG
This sequence comes from uncultured Gammaproteobacteria bacterium, assembly GCA_964431155.1. GTDB lineage: Bacteria > Patescibacteriota > Patescibacteriia > Patescibacteriales > UBA12465 > CAINDR01. Next base: position 13,847 of record CAYSIJ010000023.1, read on the forward strand.
TAATTGAAGTTTCGGAAAAGATTAAAGAAATCATTGCCGACGAAAAACAAGTTTTAGATATTCAAGTTATTAGAAATAATCAGGATTTTATTTCAGTTAAACAAGACGGAATAATAAAGGTCTTACAAGGAGTTACCACTGTTGAAGAGGTGCTTCGGGTGATTGAGGCTTAAAATTTTATGGCGATTTATTCTTACAAAGCAAAAACTTCCGAAGGAAGAACCAAGAGCGGCCGCTTGGTTGCACTCTCCGAAAATGAAGTAATTGGCAAACTCCGGCGCAGGGAATTGGCACCTTTCAAGGTCAGTGATATTTCCGGAAATTTGGATACAAAAATCTCTCTTTTTCTCTTTAAACCAAAAAACAAGGATTTGGTAATTTTTTCCCGCCAGTTTTCAGTGATGATTTCTGCCGGCGTGCCAGTAGTGGAATCATTAAAAGTAATGGTTGATCAAACCGAGAACCTTTTTTTACAAAAGATGATTACTCAGATTACGGCCGATGTTGACGGTGGAGCAAATCTTTCTGATGCTTTATCAAAATTTCCCAAATTCTTTTCTTACTTTTTTACAAAGTTGTAAAGTTAAAAATGATAAAACATGCTAATATTAGTATATGGATAAAATAAATTTAA
>CAYSIJ010000023.1:14490-15545 GCA_964431155.1 uncultured Gammaproteobacteria bacterium
AAACATTGTTCGTTCTGGTGAAACTTCCGGGAAATTGGACGAAGTTTTGAATTATCTCGCCGATGAAATGGAGAAAAATTATGATATGAGTAAGAAGTTTTCGGGAGCGATGATTTATCCAGCCTTCATTATTTCTGCGCTAGGTGGTGTGGCGGTGATGTTGATGGTTTTTGTTATTCCACAACTAACCGCGGTGCTAACGGAAACTGGTGGGGCGCTTCCTCTTTCAACGCGGATTGTTTTGGGGGCTTCCCAATTTTTAAAAAAATATTTAGTTTTTTTAATTATTGGTCTAGGAGCTTTCGTTTTCCTTTTTCGGGCTTACTTAAAAACCCCGCAGGGTAAACGAGCAGCCGACCGCGTGCTTTTGCGTTTGCCGATTTTTGGAGACCTATTTAATAAAATCTATTTAATCCGCTTCACCAGATCCCTAAGCACTTTGCTAAAGGGCGGCGTGACTATTACTCGTGCCTTAGAGGTTTCGGGGGCTGTCGCAGGGAATACAGTGTATCAGGATTTGATTCGTCGCACATTATTAGCAATCAATGATGGTCGGCCGATTTCCAGTGTGATGGAGGCGAGTAATGAAATTCCAAAAATGGTGCCACAGATGATGTCCATTGGCGAACGAACCGGTAAATTAGATATGGTTTTGGATAAAGTTACTGATTTCTATTCCCGAGAAGTCTCCAATAAGCTCAACAACCTCAGCACTTTATTGGAGCCGTTGATTATGGTGGTGCTTGGTGTCGGCGTGGCAGTAATGGTTGCGGCGGTTATCTTACCGATGTATAATATGGCTACCCAGTTCTAAAGTAATCAGAAAATTGTTGCCAAGGTTTTTGCGGTATGCTATAATTAAATTAAATATAAATTATTTTTATAATTAACAGAGATTTTGAAATAAGTTTTTTTATTTTAAAATCCTAAGCCATCCAGAAGGATGTAAAAAAATATGCAAAAAAACAAAAAAGGTTTTACCTTGATTGAGCTTTTGGTTGTAATCGCCATCATCGGTTTGCTCGCCACATTGTCTGTTGTTGCTTTAAGCAGCG
>CAYSIJ010000024.1:0-334 GCA_964431155.1 uncultured Gammaproteobacteria bacterium
CTCCTTACAGTTATTGGGAAGTGCCACTTAACATTATTTTGACTAGTGGCGGCTCGGTGGTGGGCGTTAATCGTTTTGTGCTTTCTGATTTAAAATCTCTAGAAAAGCGACCAGTCAGTATCTCTTGGAAAAATGGCGGTTTATCTGGCGTTCAGGCGACAATCAGCCCGGACCTTAATATTTTGGACGAGGCAGTTTATCGTCGTTAGTTTTTATGTTGAATCGTCTCAAGATATATTTGAAAAATTTTGACTGGCTGATTTTTCTGCCCGTCTTTTTTCTTTCTGTTTTTGGTTTGGTAGAAATTTATAGCGTCGCTCTTGGTCAAGAAATG
>CAYSIJ010000024.1:344-713 GCA_964431155.1 uncultured Gammaproteobacteria bacterium
GATCTTTTAAATTTCAAAAAACAATTATTATTTATTATTATCGGTTTGGCTTGTTTTCTGTTTTTCTCAGTCTCCAGCTTCCATTCTCTCAAAAGCGTTAGCCGGTATCTCTATATTTTTGCTGTCTTTATCCTGGTGGCAGTATTAGTTTTCGGCCAGACAATTCGTGGCACAAAAGGCTGGTTTTCAGTTGGAGGATTTAATCTCCAACCGGTGGAATTTGTGAAAATCATTTTGATTATTTTCTTGGCCGATTATTTTGCTCGCCTTTCTACACGGGTCAAAACAATCAAACACTTGGCAGTTTCCGGAGCCTTTACCTTGGTTCTTGGCGGTCTGATTCTTCTTCAGCCGGATTTCGGGTCAACT
>CAYSIJ010000024.1:723-5217 GCA_964431155.1 uncultured Gammaproteobacteria bacterium
GATGTTATTTTCCATTTGGTTTATCATGATTCTTCTTTCCGGTTTTAAACGGAAATATTTTATTGTTATTTTTACGGTTGTTGCCATAATTTTTACAACTGCCTGGTTTTTATTTTTTAAAGAATATCAAAAAGAAAGAATTTTAACTTTTTTTAATCCTGGCGAAAATTCTTTGGAGCAAGGCTATAACGTTTCTCAGGCAATGATTGCCGTTGGTTCTGGCGGCGTGATGGGGAAGGGGGTCGGGTTTGGTTCCCAGTCTCAATTGAAGTTTCTGCCAGAAGCCCATACCGATTTTATTTTTGCTGTTATTTCCGAGGAGTTAGGATTTTTTGGTGTTTCTTTGGTGGTTTTATTTTTTGCTGTTTTCTTTTTCCGCTCGCTTCTTATCTTAAAAAAGGTGCGCAATGATTTTGAGGCCTATGTTATTATTGGTGCTTCCGGACTCCTTTTTGTTCAAATGTTTATTAATATCGGAATGAATCTTGGAGTTATGCCGGTGGTGGGCATTGCTTTGCCATTTGTGAGCTATGGCGGCTCTTCAGTGATTGCCAGTTTTATTTTGGCGGGTATTATTGAAAATATTGCGATTAGTGCCAACTTGAATTATTAGAATTTTTTGCAACCAAAAAGAGCCTCTTCGGCTCTTTTTTGATATTTTAATTACAACACTGCCACCACCCTGATTTCGCTTCTGGTTTTTAGATTATTAACTACTGCAAATCGATCTTTCTGTCGGAAGTCTTTGTAGATTTTTACTGTTTTTCCCGGAAAATACTTGGTGATTTCTTGAATTGCCAATTTTTTTTGCCTTGGGTCAATCTCAATAATTAAGAAGAAGTTTTTTAAATCTTTGCGCTTGGTGATTTGTTTAAATAAGTTGCGATAATGCTTGAAGCCGTCTTTTCCCGAAACCAGGGCGCTTTTTGGTTCTTTTTTGATGCTCGCTTCATTTCTAAATTGCTCGGGAGTGAGATAGGGAAGATTAGCGATTAAAAAAACTTTTCCGTGCATCTCCGGCAAGTTGGACAACAAATCGCTGTCTCGGAAATTAATTTTTACGCCGATTTTTTTGGCATTCTGTTCAGCTACCAGCAAGGCTTTTCGGGAATTATCCAGACCGTAGTACTTAAAATCTTTGCCGATTTCCGCCGCCAAAGAGATAATTAAGCAACCGGAGCCGGTGCCGACATCCACCAAAGTTGCCTTTTCGCAGTTTCCCACTTCTTCTTTTAGTAAATCAATAATCATCTCTGATTCCGGGCGGGGAATCAAAGTTGAAGCATTGACCAAAAATGGGCGATCATAAAAATTTCTCTCCCCGGTTAAATAAGCCAGGGGCCAATTAGCAAAAAGTTTTTTTGTTAATTGATCAAACTTTTTTATTTCGGCGGCACTTATTTCTTTTCTTAAATTCATGAACAAATAAGCGCGGTCGGTTTTAAGGACAAAAGCCAAAAGTAGTTCCAATTCTAATCTTTTGTTTTTGTCTTTACCTACTTTTTTGTAGGCGTTTTGTAGAACTTCGCTGATAGTCATATGATTATTAATGATTATTATTGTTGTTTTTTCATTTCATCACGCTCGGCTTGTTTGAGAGCGGCCAGAATTTCATCCATTTCGCCGTCCATAATACGGGTAATACTGTGCCAGCTCTGACTAATGCGATGGTCGGTGATTCGGTCTTGAGGAAAATTATAAGTGCGGATTTTTTCACTGCGATCGCCGCCACCGACTTGAGTTTTTCGCAAAGCCGTTTCTGAGGCCTGTCTTTCTTCAATTTGCTTAGCAAGTAATCTGGAACGCAAAACTTGCATCGCTTTTTCTTTGTTCTGATGTTGTGATTTCTGGTCTTGGCAACTAACAATTGTTCCGGTTGGAAGATGAAGAATGCGAATAGCTGAATAAGTAGTGTTCACGCTTTGTCCACCTGGGCCGCTGGAGCAGAAGGTATCAATTCGCAAATCACCTGGTTTGATTTCAATGTCCACTTCTTCTGCTTCTGGCAAAACGACAACGGTGGCCGTGGAAGTGTGGACGCGTCCTTGCTTTTCAGTTTCTGGGACGCGTTGGACCCGATGAGTGCCAGCTTCATATTTCAACATTCCGTAAGCGTTTTTTCCGCTTACACTAAAAATTACTTCTTTGACGCCGCCAATTCCGATCAAGCTGGAATCTAGTAATTCCATTTTAAGATTTTGCCGTTCACAAAAACGAGAATACATGCGCAATAAGTCGCCGGCAAAAAGGGCTGATTCATCACCACCCGCACCACCCCGAATTTCCACGATTGCATTTTTTTTATCATTTGGGTCAGCTGGGTGCAATTCATCTTCAATTGCTTCCGTCAATCGAGCGACCTCTTTTTCTAGCGATTCAAGTTCTTCACTAGCCATTGCCTTGAGTTCTGGATCTTTTTCATTTTCCGTCATTTCACGATTGTCGTCTAATTGGTTTTGAGTTTTTTCTAGGACGCCAATCATTTCAATTACTTCGCGCAGGGAAGCATGTTCGCGGGAAATTTTAATCATCTCCGCTGGTTGATTTTGGAGCTCGGGATTGGACAATTCTTGTTCAATCTTAGCAAATTTTTCTTTAATATTCTCGTACATATTGCTTATTTTTTAAAAATGTGTTATACTGCTTTTAGTTGTTAGTATATACATTAGAAATGTCGTAGGAAAAATTCTTACAAAAATAATTTCTAATCCGTTGACCGTCAAAACTTTCGCAGAGGTAAAGGTATTTCCTTTTTTCACCCTTTATTTCGCGACAAGTTTTTGGCGGTTTTTTTATTTTGGTATTGTCTAAAAACAAAAAGCAACCGGCATATGACTATTATATCATAAAATGAACCGATTGCTTTCTATTGGTATTTGAGTCGCTATTTTCCGAGTTTTACTTGGGCAATTTTGGCGAAACTGTCAGCTTTTACTTTTACTTCTTTTTTCGCTCTTTCGGCGGCGCGAGCAGCTGTTTTCACTTTCTTTCCTTTTCTTTCCTTGGCAGCTTCTTCTTGCAGACTGGATTTTGTTTCAAACTTTTCAACGCGACGGGCGCTGTCAACAAGTTTCTGTTTGCCAGTATAGAAAGGATGGCAATTGGAACAAAGTTCGATTTTGATTTCTTTTTCAACGGAGCCGGTGGTCATGGTGTCGCCGCAAACGCAGGTAACCTTACAGTCGTCGTTGTATTGTGGATGGATGTCTTTTTTCATAACTATTGATCAATGTTTTAATAAAAAAAGCAGACCTTAAAAGGCGCTAAGAAGCATATTATCATAACTTTTAAAAAGAATCAATAGCTGTTATAATAAAAAAAGTCTAACCGAGAGGAAATCTATGAATAAAGTAAACAACATTGCCAAGAATACTTCATATCTAACAATTGCTTTAATATTACAGAAAATAATTTCATTTTCGTATTTTGCGATTTTGGCCCGCGCCTTTGGTCCAGCTTTGTTGGGAAAATACTATTTAGCCATTTCGCTCACCACAATTTTTGCAATTATTATTGATCTCGGCTTTGCTAATGTTTTGACTAGAGAAATTGCCAAGCGGCCCAATGATGCCAAAAGGCTTTTGGGGAATGTCACGGCAATCAAAATTCCTTTGACTATTTTAGCTTTGGCGGCGGTCGTTATCACCGTCAAAGTTTTTGGTTATGATTCTTTAACCTTCAAGCTCACCCTTATTTCCGCCATTTCCATGATTTTGGATTCTTTTACCTATACTTTTTTTGCTATTTCGCGCGGTTTTCATAATCTCAAATATGAGAGCATTTCCTCGGTGATTTTTCAGTTGATTGTTTTGGTTTTTGGCGGTCTAGCTCTTTATTTTAATTACGGCGTCTTAGCGGCGATGGGCGTTTTGGCTCTAGCTAGTATTTATAATTTTCTCTTCTCGTGGTTAGTTCTTCGTTATCGTTTGGGAATTCGACTTCATCTCGCTTTTAATAAAAAAACAATTTACGAGATTTTATTCATCAGCTGGCCGTTTGCGGTCTTTGCAATTTTTCAAAGGCTTTATACTTATCTTGATTCGGTCTTGCTTTCGCTTTTGGCTGGTGATGTTCAGGTCGGTTTGTATCAAGTAGCTTTCAAGATTATTTTTGCCCTTCAGTTTTTGCCCTCCGCTTTCACCGCTTCGCTTTATCCAGCGATGAGTGCTTATTGGCAAAATAATCGCGAGCAATTAGCAGTTACCTTTGAAAGAGCTTTGAATTATTTAATTATTATTTCTTGGCCGATTATTATTGGTTCAATTGTTTTGGCTGATCGCTTGGTTTTGATTTTCAAATCCGATTATTCTTCGGCGGCTCTGCCTTTGCAAATTTCCATTATTGCTCTCTTTTTTATTTTCATCAATTTCCCAATTGGTTCTTTGCTTAATGCCTGCGACAAACAGAAAAAGAACACATTTAATATTGGGATAGTTTTGTTGGCCAGTGTGGTTTTGAATTTTTTACTAATTCCGCAATGGCAAGCAGTCGGGG
>CAYSIJ010000024.1:5227-12032 GCA_964431155.1 uncultured Gammaproteobacteria bacterium
CGAGTGTCACGGTTCTTCTCACCAATATTTTAATGACTATTTTGGGGTTGATTGAAGTCAAAAAAATTATTCACTATAACGTGCAAAAAAATCTGATTGTCTTGGGTAAGACAATTGCCGCTTCGGTTTTGATGGGGTTAATCGTCTTTGGTCTCGGCCGTTTCATTTCCTTGTTTGCGGCGGTTAGCATTGGTTTTGTTTCTTATTTTATTTTTTTATATCTTTTTGGCGGTTTCAAGAAAGATGATATCCAAAGCGTCGCCAATTCTTTTCTTCGCAAAAAATGAAAACTCTACTAATTACAACCGACAATTTATCTAACACCGGCGGGGTGAGCCATTACTATCAACATCTGAAAAAGTTTTGGCCCGGCGGCAAGTTGGAAGTTTTGGATAATTCTTCTAATCAACTATTATCCCATCGCTTTTGGCCGAAATGGCGCAAAAGTTTTTCAGCTATTTCTCAAAATTTAAAAACTCAAAAACCGGAATGGCTTTTGGTGGGTCAGATTTTGCCCCTTGGCATTGTTGTTTTTTTTCTTTCTTTTTTCTATTCTTTCAAATATTGTCTAATTTTTCATGGGATGGATTTGAGCTTGGCGTTTTCTGGCAGAAAGAAATTTTTTAGCCGCTTGATCATCGGTCGGGCTAACAAAATTGTTTGCGCCAATAGTTATACCGCTGAAAAATTAAAAAGTTTTAATCCGCTTTGGGCCAAGAAAATTACCGTCATTAATCCTGGAGTTTCGCCGGAAGATGAATTTTTTGTTAAGCCAATCAACAAAGATAATTTTACCTTGCTTTCTATTGGTCGCTTAGTAAAAAGAAAAGGCGTTGATAAAACACTTGTCGCTTTAGAAATCTTAGAAAAAGAAAGTGCGGACAAACTTTGGTGGCCAGGTTTTTCTTATACCATTGCTGGTGTTGGCCCAGACGAAGAGTATCTGAAAAAAATTATCAGCCATGCTTCAGATAGTTTGCAGAAAAAAATTATTTTTGTCGGCCTTGTTTCCGAACCAGAAAAATGGAATCTTTTAAATAATTGTTCAGTGTTTATTATGCCGGCTCGGGATATCGCTGGTGATTTTGAAGGCTTTGGGATTGTTTATCTGGAGGCTGGCTTGTGTCAGAAAGCAGTGATTGCCGGAAGGGCCGGCGGTGTTCCGGATGCCGTTGTTGATGGTGAAAATGGCTTTTTATTTATGATTTCTATTATTATTCCTGTTTTTAATCAAGCTGATAAGTTGAGTGCCACTTTGAAAAGTCTAGTTGCTCAAACCGACCAAAATTTTGAAGTAATTATTGTGGACGATGGTTCCAAAGATAATCCCGAAAAGGTTTTTAGCGATTTTATTGTTTCGCTGGGCAAGGATGGTTTGCAAGGATTCGGCGGTTATTCATTTTTTAAACAAGAAAATCATGGCGCTCCTTCGGCGCGCAATCACGGCTTCCGGGAATCAAAAGGAGAATATTTATTTTTTTGTGATGCCGACGTAATTATGAAGCCGGATTGTTTGGAAAAATTACGCTTAACCCTTGAATCTCATCCGGAAGCCAGTTATGCCTATTCCTCTTTTTATTTTGGCAGTAAGCTGTTTAAGGTTGGCCCTTTTGATGCCGATAAAATGCGCAAAATGCCTTATATCAACCCGATGGCTTTGTTGCGCCGTGAACATTTTCCTGTTGGCGGCTGGGATGAAAGTATTAAAAAATTTCAAGACTGGGATTTATGGCTGACCGTTCTGGAAGCTGGTCATCAAGGAATATTCGTGCCGGAAGTTTTGTATAGCGTTTCTACTGGTGGGACAATGAGTGTTTGGCTGCCCGCCTTTGCTTACAAGCTATGTCCGTTTTTGCCGGCGGTGAAAAAATACTGGGCGGCGATGAAAATAATTAAACAAAAACACAATTTATGATTTTTGAGAAATATCTAAAAAATAAATATTTCTTAACCCTAGGCTTAATTTTCCTCTTGGAAACAGTTTCCTATTTTGGTTATCTTGACGGAGCAGTGAATGTTTTTGGTTTTTTGGTGCTTAGTATCGCTTTTACTTTTTTGTGCATCTACCGTTTTCCGGTGGCGCTGTTGGTTGCTTTAACAGAATTAATTATTGGTTCCAAGGGCTATTTATTCTATTTTGATCTTCATGGCCCGCAACTCTCTATTCGTATTACCTTTTGGGCGATTCTGATGATTTTCTGGTTTTTAAATTTTAGCAGAAGATTAATCAAGGACCGACAAAAAACTCTCGCCCCTTTTCGTTCTTTTTCTTTTTTGAGAGCCTATTTATTTTTGGCTGCCTTTGTTGTTTTGGGAGTCGGAACAGCATTGGTCCATCACAACGTTTTTAATAATTGGTTTTTTGATTTTAATGCTTGGGTTTATTTTTTAATTATTTTCCCTTGGATTGATTTCTTGGCCCAGCCCGAAGAACGAAAAAAAATCTGGGATGATGTTTTGATAGTTGGTGCGGCGGCAATTTCTTGGCTGGCCCTTAAGTCGCTAATAATGCTTTTTGTCTTTACCCATTTTTCTATTGATTCAGTTTTTAGTCTTTATCGCTGGATTCGCACCACGGGAGTTGGTGAGGTAACCCTAATGCCCAACGGGTTTTATCGGGTGTTTTTTCAATCACAAATTTATCTAGTCTTTATCTGGTTCTTTGCTTTTTTTGTTTTTGAAAGCGCCAAAGAAAAAAAGGTCTGGTTATTGAGCGCCATTGCCTTGGTAGTTTCTACTGCCGTGATAATTTTGAGTTTTTCCCGTTCCTTTTGGATTGGTATGGTGGGTGGAGGACTAGCGACAGTCATTATTTCTTTCAAGTATTCTCCTTGGAAAAAATGGCTTAAATCTTGGTTATTGGTTTTTGTCTTTTCCGTTCTTGCCTTTTCGCTCGTTCTGGGAATTGCCAAGTTTCCATTTCCCAATCCAACGAAAGATTTTTCTGCCGCTTCATTAGCGGCCCGCGCGGAAATTAATCCCAACGAAGCGGCCATGGCTTCGCGTTGGGCGTTGCTACCGGAATTGTGGACTAAAATAAAATCCGAATTAGTTATTGGTTCCGGCTTTGGTACCACCGTGACTTATCAAGCGAGTGATCCCAGGGTTTTAGAAGTAAATGCCCTGGGCACTTACACCACCTATGCCTTTGAATGGGGTTGGTTGGATTTGTGGTTGAAGCTCGGTTTGTTTGGGGTGTTAGCCTATTTATATTTATTGATTGCGGTTGTTAAGGCCAATTTGAAGTTAAAAAGCCGAATTGGCAACTCTTTTGCTTTGGGCTTGATTGCTTTGATGTTTCTCCATATTTTCACGCCGTATCTCAATCATCCTTTAGGAATCATGTTTATTATTCTCACTTCGCTTTATCCAATATTTAATAAGACCAAACTTTATGACTATTAAAGAATTATCTACGATAATCATGGAACAGGCAAAAGAAAAGGGCTTCGGCACAAAACCAGTAGAAATTAATGTTCCTGAAAAAATTGCCCTAATTCATTCCGAGGTTTCCGAAGCATTCGAGGCTTATCGCCATCAGAATATTGACGGGAAAGATGGTTTTAATGAAGAGCTCGGTGATATTTTAATTCGCTTAATTCATTTAGCTGGTGTGATGGGGGTTGATTTAGAGGATGAGGTGATAAAAAAAATTGATTATAATAAAAATCGTCTTTGGGATTGGGACAAAATGAATGAACGACACGTCGGATAACAAATTTTATTTTTTTGCCGCTTCTTGTCTTTTTTTAGTTTTTCTATTATATTAAAAGCTATATTTAGCTAATTATTTAAATTTATGAATGAGCAGATCATTTCTCAAGAAGGTTACAACAAGCTCCAGGAAGAGCTTACTTTTTTAACCACCACTCGCCGCAAAGAAATCGCCGAACGCATTGAAAGAGCCAAGGAATTAGGCGATTTGAGTGAGAACGCCGAATATAGCGAAGCCAAAGATGCCCAAGCCCTCAATGAGGGGCGGGTATTGGAATTAACTAATACTTTGAAGAATGTCACTATTGTCCAGCACGATGCTTCCAGCACCGAAGTAGCGATGGGTTCTCTGGTAACCGTAAAAGTAAATGGTGCCGAGAAGCAATATTTAATCGTTAGTTTCAATGAGGCTGATCCGGCAAATGGCAAAATTTCCAACGAATCTCCTCTGGGAGTTGCTTTCTTGCATCATCAAAAAGGCGATGAAGTAATTGTTGAGACTCCAAAGGGTAGTGCAAAATATAAAATCACCAAAGTTGAATAAGCTAGTAATAATCTAGTAAAAATATGGAAAGTCAAAATCAAGACCAAGAAACTATCGGCGGTGAATATGCGGATCGTTTAAAAAAACTTGAAGGCCTGAAGAGTGCTGGCGTTAATCCTTATCCCGCCAAAGCCAGTCGCGATTTGATGATTGCCGACTTGTTAGCTGATTTTTTGAAACTTTCTGAGAACCTCAAAGAGATTCATCTTTGTGGTCGCTTGCGCGGGCTTCGCTCTCACGGCAACCTCACCTTTGCCAACTTAGAAGATGAAAGCGGCACCCTGCAAATTGCCTTATCCAAAAAAGAATTGGGCGATGAACAATACAAAAGATTTGTGAAAATGGTTGATGTGGCTGATTTCGTGGAAGTTCTCGGCACCTGTTTCGTTACTCATAAAGGCGAAAATTCTTTGATGATCAAAGAGTGGAAACTGCTTTCCAAGGCTCTGCGGCCAATTCCTGATTCTTGGTATGGCTTCAAGGACGAAGAAGACCGTTTGCGCAAACGCTATTTGGACATTTTAATGAATCCGGAAACGCGCGAGCTGTTCAAAAAGAAAGCGGCTTTCTGGGATGTTTCTCGTGACTTCATGAAGCGCCATGGTTTTTTTGAAGTAGAAACTCCGACCATTGAAACCACCACTGGTGGGGCCGAAGCAAATCCTTTCAAAACTCACCACGATGATTTTGATCTTGATGTTTTTTTGCGCATCTCAGTCGGCGAGCTTTGGCAGAAACGTTTGATGGCGGCGGGTTTTGAAAAGACCTTTGAAATCGGACGAGTATATCGTAATGAAGGCTCCAGCATGGATCACTTGCAAGAATTTACCAACCTGGAATTCTATTGGGCTTATGCTAATTATAACGATGGCATGAAGTTAGCGCAGGAGCTGTATCAAGAAATTGCTCAGCGGGTTTTTGGCACCACCAAATTTTCTACCAAAGGAATGACTTATGATTTGTCCGGTGAATGGCCAAAAATTGATTACCGCGACACTGTCCTAGAAAAGACGGGCATTGATGTCTTAAAAGCCAGCGAAAAAGAAATGGCGGCCAAATTAGCAGAGTTGCAGGTGAAGTATGAAGGAGCTAATCGGGAGCGTTTGATGGATACTCTTTGGAAATATTGCCGCAAGACGATTGCTGGTCCGGTGTTTTTGATTAATCATCCAAAATTAGTTTCACCGCTTTCCAAGGCCAAAGAAGACAATCCGGAATTAACCGAAAGATTTCAAATTATTATTGCCGGTTCAGAAGTGGGTAATGGTTTTTCGGAACTCAATGATCCAATTGATCAACGTGCACGTTTTGAGTTGCAACAGCAATTAGTTGATCGCGGCGACAAAGAGGCGATGATGGCTGATTGGGAGTTTGTGGAGATGCTTGAACACGGCATGCCACCGACTTGCGGTTTTGGATATGGCGAAAGATTATTTGCTTTTCTTGTTGATAAACCAGTGAGGGAAGTAACCTTATTCCCGCTGATGAAGCCAAAAATGCCAGAGGGCGGGGAAATGCCGACGGTCTCGGTTTAAATTGGGGTTGAAAAATAATAATAATAAGGTAGAATGAAATTTGTTGCCAGTTATTTTAATTGGCTTAATTCGGGGATCGTCTAATGGTAGGACTCAGGCCTCTGAAGCCTGTTATCTAGGTTCGAATCCTAGTCCCCGAGCCAACGTAGATTAAGCGAGGTTAAAGCCTCGTTTTTTCTTTTATTTTCGCCAAAATATGCTGGTTCGAACCTTGCCATTTCGGCGTTAAATTTTTCAACGTTATTTCTGAGTGGAATAAGCCAATTATGGAAAGAAATGCTAATGTTTTTATCAATTATTGCTTGGTTCGAACCTAATCTGTTAATGATGTTATTTCGTGTTTCTTTGTCTCCTTTATCAAACTCTTTTCGAGCTTGAGCACAGAAAATAAAATTTTCTTTAGTAAGCTCTACTAGCTCAGCTCTACTTGGTTTAGTCTTAATATCACACTGGCTTAAATTATCAATTTCAGCCTTTAATTTAGTTCTCTCGGCAAGATAATCAGTGTCATCTATCATCTTTTTCATTCTCATGCCATTAAGCTCAGATAGTTGATCTTCTAAATCTTTAATATTTTGTTTTATATCAACTTTAACCGTTTTGTCAGTTTCAACTTCTTCTTTTTTGTTTTTATCTAAATATTCTAAAGCCAGGTTTAAAAATTGGGGATGCATCTCCAGTTTTTTTAATTCAAGCTTAACTTGTTTCTCTAATTCTTCTTCTTGGACCGAAATTTCTTTGCAGCCGCTTTCTTTTCTTTTATGAGTGCAGTGATAGTAATGATAAGTTTTAACCTCATTAGCTTCTTTTAGATATTTTCTTTTACGCTCAGCGGTTATAGCGCAACCACAAAAACCACAGACAAAAGTACCAGAATACATAAAGTCTAATTTTTTTACATTTCTTTTATTACCTCTTAAGCCTAATAATTCTTGAATGCGATTATAATCTTCAAGACTGATTATCGGTTTATGTTTTCCTGGGCTTTCTTTGCCGTTATAAGTAATTATGC
>CAYSIJ010000025.1:0-1159 GCA_964431155.1 uncultured Gammaproteobacteria bacterium
AATTGCTAGCTAATTTGAGAAGTAAGATTGTACTTAAAGATAAAAAATTAATACTAGTTTAGCCTATAACCTCATTCTATCTTCGGCAACTTTAAAATATTTTTTATCCTTTTCTATGCCTATCCAATTTCTACCAAGTTTCTCAGCTATAAATGTTGTTGTGCCGCTTCCTAAAAATGGGTCCAGAACAACATCCCCTTTATTTGAAGATGCTATTATAATTCTTCGAAGCATTTCTTCTGGTTTTTGAGTAGGATGAATGGCTCTGTTATCTTTTCCTCTAATTCGCTCTTTTCCTTGTACTAAAGGTAATTGCCAAACATCTCTCATTTGTTTTAAAGAGCCATCTTTTTGTTTATCAGGATTAATGTTTTTCAAATCTTCATAATTAAAAGTCCACTTTTTACCCTTTACTGCCCAAACAACAAATTCCGTAGAATGGGTAAATACTCTCCGTGTCATATTTGGCATTGCATTCGTTTTTTGCCAAGTAATAATGTTATTAATTTTAAAATCTAGTTGTTTAAGGACAATCATTACTTCTGATATATTATGATAGGTACAAGATATATAAATTGCGCCACCATTCTTCAATACCCGATAAGCGCCACCAATCCATTTACGTGTAAACTGCAAATATTCTGGGGCGGACATTCTATCCCACTCTTCGTTTACCATATACCAATCCCCGCCAGTTTTATTTCCTTTCCAATGCAGTCCATTCCCAGATAAATTGTATGGTGGATCAGCAAATATAAGATCAACGGATTCTTTTGAAATCTTGTCAGCCATTATTTCTACACAGTCCCCTAAATATAATTGATTTTTTTTCATAATAATTATCTTGTAAGCATTTGTTCTCCCCAAGAATCTACGGTCGCTGGAATTTGTTCAATCCATTCTAACGAGTCGGTCACATTGTTTGTGAGCGCAATTATTTCATTATAGAGTTCAGACAAATCAACATGGCTCAATCTTCTGCCGGATTCTTTTAAGCTTACTAAAACTTCGAGTAATTTAATTAATTGAGTAATAGACAATGGAACAATCTTTTGATTAACACCGCGATAACCATGCTTAATAGCTACCCAGAATGTTTCCACTGTATCTTGATGTAGCCTAGGAGCAACAAAAAGGCAATAAACACCTTTTTCAGGAT
>CAYSIJ010000025.1:1169-6610 GCA_964431155.1 uncultured Gammaproteobacteria bacterium
CTGTCTTCAAAGTCTCTAACATGGCGCATGACAGGTTGGCCTTCATTATACCATTGAGAACGGTCTGTAAGCATAGTTACCTCGCATACAGAGTTAAATGCTTCATAAAAACACTCGATATCAGGTTTACCAGCAGGAGCTGTAAAAGTTGGCTCATTATCATCTCCAACAGGATAGTTTGGTTTAATTTCAATTGCGTCATTTAAAGAATTAATCGCGAGAGTTGCCAATCTCTCTAACTCAATACTCTTTTTATTTACAGATTGATGGATATTTCGTAAAGCTTCAATATATTCTTTTACTTTATCAACGCTTTGTGATTCAAAATGTATTTCAAGTTCTTGAAGTTTTCTACGATATATTCTAAGTTCATCGGCGTAATACTTTAAACTTTCTCTATTTAAACCGGTTGTATTTTTAAATTCAAAGGTTGGAATTATTACGTTCTTCGCCCCAAGATCATTAATAAAATCCTGAATATCATTTACTAAAGCTGTTACGATATTATTTAGTTCAATATCAGTCTCCCAAGGAAGAACTGGTTGTTCAATATCTGCTAAATATACCTCGTATTCATTAACGTCAGTAAATATTCTTGGAGAAGCATCATCTGCAGCAAGAATACTCTCAACTTCAATCATTCTTCTTGGTTCAAGATCAATATAAAATCCATTACCACGTATATAGAGATAACGAGTTAAGCGAAAATATCTTATTATATTATCTGTATATTCTATAGTATTATGAACATTTTTATTTATTACTTCCGCTTCTTCTGTTTCTAAAAAGTTAGCTATATAATTTCTATGATATTCTTTTGTAAATATTATTTTATTAGGAGCTAAAGCTCTATCTCTCCTAAAATCAACGATTTTTTGCGCTGTTTCTTGTATGGAATTGAAATTTATAAGAGTTGGAATAAAAATTGCAAATTCTTGCTTATTAATACCCACAGGATTATTGCCCAAAGCATGCCAAAGTAAATTCACCTCCTTTATTAAATGAAGTGTCGCAACAAATGGTTTAATCGCGTACCCATCCGAATCGACAAAATCACGAGAAGATAAATTTGGTAATTGCCATTTTAAAAAACTTTTAAAGAATACGTTTCCGAGATCATAATCTTCTTGTAAAAAATATCTTCCAAAACTTGATATTCTAATTTGGTTATTTTCATCAAGCATCGCAAACCCCATTTTTTCAAGTGGATTAAATGATTGCCTCCCGCGCATATCTCCGCCGCCAACATAATTTTTTTCATCTAGGATGGCTTCAGCTTGCTCATATGTAAGAACATCTGGGTTTTCCATTAGCCGCAGATGTGCTGGTGATAAATTATTCAAAAATTGTATTTCTCCATAGCCATAAACCTTGTGTTGAATTAAACAAACTTGAAATTTCTTTTGATTTGGACGAGTCCACTCCTCACCTTCCATCCCGGAGAGAATAAGCAAAAAATCCCTAATTCTTTCTGGGTTTCTTACGGTAGTTGAAATTGACCAAGGTTTTTTCATAATTATTTTGTTACTTTGCAATAAAAGATACGTTCGATATTATTGTCACTATTACTTTTGCCAGTAGTAAACGCCTTATAATCTTTTTCAAAAATTTCCACATCACCTTTCTCGTTCAATATTCTTAAAATATCATCATCACTTATTCTTGCATTAGAGCGTTCATCTTTTGACTCCCCAGTATTATTATAAGAAAGCAATATATGTTTACAGTTTGCATTTTTGATTAAATCAGCAAAGGATTGGGTTGCACTCTTTAAGCAATAAGAACTTTTAATATGTGAGCGATCCATTTTTTTTGCCACACCTATCACTTCTGGTTTTTTCCATTCTGTTAAATTCTCCATAAGATGATACGCATCCGAATATTGTCTAGAATTATAAGGCGGATCAATGTATAAAACATCGCAATAAATTTTTTTTATCAAATTATTTGCATCTTCCTTATAAACCTCGTTATTTTTATTATTCAAATAATCAATACTTGGAACTAATAGTTTAACTGCCTGTAGAGTGTCTAAGTTTTTTCTAAATGCGTCATAATGCCCAACAGTGTTTGCAACTTTGTCCATTGCATACAGCAATGAACAAATTAGGATATTTTTCTCATTTTTATTTTCAGCAATCTTTTCTATCTTTTCACGTATCAAACCAATCTTCTTTGCATTATCTTTTGAAAAATACGTTCCTCCAAAATGTTTCGAAAAGTAATTGTCCTCTTCTGGCACCAACTCATTTAAATAATCAATTTTTTTAGAAATATTTTTTATAACATCTTCTTTTGTTTCTAAAAATGCCTGCAGACAAGCATAGTTAGCAGAAAGAAAATCATTTGATATTACCTTAATATCTGAGTTATTAAAACGTTCTCCGACTACGCCAGTTCCAGCAAATACATCACAAATAGAACTAATTTTACCACATTTTTCAGAAACGATATCTTCAATAAAACCTAAAAGTTTGTACTTATTACCTAAGTATCTCCTATTTTGTAATTGGAAATATCCCTTTTTCGGTTGGGTGATTTGAAAATAATGCTTATCAATTTTTTGAATACTTATTTCGTAAACTGGCTTTGTGGTTTCCAATAAATCAAATAGCGTAGCTTGAAAACCATCGGAAACATAATCAAAGCCGTTATCTTTGTCTTTTAGTTTTTCAAAAAAACTATAATATCCACCTGTGGAAATATTAATAAAATCAATAACAGGAATTCCCATTATTTCCCCTGCTTTTGAAATCTTTTCAACAATCTGAACATCCTTTTCACTAGGAGAAAAATCACCCGACGGGTGGTTATGTATTAAAATAATGTTAGCGGCGCTTAATTCTACTGCAGGGTAAAAGATTTCCCTTGGGTGTAATAATGTTTTATCGAGCAAACCAATACTAATTATTTCTTTTTTAAGCAAAACATTTCTTGCATTAAGATACAAACAGATTAAATACTCTTTTTTCTTATCTTTAAATTCATAAGTTAAAGAAAGAACATCTTGAGAGTTTTTTATTATAACATCATTTGATTTTTCATCTTCATAATATCTTTTAACCAAAGAAATCGCAGAAACAATCTGAAGTGCTTTTGCTTCACCAATTCCAGAAATTTCTTTTAAATCAGTAACTGAAATATTAAGAAAATTTTTACCAAATTTCTTAATAATTTGTTGCGATAAATGCTGAACATTCTTCCCCTTAATGCCACTGCCAAGTAAAATAGCTAAAAGATCGCTTTTAGAAAGCGCACTTGAACCATTTTTTAAAAACCTCTCTCGTGGTCTATCTATTTTTGGAATATCTTTTATCCTTGCCATAACTATTTTATTAAATCGTCAACCTTAACATTTAAGGCTTTAGCTATTTTCTGTAAAGTTTCAATTGTAGGATTAGAGCTATCATCTAATTCTAACTTTGCTACAGTATTTGAAGAGATATCTGCCAACTTAGAAAGTCTATCCTGGGATATTTCTCTTTGTTCTCTTAATTTTTTTATATTTTTACCGATTGCTGACATAGATTAATTATTGATTGAAATACATTGACTATATTATACCATTGAGCAAAAGATAATACAAAAACTACCCACTCATACAAGGTAAGTTCGCTATCCCACGTACCCCAGGTAAATGGGTTTTTAAAGCTTACCAAAAAGCCCCGTAAATACAGGGCTTCGTGGGTTGCACGATACTAAATTGTCTTGGCGGAGAGAGAGGGATTCGAACCCTCGATCCTCGTAAAAGGATAACACCTTAGCAGGGTGCCCCGTTCAACCACTCCGGCACCTCTCCATTTTTTCAAGATAAACGCGGGCGATATTCCCGCGCACTTTGCTTTATGCTATAATCACTATATACAAAAACTATTCTAATGTCAATTTGCTCATATGACAAACGAAGAACAAAAAAACGAGAAAATCACTAGTATTTCCTGGAAAATCCCCGCTCCAGAAAAACCAGAAAGAGGCCGCCGCTGGTATATTTTTGCTGGTATTTTTATGGCGATTTGTCTATTTATTTCTTTTTTTGAAATCCAAAACTGGCGACCAGTGTTTATGGGCTACAACTCCAATTTCCTCTTTGTGATTATCATCTTACTCGCAGGAATTGTGATGTTCATTAACGAGCATCGGGAATCGCTAGAAATTGAGTTTTTGGCTAATGGCGAGGGCCTCCAGATTGGCGAAAAGTTTTATGACTATGACATCATTAAAGACTTTTCCATTCTCTACAAACCAAAAGAAGAAATAGCGAAACTTTATTTTGAATTTAAAAATCCGATTCAACCAAGATTAAGCCTGGAATTAGACGAACAAGACCCAATTATCGTTAGAAATTTCTTTCTGCGTTATCTCCCCGAAGATCTTGACCGTCTCAATGAGCCGCTTTCCGAACAATTAACCCGAGTTTTGAGACTTTAAAGTACTGATTTCAAGCGGGTTGACATTTCCTAGTTATTAACTAATAATAAGGAAGTTAGCTTCCATAGTTTAATGGATAAAATGCAAGATTGCGGTTCTTGCGATCCAGGTTCGATTCCTGGTGGGAGCACTTTTTATATTCATTGAGGGCCCATGATTTCTTTGACGAGCCCGCTCACCGAACTCAAAGGCGTCGGGAAAACCACAATTAGCCGTTTAAAAAAGTTAGGTCTGGACAAGGTCCATGACCTGATTTTTTATTTTCCTTTTCGCTATGATCGCTTTCAAAATGCCAAAAACATTGCCGACCTCCAAGAAGGACAGGAGGCCCAAATTGTTGGACAAATAGATTTGATTAACAACCGGCGAAGCGCCAGAAAAAAAATGAATCTGACTGAGGCACTGGTTCAAGACGATAGTGGAATTCTAAAAATAATTTGGTTCAACCAACCGTTTATTGTAAAAAATTTGAAAGTCGGTGACTTTGTTTCTTTGGCTGGCCGAGTAAGCGAACAATTTGGCGGTCTCTGCTTGGTTTCTCCGGCCTATGAAAAATTATCAAACCACCCAGAATCTTCAACTCAAAAACTTCACAATACTCAAGGGATTATTCCCAATTACCACTTGGTTGAAGGTTTGACCAGCAAACAGCTCCGCTATTTAATCAGACAGGTTATCAATTTAACAAGTGGACTAGATGATTCCTTGCCGCCTCAAGTATCTGCTGAACATGATTTGATGTCGCTTTCAGAAGCGATTAAAAATATCCACTTTCCGGAAAATGAAATTGACTTGGAGACAGCTCGCCGCCGGCTTGGTTTTGAGGAATTATTTATTTGGCAATTACGCGCCCAATTAATTAAGCGCCAATTACAAGGACGTCTCGCCCCCCGGATTCCTTTTAATGAAAAACCGACCAAAGAATTTGTTGACTCTCTTTCTTTTACTCTCACTGGAGACCAAAAAAAATCGGCCTGGGAAATTCTCTTGGATTTAGAAAAGCCAAAGCCGAT
>CAYSIJ010000025.1:6620-9948 GCA_964431155.1 uncultured Gammaproteobacteria bacterium
CGCTTGCTTCAAGGGGATGTTGGCAGTGGAAAAACAATTGTGGCCGCCTTGGCAGTTTTAAACGCGAAGTTATCGGGACAAGGAAAAACTCTTTTAATGGCACCGACGGAAATTCTCGCCACCCAACATTTTGAAACATTTAAAAAATTATTTTCTTCTCAAAAAATTAAAATTGCTCTTCTAACCGCCAACCGCAAAGAAGCGAGTTGGCAAAACAAAACCAAAGTCGCAGAAATTATCGCCGAAAGCGACTTAATTATTGGCACACAAGCTTTAATTAGCGGAAAAGTCTCACTGTCTCCAGTTTCTTTAGTAATCGTTGATGAACAACAACGCTTCGGAGTCAGACAACGGAAAAAATTAGCCGACTTAAACGGGGAAAAATTACCGACGCCCCATTTCCTTTCTCTTAGCGCCACACCCATTCCTCGCTCCCTCGCTTTGGCGCTTTATGGTGATTTGGACTTGTCTTTAATCAATGAACTGCCTTCCGGAAGAAAACCGGCAATCACAAAAATTGTCAGCGAAGAAAATAGGCTAGCCGCCTATGATTTTGCTACCGAAAAAATTAGAGCGGGCCAGCAAATGTTCGTAGTTTGCCCCTTAATTTCTCCGTCCGACAAAAGCGGTGCCAAATCAGCGAAAGAAGAGGCGGAAAGATTGAAAGAAATTTTTCCAGAATTTAAAATCGGCTTGTTACATGGAAAAATGAAAAGCGCTGAAAAAGAAAAAGTGATGACTGATTTTTTGGAAAATAAAATCCAAATTTTAACTAGCACTTCCGTCATTGAAGTAGGAATTGATATCAAAAATGCTAATCTCATAATTATTGAAGGCGCCGAAAGATTCGGGCTATCCACGCTCCACCAATTCCGCGGTCGAGTCGGGCGCGGGAATGATCAGGCTTATTGTTTTTTATTTACCAGTCAAGAATTTTCAAATCAAAACACCAATAAAAGATTAAAGGCTCTGGTTCGGCACCAAAACGGCCGCGAACTGGCTGAAGAAGATTTGAAGTTGCGTGGGGCCGGTGAAACTTATGGCCTGCTTCAATCTGGCTTTCCCGAACTGAAAATTGCTTCGCTTTTTGATTATCAACAAATCAAAAAAGCGCAAATAAGCGCGGAAAAAATAATCCAGGAAGATCCGGAACTAAAAAATTGGCCGAAGTTACAAACCAAGATTGGTGAAATTGAGGAAAAAATACATTTGGAGTAAGAAAAAAGAGCCTTTATTTTTAAAGGCTCTTTTTGAGATTTTTAATACGGCTCCTAGTTTTCAAAAACTTTTTCTGAAAATGGAAATAAAATGGAAAATTGTTTAATGAAGAATTTTTCTCCGCCAACAATGCCAAAAAACACTGTCCAAGCTGAGCATGTCCATAAAAATACTAGGGACACATTACTTAGATTAAAATAAATTCTAAATAAATCGCAACTTGATACTGAATAAAATGCACTCGCCGCCATAAAAAATAAAATAGCGACACCAATAATCAAATTGAACAAACCAATTACTAAAGCAATCCTTGAAATAAAAGCTACCGCTTTTTTGTTTTTTTCTAAAAAAATTACAAATTTTTTCATTTTTATTTAATTTTTAATGAATATCTAACCAAACTTAACCCTCAGATTATAGCACTAAACCAAAAATATGTCAAGAAAAATACTGTTTTAGTTGTTCCAGGCTCTTAATCTTGATTAATTTTATTTTCCCGGCTTTTATGTCCATATCGGGGATTATTGCCTCTTTAAAGCCAAGTTTTTCCGCTTCTTTCAGCCTTTGTTCCAGGCGGGTCACCGAACGCAGCTCACCAGACAAACCAACCTCCCCCAAAAACACTGTTGTCCGCGACAGTTTTTTATTGGTTGCCGAAGAAATGACGGCCGCACAAACTGCCAAATCCAATCCCGGATCGCTAACCTTCAAACCACCAACCACATTCAAAATTATATCTTTACTGCTCAAATCCAAAGATCCTCGCTTGGAAATGACGGCCGCCAAAACTTGCAAACGGTTCAAATCCAGACCAGAACATTTTCTTTGTGGATATCCAAAAACGGTTTTGGTCACCAAAGCCTGGATATCAACCATAAAAGGACGAGTACCCTCAATCACGCAACTGACTGCGGATCCGGATAAAAATTCTTCGCCGTTAGATAAAAAAATTGCACTTGGATCAAGAATTTCCTTAAACCCAGTCCCCGTCATTTCTAAAACCCCCAACTCATTAACCGAACCGAAACGATTTTTACTAGAGCGCAAAAGTGAATATTGATGGGTGTCTTCATTTTCCAAATAAAGCACAGCGTCCACGATATGCTCCAAAGATTTTGGCCCAGCGACTGAGCCATCCTTAGTAATATGCCCGATTAAAATAACAGCGATGTTGCGTTCTTTGGCTAATTCCAAAAACTTTATTGCCGCCGCTCTTATTTGACTAACACTGCCGGCCTCTGAAGGAATCGCCGCTGAATAAACGGTTTGAATAGAATCAACAATAATTAAATCGGGAAGTAATTTGAGGGCGGCCGCAGTAATCTTTTCAATATTAGTCTCGCTTAAAAATTTTAAACGATCCAAATCGCAATTTAAGCGCACCAATCTCGCTTTTACTTGTGAAGCACTTTCTTCACCGCTCACATAAAACACTTCTTTGCCCTTCAAAGCATTCGCTAATTGCGCCGCGAGAGTTGATTTGCCAATTCCCGGTTCTCCGGCCAACAAAGTGAGCGAGCCTTCTGGTAAACCACCGCCCAGCACTCGATCAATCTCTCCTAGGCCAGTCAAAAAACGTTTTGGACCGTTACCGGAAATTAGAGAAAGATCAATAATTTCCGCACCAACCATTTTTTTATAGTTTTCTTCCTGGCTCCTCTTTCCTTTTGCTTTGGCGTCAATAATCTCTGTTTCTTCGTTCAGAGTTCCCCAGGAACCGCACTCCAAACAACGCCCACTCCATTTCGGATATTGGGCGTCGCAATGACTGCAGACAAAAATATTTTTTACTTTTGCTTCCGGCATTTTTTCAATAAATTATTTTATTACTTGGCAATAACTACTTTTACTAATCTTTCCAAATCTTCATAACTAAAATAGTTGGTAAATTGCTGGCCGTTGATATAAACTGTCGGCGCTCCAGAAATTCCCAACGCCTCGCCTTCACTGATATTACTATTCAAAATTTGGCTATTTGAATTTTTTAGGCATTCATTAAATTTTTCCAAATCCAAACTAGCGCGATCGGCAATATCAACCAGAAACGAACGACTCTCTTGCAATTGACTGCCCCGAGAAGGAGCCGTTTCATCATAAATTACATCTTTTG
>CAYSIJ010000025.1:9958-11345 GCA_964431155.1 uncultured Gammaproteobacteria bacterium
GATTATCATTATTGAGATAGGCCGACAAGATATCGTGGTACTGCCAAAATAAATTTTGATCCTGAGCACAGCGAGCCGCTCGCGCTCCTTGAATAGATATCACATTGTTACCAGGAAAATCTTTGCGGACCAACAAAACATATTGCGGATAATTCGTTACTAATTTTTTCAAATCTTTTTCTTGGTTTCGGCTAGTTTGAGAATTGTAGTCGGCAAAATAAAAAATTTTAACCACTGCCCGAAGATTTCCTAGATAAATATCATCATGAGACCAAAACGGCTGATTATTCCTAACATTAAAGGCCCCGCTGACTGTTGGATCAGCCGCGACTTCAGCTGGCGGGAGCTTATTAATGAAAGATTCTTCATTGGCAACCACTTCTTTGTCTAAGGCCACCCGGACCACATCGTAATACAAATTTACTTTAACCAACAAAAACAGGACGACTGACAAAAGCGCCCCGACAAAAGAGAGAAGAATAAACCAACGATTATGTTTTTTGGTTTTTTCTGGCAAAACTTTTGCCACCGGTTTTTTGGCTAGCACTTTCTTGGTTTTTATTATTTTTTTGGCAACAGGTTTTTTGGTCATAATTATTTCTGCCAATTGGCGCTATCCGCTTTCCAAACGCCTCCTTCTTTGGCCATTTTTAAAGTTAATTCTTGATTGAAGTAGTTACCAGCAACAGTCCCCTTGGTTTCTTGACGACGGGTCATCACAACAATTTCGGCCTGCCCTTTGGCGTTGTCAAAATTTTTGGCATTAGCACTCACCGCTTTAGTTATCATGCCATAGTATTCACCATTATTATCTTTCTCTTTTTTCAAGTCTGCCAAATAGCCCTCGGCCCAATCCCCCATGCTCTTGGTCATAAAAATTTTTAAATCTTCAATATTAGAGTAATTAGACTGGTTGGAGAAAGAACCAAAGCGCTCCGAAAAAGCCATCGCAATTTTTTTTACCGCTTCAGCGTCAGCCTCTATTTTTGGCTCTTTAGAAATATCAAATTTCCGATAATCACGCGGCGCAGTTCCTGGTGTGCTAGTGTTGATTGATTCGGTAACCGGATTAATCACATTCCCCTGACTGTCCATTGGCACAACCGCTGTTTGATTATTTCTTTGCCAAATAAACCAAACAATTACGGCAATCAAGAGAAGGGCGGCGGCCATTATCACAAAACTAACTCTTTTTTTATTTTCCATCATATGTTTAAAAATTAAAAATTATTTTATGATCCTTGTTTTTGATCTTGAAGGCTTTTTTCGGCGAAACGACAATGGCGCAATCGCGCCGCAGGCCGTTGTCGGTGTAGTAGATGAAGTTGCCGTTGTTGACGCCGGGAACTTTGTAGCGCACCTGGAGCCGGTAGGCGCCGCAGAGTTG
>CAYSIJ010000026.1:0-966 GCA_964431155.1 uncultured Gammaproteobacteria bacterium
ATTTAATATTACAATAGATTTGGCACTTTCACCAACCATTTTTGTCTATTAAACCCGAAATAGTATTACTTTTTCTTCTTGGTAATAGTCTTTTTGACTTTCTTCATTTCCTCTTGCACTTCTTTTTTTGGTTCTTCTCCAAGATGCTTTTCGTAATCTTTGATTGCCTCTTGCAAACCCTCCACGGCCATTATTGAACAATGAACTTTTTGTTGCGGCAAGCCACCAAGATCTTCAACGATTTCTTTCCACTTGAATTTTTTTGCCTCTTCAACACTCATTCCCTTAATCTTCTCGGTCATTACCGAAGCTGTGGCAATATTTGAAGCACAGCCGAAAGACAAAAATTTTACATCCTTTATTTTCCCCTTATTTATCTTGAGATAAAAATTGAGCTGATCGCCGCAAACCATGTTGCCAATCTCCGCAAAACCATCTGGACGGTCAATTTTCCCAATATTTTTTGGATGAAGAAAATGATTTATTGTTTTTTTAGTATATTTTAAAGCCATATATCTAATTATTCATTTGTAATTTTGGTCGCCAGGTTTTTGTTTGTGGTGAAAATTAACTTACATTAATTTTCACTTTACAAAAAAACATTGGCTCAAAAATTATAAATGAATAATACTAACTTAATTAGAACTTGGATACGGGGGAAAACTCGCGCAAACGATTAACAGTTTCTGTCACCATTTTAATCACATAATCTATTTCTTTTTCAGTTGTTTCTTTCCCAAGAGAAAAACGAATATTGCTATTTAAGAAATTTTTATTTAAACCGATAGCCGCTAAAACACTGGAGGCTTTGAGGTTAGTTGCTGAACAAGCAGAGCCAGTAGAAACAAAAACTCCCTTATAGGAAAGGTCAATAAGAATCGCTTCCCCTTCCACATAACCAAACATCACATTTAGATTCGCCGGCACTCTTTCTCTGGCGCTACCGTTCATTTGAATATCTGGCAG
>CAYSIJ010000026.1:1001-5471 GCA_964431155.1 uncultured Gammaproteobacteria bacterium
CCATTCCACAAAAGATCTCTTAGTTTTTTGACGCGTTTTAGGTATTCGGAACGTTCCTTATAGGCAAGTTCTAGCGCCGTAGTCATCCCGACAATTCCTGGCAGGTTATAAGTCCCGGCTCTTTTCCCATCTTCTTGCCCACCGCCGATAATTAAAGGTTCGGCATAAACTACTGGATTCAAATAAGCCAGACCAACTCCTTTCGGACCGCCAAACTTGTGCGCCGAAAGACTCAGGGCATCAACTCCCAATTCTTTGATGTTAATTTTTAAATATGGAACAGCTTGCACAGCATCGGTATGAAAAAAAGCGCCATGTTTTTTTGCTACTTTTGCCAATTCAATGATATTTTGGATTGTCCCGATTTCATTATTAACCATCATTACCGAAACCAAAATTGTTTTTTGATCAATTAATTTTTCCAGTTCTTGCGGTTCAATTAATCCTTCGTGATTTGCCGGAATAATGGAAACTCGAAAACCGTCTTTTTCTAATTGACGAGCAGATTCGCGAACACAAGGATGCTCAATCGCCGAGACAATAATGTGGTCGCCTTTTTTGCGATTAGTATGAGCAATTCCTTTTATCAGATAGTTGTTTGCCTCGGTGGCACTGCTGGTAAAAACTACACCACGCTCTTCTCCGCCAATAATTTTGGCGATTTTCGTGCGACACTGGGTTAAAATATTAAAATTATCCTGCCCCATTGCGTGGATAGAAGAAGCGTTGCCGTAATCAGTAGAAAAATAAGGCAACATTGCTTTCAGGACACGAGAATCGGTCTTGGTGGTAGCAGCGTTGTCAAGATATACTTTCATTTTATTTTAAGACAATGTTTTCAACAATAACCGGTTCGGTCGGCCGATCACTGGAATCAACGGATAATTTTGAAATTTTATTTACCACATCCATTCCATCAGCTACTTCACCAAAAACAGCGTGCTTGCCATCAAGATATGAATTGTCGGCAACATTGATAAAGAATTGTGAACCACCGGTATTTGGTCCGGCGTTA
Source organism: uncultured Gammaproteobacteria bacterium (assembly GCA_964431155.1). Taxonomy (GTDB): domain Bacteria; phylum Patescibacteriota; class Patescibacteriia; order Patescibacteriales; family UBA12465; genus CAINDR01. The sequence continues at coordinate 2,017 of CAYSIJ010000026.1, forward strand.
GCCATTGAAATTGTACCAACGGCATTTGAAAGACCAGCGCCAAATTCGTCTTTAATTGTATATCCCGGACCGCCAGTTCCCCATCTACTCATCAATGAATCATCTTTGGTGTTTTGATCACCGCCCTGGATCATAAAATTAGCAATCACCCGATGAAATTTGATGCCGTCATAATAACCGATTTTGGTGAGATTGAGAAAATTGTTCACTGTCTGCGGTGCTTTGTCGCCAAAAAATTTAATCGTGAAACTTCCCTGGTTGGTGTTAAAGACTGCTTGGCTATATTTTGCAGTCAAATCTTCAAACTTACTTGGGTCAACGGTAATCATAGTATTATTTGTCTCTTCGGAATTTTTGGTGCTCGTTTCTGAAGCATCAGAAATACCGGAAAGCTCTTGCTTTAATTTATTTTTATCAATGTTTTCATTTCCCAACTGGCTGGTGGGTTGAGCGGTTGTTTTTCCCTCTTCACCGGTCGTGGTGGAGTTTTTTGTGACCGGACTAGTAGTTTCGCCACAGGCGCTAAGAGTCAAAGCGGCAACCACCAACAGAGAAAATAAGAAATATTTTTTCATATTATTTTATTAAGTCTCTGCTAAACGCGGAAACTTTTTTTTAAATTATTATCATCTTCTTCGCGACGTTCCTCAATTTTTTCCTTCGCCTGGCGACGTAATTCTTCAAGATTAAAGTCTTGGAGCTCGCTCGCTTTCCCCAGTAAAAATTCCTTGGTGTTTAGATCTGGGTTTTCAATTACTTCGGACAATAGAACGTCAAGAATGGCACCAATTTTTGGACCAGGGGCTAGATTAATTGCCTTCATTAAATCATCGCCATTTATCTTTAGCATTTTTACAGAAACTGGGTCATTTTGCACTTTTTCTAGCATATACACGAGGTGGCGCAATTTGTAAGGCATCGCTTTCGGCGTTCCAGAACCAAGGCGATCACCAACTCGCAAATCTATTAGGTCTTTTAGATTCTCTTTGCCGACTTTCACAATCAATCTTCTAACCGAGGCGGCAGTGACCTCTCCTACATTATAATAGAACATGTGATTTCTCACCAGATTAACAACTTTGAGCGTGTCTTCAGTGGAAAATTTCAAACGTTTCATAATTCGCTCCGCCTGTTTGGCGCCAACATACTCATGATTATAAAAAGTCGCCGCACCATCAATAAATTTGCGAGTTTTTGGCTTGCCAATATCATGAAAAAGCGCCGCCAAACGAACTCGCCAATCAGTACTTGGACAATGTTTTAAGGTATTAGTATTGTGTTCAAAAACTTTATAAATATGATGATGGTTCTGCTCCATCGCCACTCCTTCTTCTAATTCGGGAATGATGTATTGCAGGAGCTTGCATTCTTGAAGCAAGCGAATTCCTTCTGCCGAACGATTGGATTTGATTATTTTTATAAATTCATCTCTAATTCGTTCTTTGGACACGAATTTGATAGCACCGGCCAATTTTAAAATCGCTCTCTGAGTTTTTGCTTCTAATTCAAAACCGAGCTGCGAAAAAAAACGAATTGCCCGAATCATTCTCAGGGCGTCTTCCTTAAAACGTTCAGTCGGCTCACCAACGGCACGGATAATTTTGTCCTTTAAATCACGACGGCCACGGAATAGGTCAACTAATTCATATTGATTACCGTCAATAGCCACCAATTCGCGATGTGGTTTTTGTTCGCCCTCTTTGGCAATTCGAAGTGCGAGGGCATTGATTGTAAAGTCACGGCGCTCTAGGTCTTTGTCAATTTCCTTTTCAAAACGCACTTCGTCTGGATGACGGCGATCAGAATATCCTTGTTCACTTCGATAAGTAGTTATTTCAACAACATCAAATAATTCTCCTTTTTCGTTTGAGCTGGGCTCTTTTCGTAGAGGCAATAAAACCGTACCAAATTGATTTTCATATTTTCCCTCAGGAAAAACCGCCAAAATTTCTTCAGGGGTCGCATTGGTGGTCAAGTCCCAGTCCTTTGGTTCTTGTGCTAACAAAAAATCACGGACACAACCGCCGACAATATAAGCCTCAAAGCCTTTTTCCTCTAATTTTCGCAATAATTCTAAAATATATCCAGGAATAATCATAAATTTCCAATAAATTACTTATCAAGTATAGCTTATCAAAACGCATTTGACAAATATATTTTTTAGTGACGAAATGTGACTTTCCCCCATCTTTGTCGTTTGTATGATATAATAGAAACAACAAAAACTAACTTAAAAAAAATTATGAAAAAATCACAAATCTTCCTCGGGGTGCTTTTAATCCTCGCTGTCACAGCAATCGTAATTGTCGCCTTGGCTTTGAGCCGACAACCAAAGATTGAGGACCGCTTCTCAATTTCCGGTTCCGGAATTGTTTATGCAAAAGCAGACATTGCCAACATTGAACTGGGCTTCAAAACTGGCACCAAAAAAACTGCCGCTGAAGCAACTATTGAAAGCAGTACAAAAATGAATGAAATTATCAAAGCAGTCAAAGCTCTCGGAGTGGAAGAAAAAGACCTCAAAACCAGCAACTACAGCCTCAATCCGGTCTACAACTGGACCAACGAGAAGGGCCAGGAATTGCTTGGTTATGAAGTTTATCAAAATCTCAGTGTTAAAGTCCGAGATCTCACAAAAATCGGCGACATCATTGCTCGCGGCACTGAAAAAGGAGCCAATCAAATTGGCGGAATCAGCTTCACGATTGACGATGAGTTCGCTCTAAAAAACCAAGCCCGAGAATTAGCAATCAACAAAGCCAAAGAAAAAGCGGAATTGGTTGCCAAGCAAGCTGGGATGAAATTAGGAAAAGTGAAGAGTGTTTATGAAAACTCCAACGATATAGTTCCACCAATTGCTTATGCCAATGCCAAGATGGAACTCGCGGGTGACGCCGGACGAGCAATTTCTAGCCCAGAAATTGCGACCGGACAAAATGAAATTAAAGTTGATGTTACTTTAGTTTACGAAGTAAAATAGTTTAAGAAAATACGCAAAACAAAAAAGACCGTTGCTAAACAAAGCGACGGTCTTTTTTGTTATGATCTTTTTTTAAATTTAGTATGTAATAACTCATGGGCACGCTTATTTTTCTTCGCCCAATCCATATATTCAACCACTGGCTTGTTATCGTGAGCAGAGCGCATTGGTAAATTATCATCAAGGCGATAAAGTGCTTCTGTTCTTGCTTGCCTTTCTTTTGACGTTGTCGGAATCGGTTGTCCGCCACCCCCCAAACAACCGCCCGGACAAGCCATCACCTCAATATAATCATATTTTTTGAAATTTTTGATTATCGGCTCCACGTTTCCGATTCCGTTTGCCACGGCAACACGCAAAGTTCGGCCAGCAATCTTCACAGTTGCCTCCTTGAGGCCAGAAATGCCCCGTACAGACTTGAAGGCAATCTTTTTGGAACGTTGCCCGTCCAATAAAAATTTGGCCGAACGGAGCG
>CAYSIJ010000026.1:5481-10019 GCA_964431155.1 uncultured Gammaproteobacteria bacterium
CAACGTCTTTCCCTCAACCTTTTCATAAACATAACGGAGCGCCGCCTCCATCACCCCGCTAGAAATCCCATAAATGGCACCGGCACCCGATCCGTTATTCAAGCAAAGATCATGCGCAACTGGTTTTAATTTGGCAAAATCAATTTTTGCTTTTTTAATCATGTAAGCAAATTCTCTTGTGGTAATAACTTCGTCCACTGGCATTACTCCGCCTTTGAGGCGAAATTCGGGACGGAGAATCTCAAACTTTTTGGCGGTGCAAGGCATCACTGAAACAATGGAAATTCTTTTTGGATTTATTCCCTGTTCTTTGGCCCACCAAGACTTAATCAAACCGCCGGAATGCATATGCGGCGAACGGGCACTGGTGAGATGCGGCAAGATTTCTGGATGATAATGTTCGGCATAGCGCACCCAGGCCGGACAACAAGAAGTGGTCATTGGCATTACCGACTTTTTATTTTTTAGACGTTCCACCAGCTCTTCCGCTTCGGTCATTGTGGTAATATCCGCCCCCAAATCAACATCAAAAACATAATCAAAACCCAAGAGCTTTAAGGCGGCAGCAATTCTTCCCGGCATTTTTTCGTCAAAAGGCAAGCCGAATTCTTCACTAATCGCCGCTCGAATTGAAGGAGCAAATTGAGCAATCACTATTTTCTTTTTATCTTTAAGAATTTTACCAACCTTATCAACGGAAAAATTTTCTTGAATCGCTGAGACTGGACAGCGAAGCGCGCATTGGCCACAAGAAATACAAGCTGAGTCTTTTTTTTGAGCCTTGATAATCTTTTCAGTTCCCTGACCTTCTGAATGAAAAAAATTTATCTTTTGCAAATCAGCACAAGCATCCACGCAATTATTACAGTCAATACATTGACGATGATTGAATTCCAAAACGCCGCCGCCAAAATTTTCAATTTTCCGACGAGCCTTCCTTTGCGGAAAAGTACTGGCCACAATTTTATACTCTTTAGCTAGACGCAAAAGTTCGCAATCAAACAAACGCGGGCAATCAGCACATCGCTCAGCATGTTCAGCAAAAAGAAGTTTTATATTTTCTTTGCGAGCGGTTAATACTTTTTGGCTATCAGTAAAAATCTCCATCCCGGGAGCAATTTTAGTGGCACAAGAAGCGACAAGCTTTTCTCGGCCCTTTAATTCAACCGCACAAACTCGGCAGTTAGCTTTGATTTTTAAATCCGGGTGATTGCAAAGAGCCGGAATTTTGAGGCCCGCCCTCTCTGAAGCTGACAAAATAGTCTCGCCTAGCTCGCCAGATATTTTTTTGCCGTTTAATTTGAAAATAATGGTTTTTGACATGAAAAATTAATTATTTTTTTACTTCTTTCAAGTTCTTAAACAGGAGAATCAAGAAAACATAAATAAATGGGGAAACGATAAACATCACCACGGAATTAACTAAACTCCAGAGAGAATAAAAAATTGAATCGCTTTCAAAGCCTGCTCCAGGCAAACCGATTAGCAAACTAAAGATGTAAAAAACAAAACCGAGAAAAACCAAGCGACCAAAAGTCGCCCACCAATATCCCTTTACTAATTCTTTGCTGGTCTTGATGGCCTTCATTCCTTTTTGCCCGTCAAAAATAAAAACTAAAACCGCAAAACTATAAAATACTGCGAAGATAATACCAGGAATTATCAACAAGATGCTCCAAAGAAGAATTAAAAGGACGAGCAAAAGACTGAGCCCAAAAAATGGCCAAAACATCTTCTTGCTTTCCTCCCAAGATTCTTTTACGGATGAAAAATTGTTTTTAATTAGCAAATAAGTACCAATTTTTGCCCTTGTGCTATACCAGATCGCCATGGCGATTGTCGCAATTGCCAGTAACGCCATGATTATCCCTAAAACAATTTGTAAAATTAGGGAGTCTTGACCCTTGAAGCCATAAAAAACAGCTAATCCAGCAATTAAAGCAACGCCGATTACTACCGCCAATAGGCCCAAGAGACCATAAAGAGAAATAGAAACTAGGCCCTTAAAATTGGCTTTGTACATTTTCCAAGAGTTTTCAAATAACTCTAGAACAGGGGTTAATTTTTTCTTAGCCACCTTAGTGACTAAAGTTTTTTCTGTTTCCATAAAATTTTTAATTAATAATTTTTTACTATTTTTTTATGTTAATTTTTAAAATATTTTTTGCATAACTATACAAAGGAATCGGCAGACTAGAACCGAGAGCGCAAAAACTGGCAACAGACAAATTATCAAGAAGAGCGCGCACCTCACCTTTGAAACGCAAAAATTCTTCGGGATTAGCCTTAAATAATTCTAGTAAACGATAAGTTCCTTCGCGGCAAGGAGTGCAATGCCCGCAAGTTTCAGAAACATAAAATTCTAACCATTCCCGAACAACCAAACGAGGACTAGCGTTTGCTGGATAAACTCGGATTGAACCTGCACCGCCAACTGGTCTTTTTAATTGCTTGCTATTTAGCGCTTCTCCGCTCATATCACCGCCAACTACTACAAAAAATTCTCTCTTCGGAAAATTACCACTCGCTTTTAAAATTTCTAAGATGGTAGCGTTTTCATTAAAAGAATAGACACCTGGTTTTTTTGTGTCGCCAGTGATTGAATAAAATCTTTCTTTTTTAAATTTTCCAGTCAATACTAGACCGACATTATAAAAAGACTCTAAATTGTTAATTAATGTTGGACAACCAAATAAACCGCTGTCGGCTGGATATGGTGGCTTGATTCGGGGCTCAGCAAGAGAAAATTCAATTACGTTTAGCAAGGCGCTTTCTTCGCCACTAACATATGAATGGCCTTTTTTCAGAGAAAGGTGCCAAAGTTTTTTAACGACGATATTTTCTTTTTTATTTAATTCTTTTTCAATTAACGGCAGGAATTTTTTGGCGTATTCTGTGCTAGTAAAAAAATGGATTCCAAAAATTCTTTCTTTGTTGAAAAATTCTAAAGCACCACGCAAACCAGCAAAAAATTCTGGTAAATGATTCTCCAGAATATAAGCATCTTTAAAAACTCCTGGCTCTCCCTCGGAACAATTCACAACAATAAAGCCCTTTTTTTCGCTTTTAGCCAGAGCATCGGCGACGCTTTGCCACTTCAAAAACATCGGATAATCCGCACCGCCACGGCCATGTAGATTTGCTTTTTTTATTAAACTAATAATATTTTTCTTAATCGCCATAAAATTATTTAGCTGTCCAGCCTCCATCAACGTAAATTATTTCTCCCGTGACATAACGTGCTTCGTCAGCAGCAAGATAAACCGCCGCCTTGGCAATATCCACCGCTTCACCAACATAACCCAAGGGGGTGGAAGAAACAATAAAATCATTAAATTGCTGATCCTTAAGAACATCAGCCGTCATCGCAGTCTTAATGAAGCCCGGCGCAATTGCATTGACTCTAATTTTATCAGGAGCCAAATCTAGCGCTGAGGCATGGGTTAGTTGAACAACTCCTCCTTTCGCCGCACAATAGGAAACAGCACCGGCCATACCAACCCGACCCAAGATTGAGCTCAAATTAATAATAGAACCACCGCTTCCTTGATTTTTCATCGCCTTGGCGGCAGCGCGCAGACCGTAGAAAGTTCCAGTCAAATTAATTCCAATAGTTTTTTGCCAAGTAGCATCATCGGTGTCAAGAATCCCGCCAAGAGTTCCAATTCCCGCATTATTAACCATTATATCAAGCCGCCCAAATTTCTCTATGGCAGACTTAATTAGCTCATCCACTTGTTCAACCTTTGAAACATCGCAAGATTTAAAGAATGCCGAATCTATCGGTAACTCTTTTGGAAAACTATTGATGTCAGAAAAAACTACTTTTGCGCCCTCTGCTAAAAATTCTTCGGCAATCGCCAAACCGATACCCGAGGAAGCTCCGGTGACAATCGCAACTTTTCCAATTAATCTCATACATTTCTCTTCTAAATATTTTTTTAACAAATAAGAAATTTCTACTAAACGATGAGAATAGCCCCATTCATTATCATACCAAGCCACAACCTTCAATAAATCACCACCCACTAACATTGTGGATTTCAAATCAATAATAGAACTATTGGCGTTACCAATAATATCAGAAGAAACCAATTCTTCATTTGAAGCTTCAATAATTCCCTTCATTTTTCCTTTTGCAGCCATCACAAAGGCCTTGTTCACGGCCTCCACGGTGGTTTTTTTAGTCAACAAAAACACCGTGTCGCAAAGTGAGCCAACGGGAGTAGGAACACGAACGGCTAGACCGTCAAAATTATCTTTTAGAGAAGGAATAGTTTCAGCGACAGCAGAGGCTGCGCCAGTCGTGGTTGGCACGATATTCATCGCCGCCGCCCGAGCGCGACGCAAATCTTTGTGCGGTCCATCAACGAGATTTTGATCGGCAGTATAAGAATGAATGGTGGTCATTAACGCTTTCTTGATGCCAAAATTACTTTTAATGACTGAGGTCACGGGAGCCAAACAATTAGTGGTGCAAGAGGCGCAAGAAACAACGTTGTCGGTTTTCGCTACCTTTTCTTCATTAACACCGATAA
>CAYSIJ010000026.1:10112-10859 GCA_964431155.1 uncultured Gammaproteobacteria bacterium
CTACGAAATTTTCCGGTACATTCTAAAACCATATCCACTTTTAATTTTTTCCAAGGAAGCAAGCTCGGATCTTTTTGAGAAAAAACGGGATATTTCTTATTATCAACAACAAGACAGTCTTTGGTGCTGGAAATTTTTCTCTGGTAACGGCCATAGCAAGTATCATATTCCAATAAATGCGCCAAAGTTACCGTGTCGGTCAAATCATTAACGGCGACGATATTGAGCTTCGGATGCTCATCTAAAATAATCTTAAAAGCCGCCCGGCCAATCCGGCCGAAACCATTAATAGCAACATTGATCTTGCGGTTAAACATAGAAAAATAGTTTAAATTAATTTTATTAGTTATTTAAATTATAGCATAAGCGCCGGAAAAAATAAAAAACACCCGCCGTAAAGCGAGTGTTTTTAAGATGTTTAAGTTTTTCTATTTCTTCTCTTCTTTTTTGTTTTTGCGATTCAAGTCAACCTCAATCACTGCATCTCTTTCGCCTTTCTTTTCGGAGGGAAATCGGACATCAACTGATTGCTTCAGAACATGATGGCCAACAACAATCCCTCGGCGACCATCAACATTAACCTTGGCACCAAATGCTGGCATTTTTTCACGCAAATCTTTGTAACCTTCGTATTCGTAAGAGAGACAGCACATTAAACGACCGCACATCCCAGAAATTCGATCACTACCCTGATGAACTACTTGCTGCACTTCTGCCATCTCGGAAGTAACTGAAGAAAATTCTTTT
>CAYSIJ010000026.1:10869-11297 GCA_964431155.1 uncultured Gammaproteobacteria bacterium
TCGGCCGCAACCACCACAATCACCAGTGAGGCGCGCTTCATCACGAGCACCAATTTGAGTCAGTCTAATATTGGCATTAAAATGAGAAGTTAAATCTTTCACCAATTCCCGAAAATCAACGCGACCATCAGCAATAAAAGCAAAATTGAGACGGTTTCCTTCAAAAGAAAAATGTACATCAACCAACTTCATATCCAGATTGTGTCGTTTTGCAATTTCTCTACACACATCCAAGGCCTCCTCTTTTTTGGCACCGTCAGCCAAGCGGGAAATTTCCGATTTTTCAGCGCGGCGAATTATTTCTTTCAGGTCTTCGCCTTTTGCCTCTTTTGTGAAGCCAACAACCTTGCCGATTTCTCGACCTAATTCAGTAGACACCAAAACTTGGTCGCCGATTTTCAATGACTCATCTTCCGTGGAAAAATGAT
>CAYSIJ010000027.1:0-10655 GCA_964431155.1 uncultured Gammaproteobacteria bacterium
GGGTTATTGTCGTTGAAATTGTAATCAAGCCAGTAGCTGTACCAGCCCCACTTGCTGCCATTCCAACAAGCGAGGAAACGCACGTAGAGGCTACCAGGGGAGTCGCGATAGATAGTGCCCCAAAAAAAGGTTGCTTTACTTTTCCAAGATTCTGGAATTAAGTCTGGATGGGCCAATAAGTAGTCGAGAACATTGGCGTTCAAGACCGGCTGGTTTTCTAGTTCTTTCTTTAGATCATTACCAAGAGAATAATTACCTTCTTTCTGTTCTTTGGATAGGTAGAAAGAAATGTTTGGATTCCATTTCCACATACCACCTTTTTTGTGGCTTATAAGCGTGAGACCTTTAGGAATAAAGGGGTTGGCATCACAATCAATTAGGTGTTGGGCATTATTACCACTAATTAAATCTATAACATCTCGTGTAGTTAGGCCCTTGCTTTCCATTACTTTTGCTAATTCCTGAAATTCTTTTGTGTTTGTTTCCATGATATATTTTTTGTTTGTTATTAATATTTTAATGAATATGAAAGGGGCTACTACCCCGATTTAAGTACAAGAATGTGAGTTTGTCAAGACATCTGTTATATTTTACCTATTTCTAGCCAATACTTTATAACTTCATCACCCTCAGCACCTCATCCCTTTTCTTCTCCATCGTTTCAAAATCCAAAGCTTCTAAATTGAGGCGAACAACATTCTCAGTGTTGGAACAACGAACATTAAACCAAAATTCCGGATATTCCACACTTACTCCATCTAGCAAACTAATTTTCCCGTCGGCATATTTGGCTTTAATATTTTCCAAAACTTTTTCCTTGTCTTCAACCTTGAGATTTATTTCCCCAGACTGAAAATATTTATTATAACGACCAAAATATTCCGAAGAACTCAGGCCGCTCAGACTTAAATCTTTTAATAACTTCAAAATCATCACCACTGGCATTTCAAAACAGCCAATACTTTCATTTAAGAAAAAGTGGCCAGAAGATTCACCAGCGAAGTAAGCGCCCTCTTTTATCGCTTGATCTTTGATCAATGAATGTCCGACGCGCGTAATAATTGGGATACCGCCATTTTCCTCAATCAAGTCACGAGTGATGCGCCCTGGACGAATATCATAAGCAATTTTTGACCCTGGTCTGTCGGCTAAAAATAATTTTGCCAAAACTCCCCGAATGATTGCCGGATTAATCACCTGTCCTTCATTATCAACAAAGAAAACACGATCGCCATCACCGTCAGTCGCAATTCCCAAGTCCGCACCGCACTCCAAAACAAATTCCCGCAGTGGTTCAATATTTTCCGCTTTCAAAGGGTCTGCTTCATGGCCAGGAAAATTGCCGTCTAATTCAAAATTTATTTTATGTATTTCGCAATTGAGTTTATAAAACATCTCCTGCAAATATTGTGCCCCCATTCCATTGGCGGGATCCAAGGCGATAATTAATGGTTTAATAGTATTCTTATCCACCAAAGAAAAATCGTGAGTAATTTGCAAATCCAAAAAATCATTACGCACCGTTATTTCTCCTTTTCTCTCTGCTAATTTTAATTCTTTATTAATAACCAAATTTTTTAAATCTTCTAAACCATTTTCACAAGATACCGGCAGAGATTTTTCCCGAACTATCTTGAAGCCGTTCCATTCACTGGGATTATGCGAGGCAGAAATTATAATTCCGCCATCTGCCTGAGAGTTAGAAACTGCAAAATAAAAAGTTGGCGTTGAAATAGTTCCAGCGTCAATCACCGAAGCACCAGCCGATAAAATTCCATCAATCAAAGCGACTTTTATTTCTGGCGAGGAAAGGCGCATGTCAGAAGCGATTAAAACTGAAAGTTTTTTGCCAGATAACTCTTTGCTTCGCAAATTTACATAGGCAATCCCCAGTTCACGAGCAAATTCCGAATCAAAATCAACCCCAAAAACTCCCCGAATATCATATGCTTTAAAGATGTTTTGATTAAACATAGAAATTTTAAGTTAATTTTTTCTTCAAAGTTTCTGCCAAAGCGCCACCGCCAAGAATCATTGCTGTCAAAGAAAACAGCCAGCCGACATAAGGAATAGCACATAACAGCCAAACAACGAGAATTCCGATTGCCATTGAAATGACGGGCATTTTCTTTTTTGTTAAATAAGAAAGAGCGAGATGCCCGACAAAAATTGCAAAGATAACTTTTCCGAGACAGAAAAAAACAATTCCCAGAACCGCTAAAATTAAAGCGAGTGGCAAGCCGATAAAAGTGAGGACCAAAATAACACAAGCAAGTGGCAAGACTCCAAGAATAATTAAACCATTCAGGAGATTGAGCCCCCATTTGTTTTTAATTCCTTGAAGACTTTGTTCAACGCCATCTTTCCATAAAAACCAAAGAGCCAAACCGATAAATAGCGCGGAAAAAATACCAAAAATTCTCATCCAAATAAAAGCGCCCCAATCAAAGGAGTTATTTTTGGGCTGAGTTTTTAGTACTTGCCCGCCAACCGAGGATTCGCTTTCAATAACTGCATTATTCAAGGAAGTATAATTAAGATTTCCGGCGATTACTGCCTCCTTATTAACCACTAGCGATTGCTCTCCCTTCTTGCCATCAATTTTCAAATTAACATCATGACCGATTTTTCCGGCAATCAAGGCTTTGGAAACTGCGCCATGCAAATTTCCCTCAATAATTCCGCGAACTTCCGCTGAAACAGAAAAAACCAAAACATCCCAAGCAATATGAGAATTTTGTGATAAAACTGTCACCGCGCCAAAAGCATTCAAATTTCTACCAACCGAACCATTAATATTCAAATAGTTGGCAGCGGCACGAATATTGCCTTTCACGTCACCATTGAAATTCAAGGCCTGCGCAGCACCAATGATATCACCGTTAACTGCCCCATTAACCGTAATTGTCTGGGCAGCACCAATTACATCACCGTTGACTGTTCCATCAATCGTAATACTTTGACCAACCGCATAAAGATTTCCTTCAATTGTTTCGTTCTTGCCGACGTAGATATTATCGCGCGACTCCACCGAAAAAGCCTTGGCCGTCATCGGAACTGACCACAAAAAAATAAAGGCGGCGAGGAAAAGTAGGACTTTTTTCATATTTGTCTATTTTAGTAAATTAATATAAGGTTATTATAGATTATAACTCAAAAAATGGAAGAATCAAAACAAAAAATCAAAGCACTCCATCTTTTAATTTCCGCATACGGACCAAAAATTTTCAATGGAGACCAATTATCAGCAGCGAAAAGGGCGATTTGCAAAGAATACCGCTTGGATTTTATTTTGAATTCCGAATTATTGGCAATCATTAAAAAAATGCCAAAAAAAGAACAGGTAAATTTTACAAAATTGAGCTCTGTGTTAAAAAAACGAGCAGTTAGAACTCTTTCTGGTATTGCTCCGGTCGCCGTTTTAACAAAACCTTATCCCTGCCCAGGAAATTGCGCCTATTGTCCAAATGAAAAAAATGTTCCAACCAGCTACCTTTCCAATGAGCCAGCCGTAATGCGAGCAATAATTTGTAACTTTGATCCTTACCGCCAAGTAATTACCCGACTGGGATCTCTAGAAAATAACGGCCACGAGCCAAACAAAATTGAACTGATTGTGATTGGTGGTACTTGGAGTTATCTGCCGGAAAAATACCAATACTGGTATATTTTGAATTGTTTTAAGGCCGCCAATGACTTTCAAAGGGTTAAAAAAGATATTATTGTTATTAAAAAGTTATCAGCTCCCTATAAGAAATCCTTATCTTTAGTAGAATTAAAATCTGCTCTCATCGCTGAACAGAAAAAAAATGAAAACGCAAAATATCGCTTAATTGGTTTAACTCTGGAAACCCGACCTGATTATCTAACCGAAAAAGAACTTTTAAGAATGCGCGAATTCGGCTGCACCCGAGTGGAAATTGGCGTTCAGGCAATTGACGACAAAATTCTCAAAAAAAATAAACGTGGCCATTTAGTTGAAGCAATTGCGAAGGGCACAAAATTATTAAGGAATTTTGGTTTCAAAATTACCTACCACATCATGCCAGCCCTCCCGGGTTCAACCCCGAAAAGAGATTTGGAAATGTTTGAAGAACTTTTTTCTGATTCTCGTTTCCAGCCAGACCAAATAAAATTTTACCCAACTGTCGTTACCGCTGGTAGCTTACTTTATCGTTGGTGGAAAAAAGGTTTATATAAACCTTATAGTGACGAAGAATTAAAAAATCTAATTATTGCCTGTAAAAAAATAGTTCCTCGTTATGTTCGCATTATTCGCTTAATCCGTGATATTCCGGGAGAATCAATTATTGCTGGAAATAAAATTACCAATTTGCGCCAAATTGTTCAACAAGACGGCGTGGTTTGTAATTGTATTCGTTGCCGAGAAGCTCACCAAGAAATTCCGAACCTCAAAAAAATAAAAATTAATATTGAAAAATATTCTGCCAGTGAAGGAACTGAATATTTTATTAGCGCCGACAGCTTGGATAGAAAAACTCTCTTTGGTTTTTGTCGTTTGAGTATCAACCAAAATAGCCCGATTTCCCCAGCCCTAATCAGAGAACTGCACGTTTATGGCGAACTAGTTCCAGTTGGTGGAATAAGTAAAATCCAGCATACCGGCCTCGGAAAAATATTATTAGGTGAAGCGGAAAAAATTACTAAGAAAAATAAAATAGAAAAAATTGGTGTTATTTCGGGAATCGGCGCCAGAAATTATTATCGGAAATTTGGTTATCGACCAGGAAGGGGGATGTCAAAAAGTTATTTAGTAAAAAAAATCACTCCTTAGGGAGTGATTTTTTTATTTATTTTTTTTGGTCTGTCCATATTTTACCGCCATAATTGTCGCAATCGGCGCCGAAAGACACAGGCCAATTACTCCAACCAAAGTACGAACGATTTCCGTGGCAATTTCTTCATTATTTATTACCTGAGAAAAACTTAAAAATGGTTCCTGATGAAGATTAAATAAAAGAATTAACGGCAGAGAAGCGCCCGCATAAGCCAAAAACAAAGTATTAATTATCGCCCCCAAATGAGCGCGGCCAACTTTCATTGCCATTTTAAAAACTTGCTTATTAGAAAGATTGGGATTGGCTTCTCTAATTTGCACCACTGCTTCAACCTGGCCAACAACCACATCATCAAGAACACCCAGGGTTCCGATAATAATCGCCGCTAATAATAATTTATGAAAATCTATGGCTTGTTTTGAGGCATCAATCAAAAAAGTCACTTCTTCCTGAGCCGCTCCTGAAAGCCTGGACCAATCACTAAAAACATAAGCCAAAATTGCCGTGACCACCAAAGAAGCACCAATCGCCAAGACCGCCAAATGCGCCTTTCTATTCCAACCTTCAGTCAAATAAACTAAGGTCATTAAAACCAAAAAAGAAATTAAAATCCCGACTATCAAAGGATCATATCCCAAGAAAACTAGCGGGACTAAAACTTTCATGATTAAGAAAAAACTAACTGCCAAAGAAACTAGCGCCCGAAATCCCATCTTCCCGCCGACCGCTAAAACCGCAGCAATAAAAACTAACAACAACCACAGTAGACTATTATCACGAACAAAATCCGTAACATAAAATATTTCATTTCCATCCGCATCTTGACTGCGAGCCAAAAGAACTTTGTCACCCACCTGATAAACATTTGAAGAAACCACATCCACCACCGAAATTCCATTATAAACTATTCGCTGGCCTTTTAATTCGCCCTCCAAAATTCCGACTTTCAAATTTTGCTGTTTAATCTTTGAGCCATTTTCTCTTATTGTTTCTTGTTCTTTTAAAATTTGGAGAACTTCGGCCTTTAACATTTCCGCCTTGCCGGAAGCTTGCCCTTCTTCTGCTTTCAAAAAGTTAGTACTCGGAAAAAGAACTAAAAACAAAAAAAATACTCCAAATAAAAATTTATTTTTCATAGATTAATTTTAAATATTCTTTAATCGCTCTCTCACTGCTAAACCGATAAGCGTTCAACCAAATTGTATTCGCTATGATTTTTTGCCATCTTTTTTTATCTTGATAAAAAACCGGCAAAATCTTATTTTCCAAAATATCCAACAAGGATTTGCTGTCAGAAAAATTATTAAGTGAATTAACCGCCCAACCAGTCTTTCCCTCCCGGCAACCTTCCAACCACCAACCATCCAAAGTACTGAGTTGCGGGACGCCATTTATTGCCGCCTTCATCCCGCTAGTTCCCGATGCTTCATTCGGAGGCAGAGGAGTATTCAGCCAAATATCGGCTCCAGCTACCAACAATTTTGCCAAAACAATATCATAATCCTCCAGGAAGACAATTTTAATTTTATCCTGATACTGTTTTGCCAGTGAAACAATCTTAAAAATAATCTGTTTCCCGTTTTCATCTTGAGGATGTGCTTTCCCGGCATAGATAATCTGAATTGGTCCATTGTTTTTTTGAATTTTTAATAAATGATTAAAATCATTCAAAATAAGATCTAGTCTTTTGTAGGGAGCGAAACGCCGAGCGGCCACGATGGTAAAATTATCAACCGACAAAAACTCTCCGCTTAATTTTAACACCCGAGTGAGCAATTGTTTTTTTGCTTCTTGATGAGCAAACCACAATTCTTTTTCCGGTAATATTTTTTCAGTCAGTAACTCGTTGTTGGTTTTCCAACCAGGAAAGTATTGGTCATAAATTTTTTTAAAAGGATTTGAACACCAAAAATCCAGATGGACACCGTTAGTGATTGCTTTTATTCTCGGTTCAGAAAATATTTCCCGAGAAACTTGCGCATGCTTTTTGGAAACACCATTAACAAAACCGCTGAAATAAATAGCCAGCTTTGCCATATTCAAACCATTTTCATCAACTAATTTATCCAGGAAAAAAGGAAAATCGCAATAGTATTTTTTTATTTCTGCTACGGAAAAAATATCATTTGCCTCCTTAATTGGGCTGTGGGTTGTGAAGATGCATTTTTTTCTTAACTGCTCCAAATTTTGGTTTTTGTTTTTTAAAAATAATTCCGTCAGAGCAAAAGCCCCGTGCCCCTCATTAATATGAAATTTGTCTGCTTTTATTTTTAATGCTTCTAAAATATTTACTCCGCCTCTTCCTAAAATAATTTCCTGTTGCAAACGATAAAGGTGATTGCCGCCATAAAGATAATCACAAAGGTGGCGATATTTTTCTTTGTTTTCCGGAAAATCAGTATCTAAAAAATACACTGGTACCATGTCGCCAGAAACTCCTTTTATTTTGTAAGACCAAGCACCAACCGTAACAAAATCGCGGTTAATCATCACCGTGGTTTTTGTTTTTAATTTTTTTAATAATTTCAAATCATTATTTTCGGGAAGTGCTTTTTGTTTTCCGCTATTTTTTACTTCTTGCTTAAAATAACCAAAACGATTGAGCAAACTAACGCCAACCATTGGAATTTTTTGATCCGCTGCCGAACGGAGCAAGTCGCCGGCAAGAATCCCTAGACCACCGGCATAATTATGTAATCTTTCATCCACGGCGATTTCCATGCTGAAATAAGCAATCAAATTTTGTTTATTTTTTTTATCCATAAACTAATTATTTAAAACACTTTCACCAGCTAGGCGGCCCGTGCTCCAGCAAAGTTGCAGATTAAAGCCCCCAGTCGGTCCATCCAAATCTAATACTTCTCCAGCAACTAATAAATTTTTAATAATTTTTGAATACATAGTTTTGGGGTCAACTTCGGACAAATCTAGCCCGCCAGTAGTAACCATTGCTTTCTGGTAGCCAGCGACTGAAGAAACTTCTAAACTAAAATTCTTAATTGTTCGGCAGAGTGCTTGCCGTTCAGCTTTTGTGATTTGATTAATTTCAGTTTCCAGAATTATTCCGGCAACTTTTAAAACTTGCATAGCGAGACGTTCCACTAAAATTTCTGACAAAACATTTTTAATTTTCTTGTTTTTATTCTTAACAAATTTTTCTTGAAGAAATAGGTCTAGCTCGGATAAATTTTTCTCGGGAATAAAGTCTAAAATCAAATTTATACCCGGCAAATTTTTGGCAACCAAACCGCTAGAAGCGAACACTGCCGGACCACTCAGACCACCAGCAGTAAAAATAGCTTCGCCAATTTGACTATCAATTATTTTTTCCTCTTTTTTCCAAACAAATTTTGTTCCCGCCAAACTAACTCCTTCTAATTCTTTGATAAATTTCTCTTTAATAGCCACCGGCGTTAGGGCCGGAAAAGTTTTTATTATTTTATGCCCAAGAGAAAAAAGCCAAGGGTAGCCACTTCCCGTTGATCCGGTTGCTGGATAAGACAACCCCCCGGTGGCAATTAAATAATTTTTTGCAAAAAATTCTCGTCCGTCAGACAAAACTAATTTGGAAATTTGGTTTCCTTTTTTTTCTATTTTTTTGACCGATGCCTCAAAAATAATTTCTACTTTTGATTTTTTTAAATATTTTATCAGCGCATTTAAAACATCTAGCGCTTTATTGCTAACCGGAAAAACCCGATTGTTATTCTCAACTTTTGTAGCAACCCCCCACTGAGAAAAAAACTCCCTAACATCGTCTGGAGTAAATTTGGAAAAAGCGGAAAATAAAAATTTTCCATTTTCACCAAATGATTTTATTAAATCTCGGACACTAACGGTATTAGTTAAATTGCAGCGGCCATTTCCTGTTGTGAGCAGTTTTATCCCAAGGTGTTTGTTCTTCTCCAATAACAAAACGCGAGCACCGAGCTCCGCCGCTCTTCCCGCCGCCATCATTCCGGCTGGCCCGCCGCCAATTACAATCAAGTCATAGATCATATATATTATTATGTCATTTATCGCAAAAAGGGGGTAGAGGAGAAAAAACGCCCTATTTTTAAAATACTTTGAGCTTTAGTGGCTTATAAAATTAAATAAAAAAGACCGTTGATGTTATCGCAGGTCTAATACTCTCTCCTCTTTTTTAAAACTTCCTACTAAGTATAATAAACTGAAAGATGCCAGATTTATTATCAAAAAAGCAAAAAAGATCTCACTGAAAGGTAGAAAAATTAAGGATTGTAAGACAATACCAATTACCGCAGCAACAAAAAGCTTTAATTCTTTGTGTTGGCTGTTCATAATACCAGCAATTAAACCAACTGCAGCCGGGCCAATTATTGAAGCAAATGAGCAAGAAAAAGAAACTATTGCTAAAATCGTAAAGAATACAAATTCATACCATTTCATGATAAATTGTTTTTAAATTAATATTTTAATGAACTAATACTGATTATGGTCTGGACGCGTAATTTTGTCAATTACAATAAAAAAGAGGGAACAGTGGATGTGAACTGCGCCCTCTTAATAAATTTTTCTTCAACTACTCCATGTCAGAAATCTTGCCCATTTTTTCAAGAACATAAACGGAATTTTCCGTCATAATCATCCAAAAGTTGCTAAATTTCGATATTCCAACAACAGGAGTAGTCATTAGTCCTGACATAAAAGACTTGGAATTTAAATTAATACCCTGATTTATTTTTACATCAAAGGCTAAAACTCCTGAACATACATCACCAGTTTGAATGGAACCATCTCTGCCTCCAGTTTTTGTGGCTTTAATTATATCGCCGGGCACTATTTCTAAAATGTCGTCCATCTTTTTAACTAAATCCGACCAACTTGTTTTTCCCATTTTTTCTATTTTTTTGGTAAATTACTAATTTTTTTACTATGTTTTAATAATAACATATTTATTATTACTTGTCAAGGATTATTGGTAATGTGCACACACATATGGCGGTTTTTCAACCAGTATGCCAAGATCAGGCCATATGTGTACCAAATTACCAATTAATCCCCTAGAGGAGAGATTGAGGTGGGTTATGCCCATTATTAACCATGAGGTTAAACTGAAAGATGTTGCCCTAGTTTTTCCTGGCGGACAAAGGACGCTAGAGAGATGGGTGGCGGCGTACAAGAAATCCAAGAAAGCTGGATTAATTCCTCGGTCCACCAGACCACTTAGCCAGCCGAATGAGACACCTATTAGGATTAAGGAGCGAGTTATTCAGTTGCGCCGTGAAACTCGTTTGTGCGCCGTAAAGCTCAACTACAAACTACGGAAAGAAAATATTGCCTTAGACACTAGAACAATTGGTAAAATTATTAAAACGGAGAAGTTAGTTCGTAAATATCGCATTAGAAAGTTAAAGTATAAATATATAAAAATCCCCTTGGCCAAAGGAGATTTAGTAGAGATAGATATTAAGTATGTACCCAGTAGAATCAAGGGTAAACGCTACTACCAATATACGGCAATAGATTGTGCTACTAGATGGCGATACTTGGAAATATATGAGAACGGGGATAACGAAAGTACTCTTAAATTTCTGGCTAAAGTAATTAGTATCGCTAGATTTAGAATTAGGGCGATTAAAACAGATAACGGGGCATGCTTCACTAACCGTTATATTGGTTATCTAAAATCTAGCGATCCAATAAACCCGAGACTTCATCCCTTGGACTTAGAATGTCAGAGATTAGGAATTATTCATTATTTAATAGACCCGGGTAAACCAGCTCAGAATGGTAAAGTGGAAAGGAGCCACCGGACAGACCAAGAGCATTTCTATGATTTAAATAGTTTTAATTCGGTCCTGGACTTGAAAATTAAGTTAAGAAAGTGGAATA
>CAYSIJ010000028.1:0-5852 GCA_964431155.1 uncultured Gammaproteobacteria bacterium
TCAAGAACATTTTTCGCGCGCCGGCAATGATTTGGCAGTTATTTCCAGCAAGCCCTGGATGAAAAACTTTTTTGTTTATCGCAACCAAATTGATGATTTGGACTATCTAACTAAAACCGGAGAAATTCTTAGTAGGGCAGTAGACAACGCTTCTTTATTAGCTGGTCGTTTTCAGGACGTCATCTCTTCTTCTCCTTCCGGTGATTTTAATAACCTTTCCAATGATAAAAAGGCGGAATTTTTTCAGATTGCCAGAGAAAGTGCTCCGGAGCTGAATGGAATAAAAGCAGATTTAGAATTGGCCCGTTTGAATCTAGAAAAAATTCATCAAATCGGTATTTTATTGCCAGTTTCTTCTCAAATTAAGGATTTAGACAAAAAGCTGATTGATGCCAAATATCTTTTGGACTCTATCGTTCCAGTTGCTGAATTATCAGGTTATTTTGTTGGCAGCCCACAGCCGGCCAAATTTTTAATAATGCTACAAAATAATGATGAATTAAGGCCAACCGGTGGTTTTTTGGGAACGTACGGCATTTTAGAAATTGACAATGGTGCCTTGAAAAGTTTTGTTGCTGAAGATGTTTATCATTTGGATATGCCAGTGAAAGACACTCTGGATATTTTCCCACCGGCGCCCTTAAAGCAGTATCTAAAAGTTGACCGCTGGTTTTTGCGCGATGCTAATTGGTCCCCGGATTGGCCCACTGCTTCTCGTCAAATTCAAGAAACTTATAACCGGGAACTGGCTCTTGATAAAAAAACACCGACTCAGTTTGACGGAGTAATCGCAATTAATCCGGCTTTTGCAGCTGATTTAATTGACTTGGTTGGACCAATAAAGGTAAAAAACGTGGTTTATAAGGGTGACAACTTTCAAGAGCTTCTTCAGTATGAAGTAGAAATGAGTTATGTTAAACAAAATATTTCTTCCTGGGATCGCAAAGAAGTAATAAACGATATTTTTACCGAATTAAAGAAAAGATTATTTTCCTTACCCTATCAAGATTACACAAAAATTCTTGCTTTGCTCAATAATAATTTAGCCGAAAAGAATGTCCAAATTTATTTAAAGAATCCTGCTGGTCAGGAGCTGATTAAAAATCTCGGTTGGGCTGGAGAAGTTAGAAATTCTGATAGCGATTACTTAATGATTGTTGACGCTAATCTTGCCGCTTTTAAAAGCGACGCGGTTGTCGGCAAGAATTGGTCTTATTCACTTACAAAAGGAACCGGCGGCTTGAAAGCCAGCTTGAATTTAAAATATCGTCATGACGGGAAGTTTGATTGGCGCACCACAAAATACCGCAGTTATACTAGGGTTTTAGCACCACTCGGAAGCACCTTAATTAAAATCAGCGGTGCCGAAAGTGGCGTTGATGTTGTTGAAGATAAGGCTTTGGACAAAACTTCCTTTGGTTTCTTTCTGACCGTTGATCCACAAAAAAGCGGGGAAGTAACCCTGGAATATCAATTGCCGAATAAAATATTTGAACAGTTCCAAAATGGCTCCTATGAGCTTTATTGGCAACGGCAAAGCGGTAGCCGAATTGAAAGTGCTTCCGTCGCTTTGCCGGGACAAAAGAAAGAAGTTATCAACCTAAACATTGACCAAAAAATTAAATAAAAAGATAACAAAAAAAACCGTCAAATTAGGCGGTTTTTTTGATTTTGTCATATTTTTAGCTAATATTTGACAACAATTTTCCTTAGTTTTCCCTTGACAATAAGTTTTTTATATGCTATTATTTTAGCATTATTAATTCATTAACAAACAAATACTTAGAAATCATGAAGAAAATTCTGTTTTTAGTTATGATTGCAGCGATTGCTATAAGCTCCTGCAAAAAGGATGAAGAGATCATTAAAGATCCCGTTAATCCTGGTAGTCCTACTGGCCCTACTGGCCCAGCGTTTTTATTAAAAGTATCGAACTCTAAAGCAGTCGGTGATACTATTTATGCACCAGCAAACTTGGTATTAAAGTTTTGGTTGGATAATCTTCCAGCCCCAACTTCAAGCTTTGCTTTTACTTGGAATATCGGGGGAACAAGTTTTACCGTTCCTGAGCCCGAGAAATCTTTCGCTGTTGGTGTTTATCCTATTAGCGTAATCTGTACTCCGCTCAATGGTATTGGCGCTTCTGTAACCAGAACTGCGACCCTTAAAATTGGCAACGATGTAAGTTATGATTTCACAATCATTCCTTTATCAGCGACGCAAAATGGGTCAAATTGGGACTATGCCTTTGCGATGAAATCAACCGCAATTTATGGCTACTCAACCTTATCCGGAACACCATTCATTTATGGAAGCTTTACTTCCAATGGAGGGAACTGGGTGCAAGAAAATCTTACCCAGACCCAAATGATAAACGATGTGCTGTATCTTGTTTACCATGTCTACATTCCTGTTGGATCGGGTGAAGTTTCCCATGAGTGGGTTTATGGCAGGTCTGGAGTATACTCTCATGATCCAAGCTCAGCCTACTGGGTTGCAACGGGAACAGGTACCGGAAAATTCCGTGCCTATTTCCATCAGGGTGTAATGAGCTACCAATCCAACAATGTTCCATCTTTATATCCAGGAGATAATGGCGACATCCTAATCGGTTCAAATCCAGCGACAGTTAGAACATCAATAATTTATGGTGCTACTGATTATTTAAGAGTATTTATAAATTATGGTGCCTACGCCGCCAATGGTATAACCCCTTTTGTTAAGTACATGTATGGATCTAATACCTGGCAAAGTTTTGGACTAACCTTGGCAACTGGATATCCAGGTTGGGGATATCATGATTTTGACATCAGCTTGCTACCAAATCATCGATTAATTTGGAGATTTGGACCTACCTTGAGTCAAGATGGTGTCTTTGGAATAATGGTGAATTCAACTTACTATTCTATTCCTAATAATTGGTTGGCAATCCAACTAGCCGGCACAAAATCATCTGGAAAAACCAGATACACGATTATTAAATAGTTGAAAAAACAAAAAAAAGCAAAAGCCATCTTAAAAAAAGATGGCTTTTTTAATTGGGTTAATTGGTTTGTCGCTGTTATTCTACTTTAATATCTTTCTTTACCCAATGATTATTAGCAAGAATTGCGCCAAATAATACCCAAAGCGACCACTGAAGAGCAGTGTCGTTGAGGATATTATCCCCGAAACTCATAATAGAAAGGGCGATCAAGCAGGCCGCTGAAAAAAGAGTCAGCATCTTCAAGAGTGGTTTTTTTTGTTTTTTGAAACTAAAATAAAAATCCTTAACCACGCTAAAAATAATTCCCAAATAAGCAATAATTCCGAGTAATCCATTTTCCAGGCCAAGTTTTAGGTAGTCGTTATGGGGTTCAGTAGCTCCTAATTTGAAATCACGATTTTCGGCAATTACTATTTGGCCAGTACCCAAACCATTACCCAATAGTGGTTTTTCTTTAAAATAAGAAAAGCCATCGGCCCAAAGATTAATTCGCCAACCAATTGATCCATAGGGATCAAAGTTTAGTAGACTATTAACTCGCGCATTAATTGGCGGGAAGCTCAAATAAAGAATCATCCCTAGGGCGGCAGAAATAAACAAAAAAGCTCGAAATCTAAATAGTCCAATAATTAAAATAATTAATGCCAGGGCAACATAAGCACCCCGAGTATATGTAAAAGCCAAAACAACAACCAATACCAAAGAAAAAATGGCATAGCCATAGCTTTCTATTCTTTTTTTCCCAAGATTAAGGGCGGCAAAAGTGGCGAGAGTAATTGGTAAAATTAAATAGTAGGCGAGCATGTTCGGGTGAGCAAAAGTGCCAAAAAGTCGGTTTGTGCCTTCCTCAATTAACCCAGTCTCATTGGCCATTTGCCAGAAAGCAACACCAATTGGCAAAACACTAGAGAAGATTATTACCCTAATTAAATTTGTTAAGTCTCTCGGTTTTTTAAATAAAAGATAAGCGCTGACAAATAACAGAAAAACGCTAAGCAGACGAAATATTTCTTCAATCGTCGCCTCTAGGCTGATTGTGTAAAAAATAGAAAAAAGGCCAATCACCAAAAAAACCAACCAAGCCCAAACACTATTTATTTTTGGCAGTTGCCGGCGATTTTCATAAATTATCAACAAACAGAAAACAATGGTTATCACCGCAAAAAGGGAAGTGAAATTAAAAGGAATCGTAGTTGCTAAGCGAAATTGATACAAGAAATCAACTGTTGGCCTTAAGAAAACGAACAAAAACAAACCCAGGCGTGGCCAGTTAATGGCAACAAAAAATATGACAGCGAACAAAAGAGCAGCCAGGGTTAGCAAAATTGGCAATTGGAATAAAATAATTACCGGAATCGCCAATAACATCAGGACGAGACTCCATTCGTGTCTAATTTTCAAATTTAGTTTTTCCATAGAGTATGAATATGATATAATAATATTAGCTCGTTTTTGTGAAAAAAGTCAAAGTTTCTAATTGAAAATTATGAAGATTCTTCAGGTAAATAAATTTAATTATCGTCGGGGCGGTGCAGAAAAATATTTTTTGGATATTTCTGACGCTCTTGAAAAAGCGGGTCATGAAGTGGCAATTTTTTCTATGCGCCATCCAAACAACCACCCCTCGCCCTGGGAAAAATATTTTGTTTCCAATTTGGATTTCCGTAAAAATAATTTTTTTGATTTACTTCGTATTCCCGGAAGAATCATCTATAGTCTAGAAGCGCGCCGAAAATTCACCAAGTTGCTTGATGATTTTCAGCCAGACATTATTCATCTTCATAATATTTATCATCAGATTTCCCCCTCAATCTTGGCGCCAGCAAAAAAGAGAGGAATTCCAGTAATCATGCATCTTCATGATTATAAATTATTTTGTCCCAATTATAAGCTCTACACCCAAAATGCTTTTTGTGAACGCTGTTTGGGCGGGAAATATGGAAATTGTTTAAAATATCGCTGTTTAGATAACTCGTTTTTCCGCAGTTTAATTGCTGATTTTGAAATGTGGGTTCATCATCGAGTTTTTAAGTTTTATGAAAACGGAATTAATCTTTTCATTTCTCCAAGCGAATTCACAAAAAAAGAGGCAATCAAATTTTCTTGGCCAGCTGAAAGAATAAAAGTCCTGATTAATTTTATTGATAAAATAAATAACGAAGAAATAACAAAAAACGAAAGCAACTACCTCCTTTACTATGGCCGTCTTAGTCCAGAAAAAGGAATTGATGTGCTTTTAGAAGCATTAGCAAAAGTTCCGACTGGTCACTTGAAGATTGCCGGAATCGGCATGTCAGAGGAGGAATTAAAAAGTTATGCAAAAAAAACAAAGATTCAGGATCGAGTAGAGTTCCTTGGTTTCAAGTCGGGGAACGAATTACAATCCCTCGTTTCAGGGGCTCGAGCAGTTGTTATTCCTTCTCGATGGCCAGAGAACATGCCTTTCACCCTCCTGGAGTCCTTAAATGCCGGAACGCCAGTCATTGCTGCCAATGTTGGTGGTTTACCAGAGATAATAAAAGAAGGCGAAAATGGTTTTCTTTTTAAAAGCGAAGACGCCGGTGATTTAGCAGAAAAAATAAATTTATTATCAAGTCTACCAAAAGATGTTTCCGAAAGAGCAGCAAGAAGCGTTAGCGAGTTCTCAATAGATGAGCATCTTAAGAGCCTGATAGGTATCTATCAGGATTTAGTAAACAAAAAAACACCCCGTTAGCCGGGGTGTTTTTAAATAAGAAATTATTTTTCAATCGTGAAGCTGGAACTATAAGTCAGTTTTGAGGATTGGCCAACAACTTTGATATCAACCACCTTCTTTTGAGTTTCACCAATTGGCGGAACCTTCAAGTCGCTGGAATAGTGTCCT
>CAYSIJ010000028.1:5862-7332 GCA_964431155.1 uncultured Gammaproteobacteria bacterium
GTGGTAGTTTCTTGATTTCCTTGGCCATCAAAATAGATTACCAATTTTTCGTTTGGTGCAAAACCGCCGCCGGTAGTTTTTACTATTGCGCCTTCTTTGGCTGTGGCAACATCTAATTTAATTGATAAGTTCTCAACTGGAGCAGCTTTTTCTCCTTCGTCAGTATCACCGACAAAGAAAGCCACTTTTTCTAGATTCTGGTTCAAGACCAAAATTCCAGAATTGTTAAAAATTACTACACGATCGCCATTAACAGTAGGAACTGCTTTTAAGCCCATTGCCCAACCGTTACCGCCATAAGAGCTGGTATATTTGTGGTTTAGCAACTTCAAATTATCTTTTGCTAACCTTACAACACCAACACCGTTTGTGAAATAGACATTAGATTCAGATAAAACAGTGTCATAAGCTGGTTGGTCCAAGTGACGGAAACTTTCTTTGAGAGTGCCGTCCAAAGCAAACTTTTTGGCATAAAAATCATCAGTAACAAAGATATCTCCATTGGCATCCATTGTGGCGCGGCG
Source organism: uncultured Gammaproteobacteria bacterium (assembly GCA_964431155.1). GTDB lineage: Bacteria > Patescibacteriota > Patescibacteriia > Patescibacteriales > UBA12465 > CAINDR01. The sequence continues at coordinate 6,387 of CAYSIJ010000028.1, forward strand.
ATTCTCTTTGTTTTTGCTGAAGTTTATCGCAATTTCACTAACTACACTGCGATCTTGACGATCAAAAACTCTTACTTTGCTTTCTACAACATCAATTAAATAGCGACCATTTTCGCTGACGCTAATATTGTATTGGTTTTGGCTATTTTTAAAATCATAGCTATCTATAACCTGAGAATCTTTATTTAAAAGTTTTACGCCCTTATTACCAATAGTTAAATATTGGTTACCAATTTTTTCTACGCCGCCATACCATTCCCAATAAGTATTGGTTAGTTTGTTTTCTAAAACTGGGTTGGCGTCTAGAGCGCTGATTTTATACTTATCAATTTTAAAATCTGTAACTGCATAAGCATAAAGTTCACCGTTTTCCTCAATCAACTTCACTTCGTAATAATTGCCATAGTTATTAAAGCGAGTATTAAGCGGGCGGGTGCGGCTCACTCTTTCCAGATTTGCACCGTCCAGTTTAAAAATTTCTAAACTGTCGGTGTTGGCAGAAGCAACAACTAACTGACCATTGTAGTTGATTGCGTCACCGGAATAATAAGATTTGTTTTTTGTTTTACCAATTGGCACGGCGGCAAAAAGCAGCACGGCGGCCAACAAGGTAAGGGAAATAAATTTTTTCATAATTTTATCGTATTAGATAATTTTTATTGTTTATTTTTTATATCTCAGTATTATACATTGTTTGTCTTTTTTTGTCAAGAGAGGAGGGCAAGACCGGAAAACCAGGAGAAAAACAGGGTATTGACAAACAAATAATTATGTGCTATGATGTTTAAGTAAATAAAAATTATCTAAAAAATCAAACCGCACGATAGCTATATTTTGTCTCAAAGTATTGACAAATAAAAAGTTGTATGCTACAATTTAAAGTTAATTCAGTTAGCTTTTGCGATGTAAAACAATTATTATATGGAATTAAAAGATTTTATTAAAC
>CAYSIJ010000028.1:7342-9469 GCA_964431155.1 uncultured Gammaproteobacteria bacterium
AAACGCCAGACTATCTGGTCTTGGATTTTCGTTTTTATTGCTCTTGGTTTGATCGTTACCTTTGTTCAGCCTCTAAAGTACAGTGCTAAATCAAAATTATTGGTTATTCAAAATACCAGGGAAGTTGACCCATACACCGTTTCCAAGTCTAATGAATATCTAGGAAACTTATTCTCGCAAGTTATTTACTCCAGTTCCTTCTATGACTTAACTTTGGACTCTCAATATAATATTGATCGCTCCTATTTTACTGGCAGCGCTTCCAGACAACAGAAGATTTGGAAAAAGACCGTAAAAGCAAAAAGTTTGAGCAACACCGGGATTATTGAAATGCAGGTTTATCACCCAGATCCTTATCAAGCAAAACAAATTGCTTTGGCAGTTAACGATGTTTTAATGAATAAAAACTTTAACTACCAAGGAATGGGCGATACCGTCCGTGTGAGCGTGATTGATCAGCCTTTGATCTCTTCTTATCCAACTAATCCAAATCCATTAACTAACTTTTTTCTGTCTATCATTTTTGGTTTAGCATTTGGCTTTCTCTATATCTATTTCCTTCCGGAAGAAAAACACAATTTTTACCTTTTCGGAAAGCCAAAGGCTCTTCGCCGAAAAATTAGAGAAGCCAAAAAAAATGAAGTTCTAATTCGCAGCCACGAAATTAAAACCGAGAAAGTGCCGGTTCATCAAGAAAACCAGACAAACCATGAGCCAGAATTCTTGGCAAATAACTGGGTTAATCAACAGAAAACGGAGAGTGATGATCCAACAAAACTAACTGGTAATATGGTAAATATTTTGCCACGGGAATAAGTTTTTATTCCGCCGCCAGAGCTATTTGAGCTTTGGCGAGGGAACGAAAATCGTTTCTTGTTATTTAAAAATTGAATAATCACAAAAAACAAATAGAAAATGAAAAAAAATGTATTTTTTCTAATGCTAATCGGCATGATTAGTATTATGACAGTCGTTAAGGCTCAAGTTATTGATGCCACAATCGAAAACGGCATCAGTAATATTGGATACCATAACGAAAACAATTTTCGTAATTTCTCTTTGGACGTTTGTCCAATCAGAATGAACGATGGTTCCAACTTTTTCGGTCTTTATGGAGAAAACAACGAAGTTTTTTCCAAAAATGAAACCGAAGGTTGGGTGAGCAGATTTTCCTCATTTCATGGTGGATTGTCGTTCAACACTAAATTTGGTGCTGACGAAGATGACGCCAATTGGTATTTAAAAGCTAGAATTGGTGTGGGACAAAGTATTACCCGCACCGATGTAGCAAGTGTTTCTTACAAGGATAAACAGAAAGATTTCAACCTTCAGTTAGGTTTAAATCTTGGTGTTTGCGATCCTGAATCATATTGGTTCTCAAGACATATGCTTTCAATTGACTTTCGTCAACCATTTAGTAAAAGTAAAGAAATTTACTTTGGTGAAAAGATGGTTGAAATTGGCGATTCTATGACTTGGAATAACCAATTAATAAGAACAACTTTCACGGAGACAATTGGTAATTTCAACCTGTCAAGTGATGACGACTGGGTTTTCAACGTTGATTTGATGCTGGGCTTTGGCCTAGAACACAAAGGTGTTGGTTCAGCTGATAAAATTTTTAATTATTATTCTGTTGGAGCTGGCTTCTCAATCTTCAAACTGCCGTACTTTAACCAGAATATAATTGAAATTATTCCAGAGATGCAATTTGCATCTGAGCCAAGATTTTTCCTTAAATTTAAGGTGAACCTTGTTCCAATTATCTTCCGGTTTTGGGACAAAGAAACGTTTGAAATTAAAGTTATAAAAAGAGAGTCATGAAAACTGGAAAAAAAACAAAAAGAACAATTTGGTTTGTAATACTTTTCCTTTTAGGAGTAGTATTAGGCGCCTTATTATGTCCTTTTCTTTCTTCTTTTTCAAATGAAATTAAGGAAGAAAATCAAGTTGAAAATCTACGAAATGAGAGCAATTCATTGCAAGATTCATTAAAATATCTTGCAGTAATTGATTCTCTACAAAAAGCCCTTACTGATTGTCAGGAAGGGAAGAAGTCCAAAAAAACTGTTTCTGTTTCCAAGAAACCAACTGGGAGAAAGAAGGTGAATAAAAATTACTTGCCAA
>CAYSIJ010000029.1:0-2722 GCA_964431155.1 uncultured Gammaproteobacteria bacterium
CAGAGACAAGGGTAATTTTATTATTTTGTAATTATTTTGTATGGCTATTAGAATCGCAGGGGTAAATATTCCTACCGAAAAGCGCGCTCATGTTGCTTTGACTTATGTTTATGGAGTCGGCATTACTCGCGCTCATAAAATTTTAGAAAAAGCAAAGTTAAATCCAGAAACAAAAATGAAGGATTTCTCCGAAGCAGAAATTAATTTAATTCGTGAAATTGTTGAAAAGCAATACACAGTTGAAGGAGATTTGCGTCGCGAGGTCCAAAGCGATATTAAACGTTTGCGAGACATCAATTGCTATCGTGGTTCACGTCATGCCAAACACTTGCCAGCTCGTGGTCAGAGAACCAAGACTAACAGCCGCACCGTTCGTGGAAATAAACGTATGACTGCAGGTTCCGGGAAAGTTAAGTCTGGTTTGAAGACCTAGCGAAGACTTCCATTTTGAGCGAACTGCTTCGTCAGGCTCTCAATATTGTTCGTTCACCGTATGTAAAATACGGCTCACTCCAATATTGATTCCTTCCTTGCATTTCACTTCAAAATGAAATCCTATCAATTATACATATAGCAAAATTCAAATAAAGCAATATTCAAAAAATATAATATAATTTATGTCTGAAGAGAATAAGAAAACTGAAGAAGAAATCTTGGCTCCCGTCACTCCGGTTGAAGCGGTGATTGCTCCCGTTGAAGATGATGACGATGAAGATTTGAAATTTTCCACTTTGTCGGCTGCCGACGAAGAATTGCCTGAAGAAATCAAGCAAAAACTTGAAAAAAACAAGCAGGCCCGTGCCAAAAAGAAATTAATCAAAAAGAAAAAGAAAAAGGCAGGCGCTAAAGTAGTGAAGGTTGGCCGTGCTTATATCAACGCAACTTACAACAACACCATGATTTCTTTGACTGATCCAAATGGTGATGTAATTTCTTGGGCAAGCGCTGGAATGGCTGGTTTTAAGGGTGCAAAGAAAGCCACTCCTTATGCTGCTCAGATTATTACCAAGATTGCTTCTCAAAAAGCTCGTGAAGAATATGGATTAGAAGAAGTTAGTGTTTTCGTTGCAGGGGTTGGCACTGGTCGTGAAGCAGCAATTCGAGCTTTGAATGCTAATGGCTTGAATGTTACTTCAATCAAGGATGTTACTCCAGTTCCACACAATGGTTGTCGGCCAAAGAAACCAAGACGCGTGTAATTAATTAGAAATTTTTCAAAATATTGATATGGGTAGAAATTTAGAACCAAAATGCAAACAGTGCCGCCGTCTTGGTGAAAAACTGTTTTTGAAAGGAGATCGTTGTAGCACCGCCAAATGCGGCATGGTTAAACGAAATTTTGCTCCTGGTTTTCATGGTCCAAAAGGACGAAAACGTTTAAGTGATTACGGTTTGCAATTAGCTGAAAAGCAGAAAGCCAAAAAATTCTATAATTTAATGGAAAAGCAATTCCGCGCGACTTTTGTGGCCGCCCAGAAAAAAACTGGCGATGCTGGTGAAAATTTAATGCGTTTATTGGAAATGCGTTTAGATAATGTGGTTTATCGCTTGGGGATTGCCGCTTCTCGCACTCAAGCTAGACAATTAGTAAATCACGGTCATTTCACTGTTAACAACCGAAAAGCCAGCTCTCCTTCTTTCACCGTAAAAGTTGGTGATGTTGTAGCAATTAAAAAAACCAGCGAAAAGAGTCGTTTTTTCCGTGATGGCCAGCAAACAAAAAAAGATGAAATGCCAAGTTGGTTAAATATTGAAAAAGACAAAAGCGCCAAAGTTCTTCATGAACCGAATGATAACGATTTGCCCCAGAATTTCAATGTCCAAATGATCATTGAACATTACTCAAAATAATTAAGCGTTCCGGTTCGGCTTTTTAGTCAAACAAAACGCGTCTTATTATGCAAAACATCGCTTTAGCAAAAAAAATTGAATTTAAGCCAGGAAAGGATCAGAACGAGGGATCAATTATTGTTGAACCTTTGTATCCAGGTTATGGGATGACTCTTGGTAATTCACTGCGTCGAGTTTTGTTGTCATCTCTTCCGGGAGCAGCGGTTGTCGGGGTGAAAATAAAAGGAGTAAGCCATGAGTTTATGGCAATTTCTGGAGTGAAAGAGGACGTTTTAGAAATCATTCTTAATTTAAAACAATTAAGATTAAAAGTTCGCACAGAAGAAGAAGTAAAATTAGAGCTTCATGTAAAAGGTGGGAAAAAAATTACTGCTGCCGATATTACAAAAAATAGCGAAGTAGAAATTTCTAATCCCGAATTATTTATCGCCGAAACAACTTCCGCCACCGCTACTTTAGATTTAGAAATTTACGTCAATGAAGGTCGTGGTTATAGAATGGTTGAAGGAAACAAAAAGGAAGGACGTGACATTGGTTATATTGAAATTGATTCTATTTTCTCCCCTGTTTTGATTGTAAGTATTGATGTAGAAAATACTCGTGTTGGTAAAATGACCAACTGGGATAAATTAGTTTTGAATCTCAAGACCGATGGCACAATTACTCCGATGGAAGCTTTTGAACAGTCGGTAAAAATCTTAGTTGATCAGTTCAGCGTTTTGCTTCCGGGAGCCTTGGAAGTAGCGAAGGAAGTTGATGATGAAAAAGAAGTTGAATCAGAAGAACCAGTTGTTCAAGAAGAGGAAGTAGTGGAAGAGAAGCCGGCAAAAAAGAAAAAACAAAAATAATTTTTTAAATAACGAAATTTTCA
>CAYSIJ010000029.1:2732-6042 GCA_964431155.1 uncultured Gammaproteobacteria bacterium
TGATCGCAAAAAAGCCCCTCGAGAGCTAATGCTTCGCAATATGGCTTCCAGCATCATTATTTACGAAAAGGTAAAAACTACTGAAGCGAAAGCAAAAGTTGTCCGTTCCTTGGTGGAAAAAATGATTACGGTCGCCAAGGCCGGCACTTTAGCCGCTCGTCGTGAATTGATTGCGACTTTACCTCAGGAGAATGCTGTTAAAAAGGCAATTGAAGTTCTGGCTGCCCGCTACCAAGATCGTCAGGGTGGTTACACTAGAATCATCAAGCTCGGCACTCGTCAGGGTGATGGTGCTGAAATGGTGCAGATTGAGTTGGTATAAATCCTGTTATAATAATTATATGATCAAAGTAGAAAGAAACTTACACAAAATTGACGCCACCGACAAAACTGTTGGGCGCTTGGCAACTAATATCGCCACTATTTTGCGCGGCAAAAACAAGCCAGAATATCAACCTCATTTAGATTTGGGTGATATTGTTGAAGTTTATAATATTGGCAGCCTAAAGTTCACTGGAAAAAAAGCTGATCAAAAGAAATATTTTAGTTATTCCGGTTATCTTGGCGGTTTAAAAACTAAAAAGATCTCCGAAATTTTAGCAGTCAATCCTGGTGATGTTTTGCGTCGCGCAGTTCGCGAAATGCTTCCAGACACCAAATTACGGGTTGCGATGCTCAAGCGTTTAATCATCAAATAATTTAGATATTATGCCAGAAAAGAAAACAAGCACAGAAAAAGTGGTAAAAAAAGCCCCAAAAAAAGCTCCAGTTGTCGTGGAGGAGGTTTTGGAAACCAGCGAGGATTTGGTCGATGAAGTCATTTTTGAAAAGACTCCAGAAACCGCTGATTTCTCCGGTGAATATTTGAAAACAGTCGGTCGTCGCAAAACTTCCGTTGCGCAAGTTCGCCTATTTAAAAACGGCAAAGGAGTGATTATTGTGAACGGGAAAAAGGCTTCTCAGTATTTTCCGGGAGAAATGATTAATATTTTAGCCCAACCTTTGAAAGCATCTGGTCATATTCGTGATTTGAATTTTTCAATTATTGTTCGCGGCGGTGGAATGAGCGGTCAGGTTGAAGCGGTTCGGCATGGTATTGCTCGTGCTTTGTTCGCTTTTGACGAAGCCTTGAAAGAGCAATTAAAAACTAATGGCTGGTTAACTCGTGATCGTCGTTCTAAAGAAAGAAAAAAACCAGGTTTGAAGGGCGCCAGAAAGAGACCACAGTGGTCCAAGCGCTAAACCAATATATACTTTTCAAAAATCCTCCAAATGGAGGATTTTTGTTTATTGCCATTTTTTACGTTATACTATATTTTATAAGTGTTAATAATTAATTAAGATAATGCTTGAATTAGCCAACCTTTCCGAGCTCGGAATAAAATTTACCGAGTTAAAAAACCTTCTCTCCTACAACAAAAAGCAGGAGCGTCTTTTGGAATTAAAAGAAATAATGAGCAAACCAGACTTTTGGCAGAATCAACTGATTGCGACTAATGTTAGTCGTGAGGCAGAGCGTTTACAGACTGAATTAAACTCTTTGGATAATATAGAAAAGGAGTTGGCTAGTACTGATGAAATGATTTCAATGTCAGCCACAGAAAACGATGAAGCTTTGAATGGGGAATTAGCCATAAAAGTTACTGAATTAGGAAAACAAGTTGCCGAATTAGAATTCTACTCTTTGCTCGGCGATGATCATGATGATTTGCCAGCCATTCTTTCTATTCATGCTGGCGTTGGCGGCGTGGATGCTCAGGATTGGGCACAGATGTTAGAAAGAATGTATTTGCGCTTTGGAGAACGTCGTGGTTTTAAAATAGAAATTTTGGATCGGATTATCGCCAATGAAGCTGGTATTAAAAGCGTTTCTTTGCGGTTAGCCGGCCCCTATGCTTTTGGTTATTTGAAGAGCGAAAACGGTGTTCATCGCTTGGCACGTATTTCCCCTTTTGATGGTGAGAGCTTGCGCCAAACTTTTTTCGCGCTCGTGGAAGTCATTCCAGAACTACCAGAAAATGACGAGGTGGTGATTAAAGATGAAGACTTGCGTGTGGATTTGTTCCGCTCTAGCGGTCCAGGTGGTCAGAATGTGAACAAAACTGAATCGGCAATTCGCTTAACCCATCTTCCGACTGGGATTGTTGTTGCTTGCCAGAGCGAGAGATCGCAACATCAAAATCGCGAAAATGCAATGAAAATTTTAAAAGGAAAAATATTTCAACTAGAACAAGAAAAAAGGGAAGCATCAGAAAAACAATTGAAAGGTGGAGTGGTAAAAGCTGAATGGGGTCGTCAGATTCGTTCTTATATTTTGTATGGCGCGCGCTTGGTGAAAGATCATCGAACGAATCACGAAACCACCGAAGTAGATCGAGTTTTGGATGGAGATTTGTTGCCTTTTATGGAAGCCTATTTGAAGTGGAAGAAGATGTAATTTATCTAACCTTGATCATAATTTTATCCCCAATATCCTAAAATTACCCCATGAACAAGGGTAATTTTTTGTTATTTTTTTGCGGTGGTGCTTTAAGCGCTTTTATTTTGGCATCTTTGTTTTCTTCTAATATTTTAAGGCCAATTTTTTTGCTGGTCCTTATTTTAACAATAGTCGCTTTTTTTACCCCTCAAAAAATAAAAAAATATGCCTTAGGTTTTTTGGTTTTTTCTTTCGCTTTTATTTTGGCCGCTACTCGTTATTTGGGAAATTTACCAGTCAAAGAAAAGCTAAATAATTTTAATCCAAATTTTTCTGGGTTGGTTTTTGTTTGTGAAAATTCGGAACGCAATGGTGCTTTTCGCAACCTCGTTTTATGTAATAATAACGGGCGCTATATCGCGAAAACTTCTGCCTATCCAGAATATCGCTACGGCGATTGTTTGTTAGTAAATGGAGTTTTGGAGCTTCCGGGGGTGATTGAAGATTTCCGTTACGACAGATATTTGGCCAAGCAGGGAATATACTTTATGCTTCGGCAAGCCAGTTTTCAGAAAAGTGAAGGATGTCAGAATATTAATGGATTTAGAGCTCTAAAAATATTTCTGATGTCCAAGATATTTTTGTTTAGAGATTATTTGATGAATCGGATTAATCAATTTTTGCCAGAGCCAGACGCTGGGTTGGCAGTCGCCTTACTTCTTGGCTATACCAAGACAATCGGACCAGTCCAGCAATCTTGGTTTTCTAGTGCCGGCCTGAGTCATCTAATCGCGATTTCTGGTTCGCACATTACTTTAATTGCCGCGCTATTATCTCGCCTTGCTTTTTCTTTGCGTCTGCCATTCTTTCCTCATGCATCCAGGTTATGTT
>CAYSIJ010000029.1:6052-9194 GCA_964431155.1 uncultured Gammaproteobacteria bacterium
CTTTGCGTCTAAAAAGAAAACAAGCCCTAATTTTCTCAAGTTCGTTCGCGATTTTTTATGTTTTATTTTCCGGAGCAGCACCATCGGCAATCCGGGCCGGTGTGATGGCTTTTTTAACTTTCTTGGCCTTATTTTTCGGACGGGAAAATATGGCTTGGCGGGCACTAATATTTTCTGCGACAGCAATGTTGTTTGTTAATCCTTCACTTCTTCGTGATGATATTGGCTTCCAATTATCTTTTGCGGCCTTTTCTGGGTTATTAATTTCCGCGCCATTATTTAGGAAACATTTATCCTGGTGGAAGGAAGCGTTTTTGGTTACTTTGATTTGTCAACTGTTTACTTGGCCAATTAGCTCCTATTATTTTGGTGTCGTGTCTCTGATTGCACCACTGGCGAATCTTTTTTCAGCTTGGGTTTTTGCGCCGCTATTTATTGTTTTGCCGGTAGCAGTTATATTTTCCTATCTCGGTAGTTTTGTTGGTCTCCTATTTTTCTGGCCCGCCTATTTATTAACGAGATATTTATTAACAGTAGCGAGAATTTGTGCGAGCTTGCCGTTTGCAAAGTTAGATTATCAAATTAATTTTAGGGCAGTATTTTTTTATTATTTTTTATTGTTAGTAATCTTTGGTTTGATAAATTATTGGCGAGAAGGAAGGGGAAAATAAAAAACCGCCTCCCGGCAGTTTTTTGTATTTTTGATACTTAAAATCAAAGGTCTATTTTTCTTCCTTTTTAGAAGTTCTCAAACAGCTTGTGCAGACTTTCAGCTTCATGTCGCCAATATTCTTGGTTTGAAGGTTGATATTCTGTCTTTTGAGGGTTTGCACTTTGGAGTGGGAACGGGTAGCGCCTTTTGTGGAACCGCGTCCGCATAAATCACATTTCTTGGCCATACAATGAAAATAATTATTTTTTACTAGGCTCACTTTATCACGTTTTGAAAAAAGAATCAAGCTATGCTACAATGGCATAAGATTTTAGAATTTAAGTATTATTTATGGAAACTTTATTTCAAATTATTATCCTAATTTTTTCGGCAATTTTGCATGAATATGCCCATGGGATAATGGCCTATCAGTTAGGTGATCCAACTGCCAAAAATGCTGGCCGTTTGACTCTCAATCCGATTGCTCATCTTGATTGGTTTGGCTCCGTTCTTTTGCCAGCTGTAATGGTTTTGAGTCGCTTGCCTTTTATTTTTGGCTGGGCGAAGCCAGTCCCTTATAACCCATTTTTACTGAAAGATCGTCGCTTCGGAGAGGCCAAGGTAGCAATTGCCGGCCCAGTTGCCAATTTAGCCATTGCTTTAGCTCTCGGCCTGGTAATTCGCTTGGTTCCAATTTCTGAGGCTTTTGCCAACTTTATTGCAATCGCTGTTTTGATTAATATCGTTTTGGCGGTCTTTAATTTGGTCCCATTGCCGCCTTTGGACGGATCAAAAATTTTAGCCGCGTTTTTACCAGAAAAACTGCGTAATAAGTTTCTAAGCCTAGAAAGATTTGGCTTTATCTTGGTGATAATTTTTGTGATGTTTGGTATCGGTATTATTCAGCCAGTAGTTTTTGGCTTGTTTCGGTTAATTACGGGGTTTAGTATCTAAAACAAAGAAGGCTTTATTTATTGATAAAATACTTACCATAAGTCTTGACTTCTTTTTTCTATTTTGTTAAAGTAACAACAAAGAATAAAAAATATCCTTGAAATCCAAGGATTATTTTAAGATTAAATTATAAAAACGAATTTTTTTTAGAGTTCGTAATTTGTAGTTTGCTATCGGAATTTATTTATGCCAACAATCAATCAGCTGGTCAGAAAAGGCCGCACTCCGAAAACTGGGCGAAAAAAATCACTGGCTCTTCATGTCAGCCTTGATTCTTTACATCGCAAAAAGAAAGATATCGCCAAAGGCGCTCCTTTTAAACAAGGCGTTTGCTTGAAGGTAACCACCACCACCCCAAAGAAGCCAAACTCTGCTCTTCGAAAGATTGCCAGAGTCCGGTTGTCTAATGGTATGGAAGTTACTGCCTATATTCCAGGCATGGGCCACAACTTGCAAGAGCACTCCATTGTACTCATCAAGGGGGGGAAAACCAAAGATCTTCCAGGTGTCCGCTACAAAATCGTTCGTGGTGTCTTTGATGCCTCTGGCGTTGAAGCTCGCCGACAGGGGAGAAGTTGTTATGGTGCCAAGCGTCCAAAAGCTGGTGCAGCAGCAAAAAAGTAATCAATTTATTTTAATTTAGAATTTCTATATTTAGCCGGGGATTATGAAATAGCTGATAATCCGCAGCCTACATTTATGAGAGGTAAACAAGCTCCAAAAAGAGATATCGAAGGTGACGCAAAATACAACGACAAAACTATTGCCAAGTTCATTAATTACATTATGGAACGTGGCAAAAAAAGTGTTGCTGAATCAATTGTTTATGATGCCTTTGAAATTATTAAACAAAAAACCAAACAGGATCCTCGCCATATTTTTAATAAGGCAATCAAAAAGGTTTCTCCTTTAGTTGAGGTACGTGGAAAACGGGTTGGCGGTGCAAACTACCAAGTTCCTTTCCAAGTTCGTGGCGAACGCCGTTATTTCCTCGGTTGCAACTGGGTTATCAAAGCCGCTTTATCCCGCAAGGGAGCGGCGATGGCCGAGAAATTAGCTGTTGAAATTTTAGACGCTAGCAATGGAGAAGGAGCGGCAGTTAGAAAGCGTGAGGCGGTACATAAAATGGCTGAATCAAACAAAGCCTTTGCTCACTTTTCTAGATAAACGGCTTTCATTTTGAGCGAACTGCGTCGTCAGGATCCCAACATTGTTCGTTCTCCGTATGTTACATACGGCTCACTCCAATGTCGGTTCCTTCCTCGCATTTCATCTCAAAATTAAATCCGATTTTATTAAAGTATCTAAATCCTCATCTCAAAATAAAACCCTATTTTTTAGGTTCTCATTTCTCTCAATAATTTATTTTATTAATACATATTTATGCCTCGAGATTATTCTTTAGACAAAATTAGAAACATTGGTATCATGGCTCACATTGATGCCGGAAAAACCACTTTTACCGAGCGGGTTTTGTTTTACACTGGTAAAAAACACAAGATCGGTGAAGTGCACGAAGGTGCTGCCGAAATGGAT
>CAYSIJ010000030.1:0-1855 GCA_964431155.1 uncultured Gammaproteobacteria bacterium
TTTATCCCGCCCCCATCCTCCAAGTAACTGACGAAGTCATCTCCTCCTTCCAAAAAGTAGAAGTTCTCGGAACCAAGAAATATCTCTTCACTAAAGACCTTTCCCTAGGCATCACCCACTTAGAAGTAAAAGAACTCCAGAGGTATCTCAATACTCATGGCTTCCTAGTCTCCTTAAAAGGTAATGGTTCTCTTGGCAAAGAAACCACCACCTTTGGAAAAGCCACCAAGTCTGCCTTGATTAGATTTCAAAAAGCTAACAAGATAATACCGGCGAATGGGGAGTTTGGCCCAATCACTAGAACGGTTGTTAATCAATAATAATTTCTTTCTAAAAAAATCCTGCCTTTGAAGCAGGATTTTTTGTGTCCAGAAATTTTATTTCTTGGTTAATATTGCTAGCCAATATTTTCTTTTGTAGGTCACTCCTTTGATTTGGGGGTAACCGACATCTTTTTGTAATTTATCAAAATTAAAGTAACGGCCGTATAAGTTTTTTATATCTGTTTCACTAAAAACTCGTTCAGTTAATTTCAAGTCTTTTAAGTAGTAGGTGTCCAGTTCGCCGCCCGGGCTGGATTTCAGAAGATTTTGAGCGTTTTGATCGCCATCTTTACAGAGGGCGCGCAAAATCATAAATCCTCCTGGTTTTAGAACTCGGCTACTTTCTTTGAGATAAATTTCCCGCTCGCTGCTTTTTATGGAGTTTGAGGCAGTAATGTCTAAAACCAAATCAAAGTGATTATCAGGAAAGGGAAGCGGTTTGCCGATACTTTGGTTGATATATTTTGTCTGTTCTTCCAGGCCCGCTTTCTTCGCCCTCTCAGAGGCTATTTTCAGGGCGGTAGCGGCGATATCCAGCCCGATTACTTGATTATCCCGTTCGGCAAGGTAGTTGCTGTTACGGCCCGTTCCACAGCCCAAATCAAGAATAAACAAGTCGCTCATCGGCAACTTCTTTTCTTTTTTTAGATATTTCATGAATTGGACAATAAAATTCTGCGGCCCCTCTTTTTTGGTTACTAATTGCGACTTTTGATATTCATTTTCCCAGGCGGATTTTTGAGGCATATAATTATTTATTTTTAAACCATTTCAAAATTTCAAACCAAGATAAACTAAAGATTGCTACCAAAAATACCAATAGCAAATCGCCAAGTGCTAGAGGAGCGAGATGAAATAAGGCTGCAAAAAATGGGACATACAAAACGGCCAGCAAACAAACTAAACCACCAGAAAAAACCGCGATAAAAACCTTATTAGCTGAACGCAAAATTTGATAAATATTTTTTTTCCAGGAAAGATTAACGGTAATTAAAAATAAATTAGAAATTACCAAAGAAGAAAAAGCAAATGACCTAACCTCTGTTTCGCTGTGTCCAGATTTTATCGCATAAACAAACAAAAGAAAGGTGCAAATTAAGATTCCAAAACCTTGAGCCAAATTAACTAAAACTATTCTCAGGCTAAACATCTTTTGGTGCAAATTTCTTGGTGGTCTTTTCATAATATTCTTATCGCTTTTTTCCGCCTCAAAAACCGTTGAACAGGCCGGATCAATAATTAATTCCATAAAGGCAACATGGGCGGGAAACAAAACCACGGGCATTCCAAAAGCGAGTGGCAAAACCGACATCCCAGCAATTGGCACGTGGACTGCCAAGAGATAGCCCATTGCTCTTTTGAGGTTGTCATAAATTCTTCGCCCTAGACGGACCGCGGAGACAATTGAAGAAAAGTCATCATTAAGGAGAATTAAGGCCGAGGCTTCACGAGCAACATCAGTTCCTCTTTCGCCCATTGCTACGCCAATGTGAGCCGCCTTGAGAGCAGGTGCGTCATTGACGCCGTCACCG
>CAYSIJ010000030.1:1878-5309 GCA_964431155.1 uncultured Gammaproteobacteria bacterium
CAGGTGATCTAATTTTTCCAAGTCTTCACCGGTCAAGTATTTTTCTGGATTTTTAATACCAATTTTTTTAGCAATAAACTTGGCTGTCCCTGGATAATCCCCAGTAATCATTATTACTCGCATTCCCGCTTCGTGGGCTTCGCGGACGGCGCTTGGTGCGCTAGAACGAATTGGATCAATAAAGCCAAGTAGGCCAACAAACTTGAATTCAAAATCATGTTGATTGTCCGGCAAATTAGCACCAACAAAACTTGCTTCCGCCACCCCCAGAACTCTCAATCCTTTTTCCGACATTTCTTTTACTCTTTCTAGAATTTCTTTCCGTTTTTCGTGGTTCAAATGGCAAAGATCAAAAATTGCTTCGGGAGCGCCTTTTGAAGAAATAATGGTTTTATTTTGATCCTTGGAATGCCAAACATGAGAAAGTGCAAGTAACTCTTTGGATAAAGAATATTCTTTTTTTAATTCAAAGTCTTGGAACTTATTTTCCAGATTTTTTAAATAAAGTTCACCCATTTTGTTGAGCTCTTTTTCAATCGGGTCATAAGCATCTTTTTGGCTGGCCAAAATACTAAATTCCAAAAGTTTTTCAAATTTCTGTGGCAGAGCAGTAGAAGCAAAATCGCTCACTTCATAAAAAGATCCGTCCGAATAAAGACTACTCAAAGACATTTTATTGTGAGTCAGTGTGCCAGTTTTGTCAGTACACAAGACTGTTGCTGCGCCCAAAGTTTCAATTGCCGCTGAATGTCTGGTAAGAACTTTTCTTTTGGAAATTCGCCAGGCACCTAAGGTTAAGAAAATCAACAAGACCACGGGAAATTCTTCAGGCAAAATTGCCATACTGAGAGTGATTCCCGAAAGTAATCCAGTAACGAAATCACCCTTAACGGCGGTGTAAAATAAAACCACCAATAGACAAAGAATCAAACCGACTAGTGCTACCCAGCGGACAATTCTCCCAGTTTCTTTACGAAGAAGCGTGTCTTCATCTTTGATATTTTCTAAACTTTTTCCGATTTTTCCGATTTCAGTGCTTATGCCGGTAAAATTTACTTGAGCAATTCCGTGGCCGCTGGTTACCAAAGAGCTGGAATAAATAAAAGGCAAATCATCGCCACCCGGCCTTTGACGATCCGCATCACCATCCCAAGCGGATTTTCTAACCGGCACCGATTCTCCAGTAAGAAGTGATTCGTCAACTGATAAATTTTCACAAGACAAGATAGTGGCATCGGCCGGAACACGGTCGCCTTCTCTAATAATAATTATATCGCCCGCCACAACCTCTTTGCTGTCAATGATTTTTTGTGCCCCATCTCTTATAACCAGCGCTTTTGGGCTGGACAAATCCTTGAGAGCCTCCAGAGTTTTTTCGGTTTTTCTTTCCTGATAGAAAGTAATACCAATAACAACAAAAACGGCAAAAAGGAGCATTAGAGAGTCACTGATTTCTCCCAAAAAAAGATAAACAACCCCGGCACCAATAAGCAGAAGAAGCATTGGTTCGGTTAGAACTTTCAAAAGGGCAAGCAAACCGTTTTTCTTTTTCTGTGAAGCTAATTCGTTGAAGCCAGATATTTTTAAAATTCGCTTTGCCTCTTCTTGTGAAAGGCCAGGGAATTGGTTGTCAGTTTTCATAGTTTAGTAGTTACTTATTGCGAAAATTATAACAATTTTTGAGGATTTAGACAAAGAAAAGGGGGTTGACTAGTTTTTGAAAGCAGGGTAGTGTTTTGTAATCAACTAAAAACTTTATAAGTATGAATGAAAATCAAGGCCCCTGGGACTACATTCCCGATTGGTTTATTCTCCCGGAAAAAGCTGGGAAGTAGAAAAGAATTTTTGGCGGTTTTTTTATAAAACCGTCTTTTTTTTATTTTAAGGAGTGTTTTTTGGATACAATCAAGGGTTTTTGGGAAATGAAAAAGGAACCAAAAATAAATTAGGTTCCTTTGAATAATTTGTAACCACCTCTAATAATTAAACGGAGAAAATCTCCACCACACCATAATCTATAATGATCACAGGTATTTGTTCCATTTGGATGATTTTGTCTGCGGCTTCTTGGTCGAAAGAAGAAATTAGTTTGATCATTACTTCTTTTGTTGCCAACCCTCTTGCGTAAGGTGTCTCTCCTTTGTCTCGGTATTGTTGCCAGTCGTGTCCCGGCATAAGAATTTCCGCGATTTCACAACCATAAGGGGAGTCTACATTAATGACATTAATAACAAAATCCCTGGAATCGAGCATTTTTTCATTGATGCGATTTTTAAAGTGTTGTATTCTGTCTGCCTGAGACAAATAAGTGTTTTCGCAATTACTTTTATTAACTGCTTGTATAACTGCATAGCCGATGGGGTCAATTAATACTGTTTTTCCGTCCACAATCGTGACATACGCTTGGTAATCTCGTGGTTTGTTGTCCATATCTATCTATTTTTTATTTGTTAATGAAAGTTCTTAGTAAAATGATTACATCATACAAATGTAGTGATGTCAATCGTTATAATTTGTATACGAATCCAGAACCGTGAGCTGGGAAGAGGCGATGGGAGAGATAGGGAGATTGGTGAAGTTGAAAAAATAAAAAACCCTGAAACTGTTTTGGTTTCAGGGTTGTGATTGTTTAATACTTAAGCGTTAAGTTCGGTAACTGAAGATGCAATATTTTCTCTAGCGCTCTTTTCATATTTTTCCTGAAAAAATTCAGTCAAATAAATACTGGGACGACTTAAAAAAGATTGCAAGATATTAGAACGACCGCTAGCAAATAAACTGCTAGGAACAGAAGAATATTCTTCCCTTATCAGTTTATTAGTTTCTTTAAATTTTTCAGCCTGGCCAATATTAGAAATATCTATATCTAACATTAGCCTAGCATCATACCTATCTGGAATTTCATTGTGTTTAGTGGCGATTATAATATTCTTTACCTTTTCGATTAAATCGACTGGCAAAAGAAAATCCATCATTACCGCTTCTACTACAAGAGCACTAAGCTCTTCATTATCGGGAGCACTAATATCATAAACAGCATCGTGATACCAAATAGCTAGCTCTAGAACATCAGGCTCTGTGGCTAAAATCCAAACCGTGCTAAATTCTGTCAGACAATGATTAATGTGCTCAAGGTTATGATATTTCCGATGAGGCTTATTATAACGCTCCACAAGTTCTATGTAAGCATTCACAACTTTATCATAAGAATAAACACCTAATCTGCGCCATAAACTTACCCAATGCAGTTCATCGCAATACCTAATATTCTTTTTCATTTGTTTTGTTTTTAAAGTTCACACCTCTAATTGTCAAAATAAAATACCATAACATATATTTTTTGGCAACAGTTTGTTTGTATACGAATTCAGAGCCCAAAACTGGGAAAAGGTGAGGGAAGAGATGGGGGAATTGGTGGGTTTTGAGAAATA
>CAYSIJ010000030.1:5319-9146 GCA_964431155.1 uncultured Gammaproteobacteria bacterium
CTACTTTTTAGTTGGCGGTCTTTTGTTTTCTCCTGATTTGTATTTTAAATTTCCTTATGGCAATCGTTTATTTAATAAGGAATTTTTCAACTGAATCGCAAGGCACCCAGGTCAAGCTTATACCGTTTTGGTAGAAGTTAGCAGTTCTTCTGGTGGCCACAATAGCGTAACATAAACCGGTTTTTTCGTCCTGAATATATTTTACTTTTTGAACAAATTCCTTCGCATAGTCATCATCAACCTCTGACGGGTTAACACTGCAGCTAACTGCGAAAAAACAAATAACGGCAAAGAAAATTACTGATATAGTTTTCATTTTACTTAAGTTTTTAAATTACTACTAAACATTAACTATTTCAATATATCATATAAATATATAATTGTCAACCATATAGCAAAAAATAGGCCAAAATTAGCCTATAAAATGTTTTGCTCCCCTTTGTATACGAATTCAGAACCCAAAACTGGGAAAAGGTGAGGGAAGAGATGGTGGGATTGGTTGGTTTTGGGAAATAAAAAAGCCACCTATTCATATTATTTGGTGGCTTCTTGTCTGGTTAATATTATTTTCTTCTATTTATACTCATATTTTTTACGAGCTCCGTCTGGCATTTCAAAGGTTATTTTCACAAAAAAACCTCTTACCTTAACCTCCACATTTTTTAATTGTGGGAGACCAGCGGTTATCTGTGCTTTTATGCCATTCTCTGTTTTTGGGTTCCAACCGCAGTAAAATTTTAAATTTCTACATACCTGCTCATATGTTAAATTTTCGGTTGTTTTTGCGGCGGCGTCTAAGGCGCTTTGTTCTGCTTTTAAAAATTCATTGATTTCGTTCATTACTGTCACTATTTGATGATTAATAAATTTATTGAAGATTAATTATTTATTCCGCGTCCTCTTCTTGTTTGCTGTTCATCCATTTACGTAGAGGAACATAATATCCAATAGCATAGCCTATCACTCCAACAATCAAGAGCAGGATAACCGACCTAATTTGCTCAAAAGTTGAGTATCCCTGAAGAAGACCGTCGCCCCAACACGTAATAGGCGTCGCTGCAAGGATGCATAGTAAAACAGCAATCAAAAGAGCATCAGATTTTCTTTGCTCTTTTTCGTCAAAAGATTTTTTCTTTGTTTCCATTATTATTTAGTTTTTAAAGTTTACAATTTATTTTATATAAAACTAGTATATCATATAAATATATAATTGTCAACCATATAGCAAAAAATAGGCCAAAATTAGCCTATAAAATGTTTTGCTCGGCAAATTGAGGAATGTTAGAAAATGTTTTTGGAAATAAAAAAAGCCTTTCGTTGATAGAAAGGCTTTTGTAGCATTTATTTTATTGGTCTTTTACTAGTCTTATGCTGATAGCGCAACCAGATTGACCGGAAGGGTTTTGTGTCTTGCAATCAAGATGGGCCTCGAGTAGTCTGTTGTTTCTTCCATCCAGTGTTGGTGATATCATCCAATAGGTGAATCCCGCAGCATCGGAATAGAAAGAAGAGCTAGCAAAATATGTTGCTTTCCCGAGTAGATCAAATTTATATCCATTCGTTGAGCTGTAGGTGCTGGCGTAAAAACGTCCCGCAGGCAAAGCATTAAAGTTGGTCTCATTGGTAGGATGTATTAATTCACTCTCCCAATAATTCACAGACATCAGGTCTTCTGCTTTTAGTTTAAATAGAGGTCCCCACTCTTCCATACTTGGAATGTGCCATCCAAGCGGTGCAATGTTTCGTTCGTCAGAAATGGCAAGATAATTGTACAAACGTCCGTATGTTTTCACCAAACCGTCGTCGTTGTTATAACTGCAATAAGCACCATGCAATAAAGTAATCCAACTAAGATTAGTTTGCCCGGCCTCGATTGCATCTCCATTTCGGTAGTGAGTTGCTTTCAGATTTTCAACAGTCCAAGTATTTCCGCCAACATCAACTGTGTGGTAGAAACTTCCATCGTACTCTAGAGCATAAGTCCAGAAAGAGATAGTTTCGCTGTAGCTAGTTACTCCGTTGCTAATAACGAAGGCTCTAGCGTAGTAGGTTGTGTTTGCTGAGAGGGTGTTCAAGCAAACAGTTAATCCATTTTGGATTAGCTGTTCTTTGTTTAATTGATTAAGGCTAGTTCCGTATTGAATCCCCCTAGCTTCTGTCCCAGTAAAGTTTTTCATTCCAACGATAATTGTTGCTGAATTTATTTCTACATCGGTTACCTTTATGCTCTCGATTGCTATTTCTTCGAGAACGGCGGGCTCGTCTTTCTTGCAACTGCACAAGCAGATAGCTAATAAAATTACTGAAATTCCTGAAATTTTCATGATTGCTTTTTTAAGTTATTAATGAATTGTTTTGATAATAAGAAAATAGCATAAAATTATATGCTTGTCAATATATATACAAAAAATAGGCTAAAATTAGCCTATAAAATGTTTTGTTCCACATACTGAACGCTTTTAGAACGCTTGATTGAAAAACGATAACTGAAGACTTAAAACTATTCAAACTCAATATTAAATACTCATCGGTCTCTTAACAATTAGATCTGGATTAGGATTGTCACTCTTTAAATTATCAATAACTTTTCGAACTACATCATCAACCAACATATATTCACTGATATCATTTGGTATTTTTTCTTGATAAATATCTGTTTGCATTCCTCCAGGATAAACAGCATAAATACTTATATTGCCGCCAATCTCTTTTCTAATTGATTCCGTCAAGCCTTTAATGGCGAATTTTGAAGAAGAATACGCACTAATCATTGGTTTGCCATCTAAACCAGCGGTTGAGTTAATATTAATTATTAAACCACTACTTTGCTGCGCCATATATTTAATGGCTGTCTTGCAACCATAAAAATATCCAAAAAAATTAACATCAAATAAACGTCTCAATTTAACAATATCAATATTTTCAATTAAACTTGGGGCTATTTGTATGCCAGCGTTATTTATCCAAACATCAATTTGGCCATATTTATCGTTTACATACTTAGCTAAATTAGTTAAATCTTCTGGTTTTGTTACATCTGCTAAAAAAGAATCAACGGTTATCTCCCGTGTCACGTTTCTTAAATCTTCACTATTGTCGCTTGAAATAATAACTTGGCAATTTTCTTTTTTTAAAAACATAGCTAATGATTTACCAAATCCTTTAGTTCCACCAGTTATAACTACTACTTTATTATTTAAATCCATATTTGTATATTAAATATTTTTTATATCGAATAATAATCTAGGAAATTCTTTATAGCCAGCTTTTTCATTAAAATGTCCACCGTTTTCTATAATTATCGGCTCGACCCCAAGATTAATTGCTAACTCATAAGCTCTTTCAATTGGAACATACGGGTCATTATTAGAGTGATACAAATAAATCTTCTGAACATTCCTTTTTATTTTATCCCAATCAAATTTTCTATTAACGAATTCTTTATTCAGATTATCAAATTCTTCATTATCAAGTAATCCTAAAAAACCAGAAACTAAAAAAGCCGCTCTAACAGGTAAGTTTAATGATTCCAGAATTGATAAAATAAAAGACGCCCCAACACTATGCCCAATAAAAATCGTTTGCGCTCCAATATTGTTGTTCAAATCACCAATTACCTTTAACCAGACTTCTAAGTTTTGATCTTCTGGCGTTGGAAATATTGGTACATGAACTTGATAACCAATCTTCTCTAATTCAGTTTTTAGCCACGGAAACCAATTCTCATCAGGATTACCATAAGTTCCGTGTATTATTATTGCATTTTTCATATAGACTTATTATATCTTAAAATTACTAATTTAAGAATAAAATTAGACAACGGAACT
>CAYSIJ010000031.1:0-3623 GCA_964431155.1 uncultured Gammaproteobacteria bacterium
AAGCAAATTGGACTTCGGCGATAATCATAAATTAGAGACTGAAGCGAACAAAAGCAGAAACAGTTGCGCCGCCCAAAATATCCTTCACCTTCTTTTTGTCGTCCTTAATAAATTCTTGTTCCAGTAAACAAACTTCAGAATAATACTTACCCATTTTTCCTTCTAAGATTTTTTCAACCATTACTTCTGGCTTTCCTTCTTTGATTAATTGTTCGCGATAGATTTCTTTTTCTTTGTCCATTTCTTCAACAGAAACTTCGGCCGGAACCAAATATCTTGGGTTGGCAGCCGCAACTTGCATCGCAATATCAACTGCTTCCTGGTTCTTTCCAGGAGCATCAATCGCCACCAAAACACCAATCCGTCCGCCCAAATGAGAATAGGCTGCCACGGTTGCTCCTTTTAAAATTGCCAAACGTTTCACGGCCAATTTTTCCCCGCTTAAGGTGTTTAGAGTATCACCAACGCTCAAGCCGTTCATATCTAAGGCTAGCAAGGCATCAACATCGGCTGGCTTGGCAGTTTTCACTAATTCCAGAGCGTTAGCAACAAATTCTTGAAATTTATCACTTCGCGCCACAAAATCGGTTTCTGAATCAACCTCAATTGCATAACCCTCAGTGGCATCAGCATTAACAGCAACTACCACAATTCCTTCGCTAGTTTCGCGATCAGCTCGTTTGGCAGATTTGGCAATGCCTTTCTTGCGCAAGATTTCTACGGCGATGTTCAAATCACCATTAGCTTCGCTGAGAGCTTTTTTGCAATCAACAATACCAGCGCCGGTCATTTCACGTAATTGTTTAATCAGTTCCATATGATTAGGGAATTAAAAAATAAAATAAAAAATTATTTGCGAGCATCAAGAATCGCGTCCTTCACGGTTTCCAAAATTAATTTGATGGTTTTTGTGGAATCATCATTAGCAGGAATCGGATAGTTCACGAGATCTGGGTTAACGTTGGTGTCACAAACGGCAATAATCGGGATGTGTTTGTTGATTGCTTCGGTGATTGCGGTTTCTTCTTCTTTGATATCCCAAACAAATAAAGCATCCGGAAGTTTGTTTAAGTTGACCAAACCGGAAACCCGAGCTTCTAATTTTTTGATTTCGCGGTCAAAGTCTAATTGTTCTTTTTTGGTATATTTTTCCAATTTGCCAGTCTTTTTCTTTTCAATTAAATCAATGTATTTTTTGACAGATTTTTTTACCACTACAAAGTTGGTCAAATAACCGCCAAGCCATTTGCCGACGATGTATGGCATAGAAGCAACTTCCGCCATCTTCTTCATTGGTTCCTTAACCTGGTTTTTTGTACCGACGAATAGAATGCTTTTTTCTTCTTTAACTAAAGTTTGAATGAATTCCAAGGCTTCTTTTAATTTCTCCTGACTTTTGGAAAGGTCAATAATATAAATGCCATTTTTTTCACCAAAAATAAACGGTTTCATTTTTGGGTGCCAGCGATTTGTGCGATGGCCGAAGTGCATACCGGCTTTCAGCATGTCTTCCATTTTTGGGATCTTTACCATATTTTTTTCTTTTTACCCCGGCGTCTGAAACGCTCGAGCTTCTGCCCCCTTCCCGACACAAAAAAATGGCCGACAAGAAAATTTTGAGGCATGATAATTAATTAAATACTAGCTAAAAATATTAAAGGGCCTAGAAATCTCTAAGCTCTTTTCCTATATAATACGGGAAAATACCGGCTATGTCAATCAATAAGGGTAACAAACAAATCCTCTTCTGGCGGTTTTCGCAAATGACCGACGCTATTTACAAAATTAATTTTAACCACCCCGTCTTTATCAATCATTAACTTGCTAATGGAAGATTGAAAAATCTCCAAAGACAAAAAACCAATAATATCGGCATCCAAGATTCCTGTCAAAATAGCTTTAATTAAATTGCCATGAGAGAACACCGCCACAGTCTTTCCTTTATTTTTTTTATAAATATCGGTTAGAGCCAGTCGGGCGGTAACTTGGATTTCATTTAATTGCTTGTCCATTTTTTCATATCCTTTCAAACGCTTGTGACGATTTTTTTCAGAAATATGAAAAAATTTTACTCGATGCCATTCCAACCAATCAATTTCATTAAAGCGCGCATCAATTCTAATTCGCTTACCAGACTGCTTCGCGAACAAAGCGGCAGTTTCTTTGGCACGCTGAAGTTCACTAGAATATATTCTTTCTATTCCAAGAGTTAATAATTTTTTAGTTAAAGCTTTCCGCTGTTTAAGGCCGGCCTCAGAAAGAGTCATATTTTCAGAGCCGATTTTTTTTTCCAGACTATACTCCGGGTGGCAATGACGAACCAGATAAATAGTTGTGTATGGTTCGCGGTCCTCCCTTTTTAAGTTTGATTTAAATTCAAAGATCATAATTAACTTTTAAAATTATCAGCGGCAAATTCCCAATTTAAGAGATTATTTATTATTGCTAGAACAAAATCGCCACGACGATTTTGATAATCCAAATAATAGGCATGCTCCCAAACATCAATTACTAGCAATGGTTTGACGTTGTGCAAAAAAGCGGTATCGGCGTTGGCAGTTTTCAAAATAGATAGTTTTTCACCATCTTTAACTAGCCAGACCCAACCACTCCCGAATTGCGACACAGCGCCATTTTTGAACTCTTCGCAAAAATTTTCAAAACTGCCGAAAGAAGAATTGATAACCGAAAAGAGCTCCTCAGAAATTTTGTTTTTTTCGGCAATTGGCGTCAAGCTAGACCAAAAAAAATCATGGTTATAAACTTGAGAGGCATTATTAAAAACGCTAGCTAATTCAATTTTCCCGGCAGATTTTTGAATTACTTCCATCAGTGATAAATTTTCTAATTCTGTGCCGATTGTTAATTTGTTGAGATTATCAAGATAAGTCTGGTGGTGTTTTTCATAATGAAACCCCAGAGTTTTTCCTGAAATGTACGGCTCCAGAGAATTTTTTTCAAAAGGCAACAAATTTAAAGTAAACATATTTTTTATCTTTATTTTTTCTTTTTCCCAGCTAGCTGGCCGCAAGCGGCATCAATCTCCTGTCCGAGACTGCGGCGCGCAGTCACCGGCAAGCCAGTTCTTTCCAGCAAATCCATAAATCGCGCAGTTCTAGCTGGGGTGCTCGGTTGAAAACGTCCGGTTTGATTGTAAGGAATTAAATTCACCAAATACAGAGGCTTGTTTAAAAGTTTGGCGAGCATCACGGCATCTTCATCGCGATCGTTCACTTCTTTTATTAAAAGGTATTCAAACATCACGCGTCGCCCAGTTTTTGCAATATAAGCATCAACCGCTTCTAAAAGTTTTCTGATCGGCGTCTGCCCGGCAGCCGGCATAATATTGGAACGCAGAGCATCGCTTGGCGCATGGAGAGAAATTGCCAGATTAACCTGTAATTTTTCACCGGCTAAACGCTTAATACCATTAATAATACCAGCGGTAGAAATAGAAATACGACGAGCACCAAAATTAAAAGTTTCAGGATCATTTAAAATTTTCACTGCCTTCATTACTTCTTCATAATTCAGAAACGGCTCTCCCTGCCCCATAAAGACGGCGTTATCAATCCGACCATAATTCTCTTTTTTCAAGTATCGCGCCCAAAATAAAAATTGTT
>CAYSIJ010000031.1:3633-3934 GCA_964431155.1 uncultured Gammaproteobacteria bacterium
GCCTGAGGGATTAAAACAGTTTCAATTTGTTCAAAATCAGCCAAGGTAATCAGGGCTTTGACCGCTCCTTTTTTCCCGGTACCTCCGGTGAGCTCAGCCTTAATTTCCAGAGGACATTCTTGGCTTAATTTTTCGCGCAAAGCGAGAGGAAAAGTTGTGGCCTGCGACCAGTCATCAATCAAATCAACAAAAACTGCTTTATCGGCTTGAGTATGACGAAATTTTTTTTCTTCTTTTAGGGCTTCGTGCAGTAATGAAATATTCATATATTTGTCACTATCCCGCAGAGTGCAGGTTCCTT
>CAYSIJ010000031.1:3944-4808 GCA_964431155.1 uncultured Gammaproteobacteria bacterium
AGGGCTTGTCGGATAGTCTGTTTTTGAGGGTAGCCTTATTTTTTTAAGAGAGTAATTACGACAACTTCACTGCGGCTTGTCGTGCGAAGCGGTGGCCCCCAGGTACCGGCACCAGTAGAAATAACGGCGGTCATTTGTTTGAATTTTTTTAATCCCCTAGAATAACCGCGATAGGCTAAATTCGCAATCAAGTTAAAAGGAAATAATTGACCGTAATGAGTATGCCCCGTAAGATAGACGTCCACTCCCATTTCAGCGACATTCTCAAACTGAATCGGTTCATGATACATCAAAATATTTGATTTTTTGGCATCCCATTCCGGCAAAGATTGAATAATGGCGGACAAATTAAAATCTTTAATTTTATCTTCTGGATAACTAATCCCGACAATCTGCAAACCCTTAATTTCAACCAGTTTGTTATCCAATATTTCAATCCCACTACTAACCAAATGTCCGCGAACACCAGAACGGCCAAGATAATTTTCATGATTGCCATAAACGAGATAAACCCCAAGAGGCGCATGAAGTTCGCGCAATTTTTTTCCGGCTTCAGAAAAATCTCCATCAGTGCCATCAAATAAGTCACCGGTTATCAAAACAATCTCCGGTTTTTCTTTTTCCACGAGACGCGCCACCCGGCTCAAAAAACGGTGGTGATAGACCGCCCCAAGATGGACATCGGATAAATGAACAAGTTTTTTGTTATCCCAAAAATCTGGAAGATTTTTAATTTTAATGTCCACCTTCTTCGGGTAAGGAAGAAAAGCGTTACGAAAACCAAAAATTGAAAATCCAATCGCCAGAAGAAAAACAAACAAAGCAAAATTTTCGGGGTTGAAAAAGGAGAAAAAAACTAAGCGT
>CAYSIJ010000031.1:4894-5497 GCA_964431155.1 uncultured Gammaproteobacteria bacterium
GAGCAACAAAATAGGCCAACACAATCTGCCAAGCAATCCCAAGCCAAGAAGAAATTAGAAAATAAAAACCATTAGTATACCGATTATCCGAACGGCTAATAAAGAACTGCGCCAAGAAAATGCAGACAAAAGAAATCCCTAAAAAAATAACAACCGGATAAAAAGGAAATTTCGGGAAAAAAGAAAAAACATCGCAAAAAAGCAAGTAAAACAAAAAATGCGCCACCAGCAAAAGAAAGGCTGAAGAGGAAACCAAAACGACAAGTTTTTTGGCGATTTTTTTTACCATTTGATTGGTCCGCCACTAAATAACTAGCTTCAATTTCCAGTAAACGATTGTATTTTGCGGTTCTTTCACTGCGAGCTGGAGCGCCGGTCTTGATTTGTCCAGTGCCCATCGCGACTGATAAATCGGCGATGAAGGCATCTTCGGTTTCGCCACTGCGATGAGAGATTACCGCTGTCATACCATTCTCTAAGGCTAAATTGATTGCGGAAATAGTTTCGGTCAAGGTACCAATCTGATTTAATTTAATCAAAATGGAGTTGGAAGTTTTTTCCTCAATTCCCCGCTTCAAACGCGAAACATTGGTGACATAAAGA
>CAYSIJ010000032.1:0-1360 GCA_964431155.1 uncultured Gammaproteobacteria bacterium
TAAACTGGCAATGATTAAGGTTGATGAAGCAATCGGGGATAAAAGCCGAGAAATCCAAATGCTTCTTCAGGTCCACGATGAATTGATTTTTGAAGTTGACGAAAAGAAGGTGGACGATTATGCTAGAATAATCAAAAATATCATGGAAAACGCCCATCAATTTTCGGTACCAATTATTGTTGAGGCATCAGTCGGTGATAACTGGAATGAATTAAAAAAAATGACAATAAAATAAAAAACCTTCTTTAATTTTTAAAGAAGGCTAATCGGGAAAGAAAACATCCCAAATAATTTCACTGATTTCCAAGACGACAACCAGGGAAACATAAATCAGAATAAATCCGATATAAGCAATAGCTCCGAAAAGAATCGCATTGAGATAAAAACTCAAATAAATTCCCATTGCTGTTGCCACAAAGTTAAGTGCTGGCAGACGAATCAATTCATTTCTTTCTAAAATTTTAAATTTAGAAAAAAATAAAATAAATACACTCCAGACTAATGAAAAAATAAAATTCCAATATCCACTGAGGCTTAGCTGCGGAATTTCCACGCCCATATTTTTTTCCACCTCAAAAAAATATTCTTGGTGTGTAGTAATTGTTAAAGATTTATTCAAAAAAAACTTAACAATTACTAAAAATACTAGGGCGAAAAAGAACGAGCCGCCCAAATAGACCCGCAGTGAATTTTTCTGGCCTCTGACATCTTGCCAGACTTTCCGAAAGTGGTTTGTTCTCATTGTATTAAGTTTTTAAAGTTTGATAGTATTTAAACATAAACAGAGATAAAAATCAATTTATCAAAATATGGCTGACCAAGCACCAAAAAAATTTATTTTTAAAAGCTATTCCTTCAATCAAAGAACGAAACAGGCCTCTTTTTGTTATTCTTTTGACGACAAAATAAACTTCACGGAAGTCTTGGATTTTTCTGCCTGCAAAACTAATTGGGATCAAATTAACCGCCAGTTACTAGACCGCGCCTTGTTTAATCTTCATTTAGCCATCGGCGTTGGCTATTACAAAGCCTATTGCCCAAAAAAAATTGAAGTAAAAAGCGGCATTCTCAGCAAAGCACAGGCTGAATTTTGGAATAAACTCTATGAACGTGGTTTGGGTGAATTCTTCTATAAAAATAAAATTGATTTTCGTGGCTTGATAAATTTCCCATTCCACGGCAAAGAAAAAAGGCCGATTGAAACGAAATTTAAAAACCGCTGCTTGTTACCAATCGGCGGCGGAAAAGATTCGTGTCTGAGCGCCGAAAGGTTAAAAGAGCTCGGCCATTCTTTTTCTTTGATTAGTTTGCGCGACAGTAAAATTCAAAAAGACACGGCAAAAATAGTCGGCGCCCCTCG
>CAYSIJ010000032.1:1424-1695 GCA_964431155.1 uncultured Gammaproteobacteria bacterium
AGAAATAGATTCACAATTGTTCCGCCTAAATGAGGGCGGCGCTTTTAACGGGCACATCCCGATTTCTTCAATTTATTCTTGGACTTGCGTGGTGGCAGCAATTCTCGGCGATTTTCAAAATATTATTTTTTCTAATGAACATAGCGCTAATTTCGGTAACATAAAATATTTGGGCGCAGAGATAAACCACCAATACAGCAAAAGTTTTGAGTTTGAAACTGCTTTTGCTAATTATCTCCATCAATTTTTGACTCCCAATCTTCAATACTTT
>CAYSIJ010000032.1:1705-4555 GCA_964431155.1 uncultured Gammaproteobacteria bacterium
TCTGAATTAAAAATCGCTCGGGAATTTTCTCATTACCATCAGTACTTCCCAGTTTTTTCCAGCTGTAATAAAAATTTCAAGATTAACGGAAAAACCAGCCAGCGCTGGTGTGGTATTTGCGCAAAATGCGCCTTCTCTTTTGCGATTTTTGCCGCCTGGAATAGCCCAAAAACAAACAAAAATATTTTCGGCGCCAACCTGTTAGACGACAAAAAAATGCTACCGATATTCCAAGAATTGTGGGGTGAAAAAGCCTTTAAACCCTTTGACTGCGTCGGTACGCCCGAGGAAGTCCGAGCCGCTTTTGTTTTGATTTCCAAAAACTCCGCTTGGAACAAATCTTTTGTCGTTGAATATTTCCGCAAAAAAATCTTGCCAAAAATAAAAAACCAAAATGCGTTAATTACCTCCGAGATGGCAAACAGCCCTGAACATTCTGTCCCACTAAACTTCCAGAAAACTTTGATTTTAGGATTTGGAAAAGAAGGAAAATTTGCTTTTAATTACTGGCGAAAAAATCAATCTCGATTCAAAGTCTGGCTAGCAGATCGTAACAAAATCATCGCTCCTGATAAAAATTGTCTAATCCGAGAAGGGAAAAATTATCTTCAAGGATTAGAAGACTTTGATTTGATTATCAAGACCCCCGGAATTTCTAATCAATTTTTGGAGATTATTAGTGCCAAAGAAAGAGGAGTGGTATTTACTTCAATTACGGAAATATTTTTAAAAAATTGCCGTGGCACTGTTATCGGCGTTACTGGCACCAAAGGGAAAAGCACGACCGCCACTTTAATTTATCGCTCACTAAAAGCAGCTGGGAAAAAAGTTCACCTGGTTGGGAATATCGGCAAAGACCCTTTAAAATACTTAAAAAATAACACCGAAAAAGATTTTTTTGTTTATGAATTGTCCAGCTACCAACTAGAAAATCTACAGGCAAGCCCCCAAATAGCAGTGATGATTAATATTTTTCCAGACCATCTTCCTTATCACGGCGGGTTCCGAAATTATTGCGAAGCAAAAGCCAATATCGCCAAATGGCAGAAAGCAAAAGACTATTTTATTTACAATAGCGAATTTCCTTTTGTGAAAGCAATCGCCGCCCAAAACCTGGCAACAAAAAAAGATTATTCTGGAACTTGGAAAATAGAAAATAATTTTTTGTTTTTTGAAGGGAAAAAATTAATGCCCCTTAGTGAAATAAAGCTGCCAGGAGAACATAATATAAAAAATATTTCCGCAGTCGCCGCCGTGATTGAAATCCTAAAACTTCCATTAACTTGCGTGCGGGCGGGTGTTAAAAATTTTGGCGGGCTGGAGCATCGCTTGGAGCTCGTCGGGCCAAAAAATGATTTGTATTTCTATGACGATGCTATCTCCACTACGCCAGAGTCAACTCTCGTTGCAATTGAATATTTAGGAAGCCAGCTCGGAACTATTTTCCTTGGAGGTGAAGATCGTGGCTATAACTTTATCGCCCTAGCAAAAAAAATAAAAAAAATTGATATTTCAAATATTATTCTCTTTCCGGATTCTGGCCTGAGAATAAAAGAAGAATTAAAAAAAGTTTACGGTGAAAAACCATTGCCAAAAATCTTGGAAACGAAAAACATGGACGAGGCCGTCCGTTTCGCCGCTAAAAATACCGAAAAGGGAAAGGCAGTCCTTCTTTCCACCGCTTCACCGAGTTATAGTATCTTTAAAAATTTTGAAGAGAAAGGAATGCTTTTTAAAAAAGCAATTAAGAATTTATGATTATTTTTCTTTACGGCGCTGATACTTTTCGCAGCCACCGAAAATTGAAAGAAATTCGTCAGAATTTTCAAGATAAAGTTGATAGCCAATCATCTAGTATTAGCGTGCTTGACGGTGCAAAAATTGGCATCAAAGAAATTGCCGAACAAATCAACACCGGTTCACTTTTTGTAAATAAGCGCTTAGTAATTATTGAAGATTTTTTTAAGAATAAGCAGGAAAAGATTTTTTCCGAATTAAAAGATTATTTAGAAAAACAAAAATTAGCCGATCTTGACGACCGCAATGTTCTGATTTTTTTAGACGGCGAACTAAACACAAAAAATTCCCCGCTGAAAGCAAAGGCGAAAGTTCTTTTTAATTTTTTGGCTGATCAAAAGCTATCCCAAGAATTTAAAAATCTCAACTCCATTCAATTAACTAATTTTATAAAAACTGAATTTGAAAAAGCGGGGAAAAAAATAGCGTCAGCGGCGATCGCTGAATTAGTTTCTTCCCACCAGGGCGATCTCTGGCAAATCAGCAATGAAATAAAAAAACTAACTCACTATAAAACCGAAGGGCAAATAGAAAGCCAAGATGTTGAAGAAATCGGCAGTCGAGCCTATGGCGAAGATGTTTTTTCTTTTACTGATTCGCTAGGGTTGAGAAACAAAAAATTGGCCGTAAAAATTTTTGAAGAGCAAATTGCCGCCGGTGCCGAACCCGACCAACTTTTAGCAATGATGATTCGGCATTTTAAAATCTTGATTCAAATAAAAAGTTACGACGGGAAAAAGGCATCGGGACTAATTGCAAGTGAATTAGGTCTTCATCCATTTGTTGTTTCTAAATCCGCCACCCAAGCAAAAAACTTTTCGAACACCGAATTAACTGATTTTTTTAATCAACTGATTTTTTTGGATTATGCCAACAAGAGTGGCCAAAAAGATTTGATGAATGGCTTGACACTATTCCTGGTTTCCTTATAGAATCGGAGGGAAATATGTATTGCTTTTTTGTTTTTGGTTTGTTATAGTGAAAAAGTCAAAAAATATGGGCAATTAGCTCAGTTGGTTAGAGCGCAACACTGATAATGTTGAGGTCGGAGGT
>CAYSIJ010000033.1:0-615 GCA_964431155.1 uncultured Gammaproteobacteria bacterium
TTGCCTGATTTTGGCATACTGGTGAGAAAACCGCCATATGTGTGTGCACATTACCTAAAACTCTTGACACCCAACGTATTTATGCTATTATTTAGGTAACAATAATCAAAGCCACAGACCGCAAGCGACACCAATAAGTCTTGCCGAGGCGATAATTTAGCTATTTTTAGCTTATTTTCCTCTGTGGCCGAAAGGTCGCTTTTTTTATTTAGATCATAGTTTGTTCTATTTGAACAATGCTATGGAAAAATGTTTTAGTATTTTTAACGCTGCATGTTTTTTCGTAGGTGAAAATTGTCTAATATAAATTTTCGCCACAGACAAAAACCCGCAGGGATAAAAATACCTAAAACATTTAAAATATATATGCCAAAAACAAAAATCCAAAAGCAAGAAATTCTGCGAAGTCTGGAAGCAAAGATTGGAAAGTCCAAGTCTATTGTTTTCGCTGGCTTCAACGCTTTGGGGGTTAAGGACAACGAGGCTTTGCGCGACAAATTACGCACCGAAAATGGTGAATATTTTGTGGCCAAAAAAACCTTAATGAATTTAGCTTTCAAAAATCAAGGGATTGAAGGTTTGAATGCAAGAGGTTTTGATGGTAAGGTGGCGGCA
>CAYSIJ010000033.1:625-3396 GCA_964431155.1 uncultured Gammaproteobacteria bacterium
TCTTCTCTTACGAGGACGAAGTTTCACCAGTAAAAGCGGTCCACGCTTTTGCCAAAGGGAAGGAAGATAATATCTTTTTTCTTGGCGGTCTACTTGATGGAAAAATTCTTTCCAAGGAAGAAGTGGTTGCTTTAGCACAATTACCAAGCAAAACTGAGTTGTATGCCAAGCTGGTTGGTTCTTTGAATGCGCCAATCTCCGGTTTCGTCAACGTTTTGTCCGGGAATTTACGCAATTTCGTTTATGTTCTAAAAGCGATTGAAGAGAAAAAGGTTTAAATTATAAAAAATAAAATTAACTTCAAAACTATGGAAGACAAAAAAGAAATCGAGGTACCAGCAAAATTTGCTTCCCTCGTCAGTGAAATCGAAAAAATGAGTGTTTTAGATTTAGCTGAGCTCGTAAAAATCTTAGAAGAAAAATTTGGTGTTTCTGCTGCTGCTCCAGCCATGATGATGGCCGCTGCTCCAGCTGCCGGTGGTGAAGCTGTTGAAGCAAAAGACACTTTTGACATTGAATTAACCGATGGTGGCGCAAACAAAATTAATGTTATTAAAGTTGTTCGCACCCTGACTGAACTCGGTTTGAAAGAAGCCAAAGACTTAGTAGATGCCGCTCCAAAGATGGTTCGTGAAGGCGTCAAAAAGGAAGAAGCTGAAAAAATCAAGAAGGAATTAGAAGAAGCTGGTGCAAAAGTAACTTTGAAATAAGTTATTTAAACCACTTTTGAAAATACTCAAAATGAAAAACACCCGCAAGGGTGTTTTTTGTATTATTCAATATTTTTCTTCTATTTAATCTCCGCCCGATAAATCTTACTACCGCTTAAAAGATAAGCGGTATTTCCGCTGATTGCCGCGTCTTTTAATTCGGTTAAGTTCGTAAACTGATATTGCGCCTTAAATTTTGCTTTGGTTTTTCCGGCATCCAAAGAAAAAATAATAATTCTTTTTTCTTGGCGGTCAATAAGATAGATGCTGCTGCCGTTTAAAACAATCTTTGAAATTCCACTGGTTGTTGGCAAAAGGGAGTCGGAGTTGAAAGTTTGTTTTTCTCCATTTAGATATTTTTGAATTTCGCCACTTTTTTTAACGACAAAAATTGGACTGTTGTCTGCAGATTTATCAATTGTAAAAGCAGCAGCTCCGCTCCCAGCCGGAGTTTTTAGGCGAGCTTCATCACCTTGGTATTTTCCGTCTTTTAAAGTGTGGCGGTAGATTTGGCCATTTAATCCGTTCAAAAGATAGGCTTTGCTAGTAAAAGTATCAAAACCAATAATTGTTTGGTTGGCACCAATAGCAATTGGTGTAAATTCCAAAGTATTTTCCGCAGCGTTTAATTTGCCGATATTTTGGCCACTAAATAAAAAGACGTTTCCAGATTTATCGCTAGCGCCATAGATTGGAGAGTCTAATTTGCTAATATTATTTTTTACAGAATCAGAATTCTTTAAATCATAAAGATAAGATGTTTTGGTTGTGCTATCAAAAGCAAAAAGAGAAAAATCTTTTAAATAAAGAGCTTCAGGGTTGGCGCCGGGTTGCTTGCTTGAAAAATCAAAGACTTCAACGGCCTCCAATTTATTTAAATGCTGTAATTTTAACAATTGAGCGGCAAATCGTTCGTTGATAGTTTTAAAGTCGGTGCTGTTCTTTTGTTTTTCGTTTAATCCGGCCAAGTCGCTTTCAATTTTTTGAGCAATAATTTTTGCCCCCTCTTCATTACCATAAAGCAAATAAGAATCAATTTGATCTTCCTTTTCCTTGACTCCGGAAATTATTGTTGCAGCGGTTTTCTTTTCTTCTTGGGACTTATTAATACTGCCAGTAGAAAAAATGCTGATAATCAAAAGCAGGGAGCCGATTAACAAAATCCCGGCCAAGATTTTTTGTTGAAGATTGAGAGAAAAAAACCAGTTTTTTGTTTTTTGCGGGGCATTTTTCCAAAAAGAAATTCCAAAAATCTGGCCGATTCCCCTGATAGTTCCCGCAATAGTCATTAATGTTATTTTGACAATTTTCCCAAAATTAGAGCCGGAGTTTTTGTTTTGAGTATTGCGGCGACGCATCGGTTCAGAAATTCCGATTTTTTGTGGCCCAGCGCTAATCGGTGAAATTATGGGGGATTTCAAGTGGTGGTCATTATAATCATTTCTTAAATTGATTTCTGGATTTTTCGGTTGTGGAAGAAATTTATCAAAAAAACTAGTTGCCCTTTTTACTCCTTTTTTAATGTTGATTGCGCTGATTGGTGAAAGCAGACGTTCCGTCTTTTCTTTGGTGTAATTAAGATTATTCATTGAAGCGTGGGCACTCGCTGAATCACTATAAGCCACTTCTCGATTTTCAGAGCCAAGCTTTGTTCCTTTTATTATTATTGCTAGGAAGGGAACGAAGGAATTTGAAGCGGCTAAGTAGTTTTTTATTTGCTCAGCGGCGCTGATTGGTGGCAGTTTGGAGATAATAGTTTTTAATTCATCTTCGGAAATGTATTCGGGTAATACTTCATTAGACAAGACAAAAGA
Source organism: uncultured Gammaproteobacteria bacterium (assembly GCA_964431155.1). Lineage (GTDB taxonomy): Bacteria > Patescibacteriota > Patescibacteriia > Patescibacteriales > UBA12465 > CAINDR01. Next base: position 3,150 of record CAYSIJ010000033.1, read on the forward strand.
GGCGTCAGATGGCAATTGTCCGCTAATCACTGAGGAAAACAATTTGTCGCTCACTCCTTCATTTCCTTGCTCATTTTTTAATAAATCAACAATTTCATAGCCAGCCCCCTTTTTAAAGATTAATTTTATTTTGTTTGAGCCAAAGGTGGAAAAATGAATTTCTTGCTCCAAAACAATTCCCGCCGTAATGCTAGCGTTTAATGGATTAAAGGAAAGTTTTTCGTTGTTTAGCCATTCCCAAAATTCA
>CAYSIJ010000033.1:3406-4389 GCA_964431155.1 uncultured Gammaproteobacteria bacterium
AAAGCGAAATCTTTTCATTCTCGTAGTAATAATAGTTCAGATTCGCTATTAAAAAATCAGCAATTTGGCTCAAATCAGCGCTTTTCCCTTTGGCCTCAAAAAGAATAAATAATTTTCCAGCCAAATCTTCTTTGAGGGCGTCTGGCTGAGCAATAAAAATCTGGCCGGCACCGCCAGTTTTCTTCCCGGAATTAAGAATTAATGGAGCTATTTTGTACATAAAAAATTTGATTCTGGTGAATTTTTAGTTTGACGCATTTGGTTGCTTGTTATATTATTATTATACAACAAAGCAGTGAATAAACAAATGCTAACCAAATTATTTGGTTCTCAGGCACGGGTGAAGTTGCTCAAAATATTTGTTCTCAATCAGAACGAAAAGTTTTACCTTCGACAGCTCGCCAGAGATCTAAAAATGCAAGTCAATTCAATTCGGCGGGAGCTAGAAAACCTCCAGTCTTTTGGCTTGTTGGTTGCCGATGAACACCGCGACGCTTCAGGGCAGGAAGAAGACCGCAACAAAACCGAAAAGAAATTTTATCATATTGATAAAGATTTTGTACTATTCCCAGAGATAAAAGCGTTAGTAGTAAAGTCCCAAGTTCTTGAGCGGCAGTTTGGCCAACAATCCAAAGTCACAAACCGACATCCTTTTGGTTGGACGCTTTAACCGCGACAAAATCGTCCCCTTAATCTCGGAGCTAGAAGAAGATTTGGGGAGGGAATTGAATTACACCATCATGGATTATCGTGAATATCGTTATCGGGTAGATATTGCCGATTTTTTCATTTATAACATTATACACGGCAAGAAAATTGTTCTTGTTGACGAGGATGAAACTAATAAAACTAAAAAATAATGATAAATAATATGTCTTGGCGCCGCACTGGGCTTAATTTTGTCTTGATCTTAATTAAAACCGTTTCCTGGCTTTTTGTGGGGGCGGTGATTTTGTTTTTACTGTTTTTTCTGCCGACTATTA